>JAUIED010000106.1 GCA_030428905.1 Gammaproteobacteria bacterium
TGGCCGTGTTGACATACTCTGGTGTGAGTGCAGTGCATTTGGCGCAGTTCATCAGCATCACGCTCGACCAGTTCTTCTTCGCATAGCGGGTCTGCACGTTGTTGTTGAATTTCGTGGTGTTGGACGGCTTGTGATCGTGCTGCACCACCTGCACCGCATAACGCGGGTCGCGCAACGCCCACAGCTCGGCGATGTCGGCCCGCGCCAGCATGTCGCAGTCCACGAACAGCGCCCAGCCGCGGTAACCGGCAAGCCAGGGCACCAGGAATCGTGAGAAGGAAAACTGCGTTGAAGCAAGCGCATGTCCGGGCCGCGCATACACCCCACCAAGTTGTGACAACATGATCGGCGTGATCGACAGTGGCCGGCTCGCCCGCTCGTGCAGGCTATGCGCCAACACGTGCCAGGCGACGATTTCGCTCGTGTCATAACCAATGTACACACGCATGGGTTGTTCGTTCACAACTCGGCCCTCAATACATGCATCAGCTGTTCGACCGGCGCATCCCAGCCTTCCAGACCCTGCTGCCGATAGAGCCGCGCGCCGGTATACCAGGGCACATCATCGCCATGGTCGAGCCAGTGCCACACCGGTCGCTGGCCGACCAGCACGTGGGTTTGCGCCCCTGCCCCTGCTCTTACCCCTGCGGCGATGTGGGCGGTGGCGTTCGACACACACACCACGTCGTCCAGCGCTGCCAGCAGGGCCGCGCTGCCGTCAATGTCCGCGTTGAAGTCCACGGGCGCCGGTTCGCACGGCACATCCGCCGCGGCGCACCAGGCGGCGAGCTCCGAGTGGCCTTCACCGTACTGGATATCCACGATCGTGATGTCGGGCAGTGTGAGGAGCGGCGCCAGGGACGCCAGCGGTACATTCTTCGACGCACCGTTGGCGTCGCTGTGGCTGCGCCAGGAGAGGCCCAGTGTGCGTTTGCCCGTGAATCGTTCGCGAAACGCCCGCACCTGCTGCGCATCCGTCACAAGGCGCGCAGGTGTGCGGGTATCTGCATACATATGCAGCTCGCCGAGGGAGCAGAAATAGTCGTGCGCGCCAGGAACCACCGCATCCGCGGTGCACTCTACTCCGGGGTAACTGCGGGCCAGCAGAGCCAGCAGACGCGCGTCGGCCTGCAGCGTCACATGCAGGCCTCGATCAACGAGCTGCGGCAGCAGCCGCGCGTAGAGCAGCTGATCACCAATGCCCTGCTCGCAAGTCACGAGCAGCCGTGCGCCAGCAACTGCCTGTCCCGTCCAGCGTTGCGCGCCGTGCGCATCCACCGGTTGCGCCGCGCGCGCAAGCCAGGTGCGCTGACGCCAGCCCTCCACGGCGTCGCCGGTGGTGCACAACGTCACACCGAACAGCGTGCGCAGCTCCGCATCGTCAGGCGCGATCTGCACTGCCGTCTCCAGCAGCGGCAGCGCGCAGCGAAACTGACCGGCCTGCGTGTACATGCGCGCCGCCAGCGCCAGCGACTGCGGATCCGTGGGCGCGAAGCGCACGGCCTGCTCTGCATACGCCAGATAGGTGTGAAGCATCTCTGTAGCGACGTTGGCACTCCGCGCGCAGTGCTGATAGCCCAGCCGGACGAGCCGCATGAGGTCGGAAAGCTCGGCCCCTTCTATCTCCACACAACGCTCAGCCCATGTACGTGCCTCGTCCGCGTCGCCGCCCTGTTCGCAGATCTCCGCGAGCAGCCTGCAGGTATCGACCGCGGGAGTACGTTCGAACTCATCCAGCAGCGCTGCCCGTGCGGCAGCGGTGTCGCCCAGCATCCGACAGGCCACGGCGAGGTTGTAGCCCGCCCGCGGGTGTGCGCTCTGGCAACCCAGGGCGCGACGATAGGCCGCAGCGGCTTCCTGCCAGGCACCGAGGGCCGCATGGGCGATACCCAGGTTGTAATGTGCATCCGCATCCCGCGGACGCGCCTGGCACACACCGCGCAGCATCGGCAGCGCCTGCTCCGGCCGGCCGGTGTCCAGGTGCAGCGCCGCCAGCAGCGAACGCACATCCTGATTGCGCGGGTACTTACGCGCCAGACGCTGGTAAACGGGCTGCGCCTTGGCCAGCTCGCCACGCAGGTGCGCATCCCGCGCCTGGGTGAGCCGCTGCGAATCGCGGGCGGTCAGTTGGGTACTCATACAGCAAGCCTAGCAACGGCACGGCAAACCGCTGCGCCGCTTGGCATGGCAAAGGCGCGATGCAACACTGGCATCTGCAGATGGAGGAGATAAGCCGTGCGGGAAATGACCTACCAACAGACGCTGGCGGCGCCGGCAACAGCCGCATGGGCCGTGCTGGCAGACTTCGGCGCATTTCTGGACTGGAACCCCCTGGACGTACCCTATGAGGTGCAAGGCGAGGGCATCGGCATGGTGCGCATCCTCGACATTCCGGGCCTCGGCAGACTTGGCGAGCGTCTGGACCTCCTGGACGGCAGCGCCATGCGCCTGTGTTACAGCCTCACCGAAGGCAAGCCGCTCGGCATGACGGAATACGCAGCCGACCTGTGCGTGGAAGACCACGGCAACGGCACCTGCACATTGCATTGGATCGGCCGCTTCGCCGCCGACGAAGGCGCCGACCTGGATGCGATGGCCACCAACCTGGCGGGCTCGTACGCCAACATGTCCACAGCGCTGGAAACCTACGTGGGAGGCCAGTAATGGAGCGCGGACTCTTTGAGCTGGCATCGCGCCGGCGATTCCTTGGCGTAAGCCTTGCCGGCACCACGGCTGCCTTTCTGCGCAGCGCCATCCCCTACGCCCGCTTCATGCCGCTGGGGTACGTTCCCGTAGCGCTCGCCGAGGCTGCACCGGACACGCTGCTGGCCGACAAGCCAGGATTGCGCCTGTTGAACGACCGGCCGCTGAATGCCGAAACGCCGGCGCATCTGCTCGATGACCTGGTCACTCCGGCGCAACGCCTGTTCGTACGCAACAACGGCCTGGTACCGGAAAACACCGACGCCGCCGGCTGGACGCTCGAGGTCCACGGCGAAAGCTGCCTCAACCCCACGCGCTTCACCGTGGAGGAACTCATGGGTCGCTTCGAGCATCACACCTACCGGCTGCAACTCGAATGCGGCGGCAACGGCCGCGCCGAGTTCCGGCCCCGGGCGTCGGGCAATCAGTGGACCACCGGGGCCGTGGGCTGCCCGGAGTGGACCGGCGTGCGCCTTGCGGACGTGCTGCGCGCCTGCGGCGTCCGTGACGATGCCCTGTACGTCGCCTACAGAAGCCGCGACCTGCACCTCTCCGGCGATGCCACCAAAGCGCCCATATCCCGCGGTGTGCCTCTGGCCAAGGCCCTGGAAGCAGAATCGCTGCTCGCCTTTCGAATGAACGGTGCCCCCATTCCGGTGGTGCACGGCGCGCCGCTGCGCATGGTGTGCGGCGGCTGGCCAGGATCTGTATCCGGCAAGTGGGTGAGTGAAATCCTTGTACGCGACCGCGTGCACGACGGAGAGAAAATGACCGGCAGCTCCTACCGAATGCCCTGCCAACCGGTGGTTGCAGGCGCCACGGTCACAGACGAAAATATGTGCATTATCAATAGCATGCCGGTTAAATCTCTCATCACTTCTCCACAATCCGGTGTCGCCAGCGGACGCAGCCTGGCCATTGCGGGGCACGCCTGGGCAGGGGATCTGGCGGTACAGAGCATGGCCGTGAGCATCGATTTCGGCGCCACCTGGCAGGCAGCGGAGCTGGACCCGCCAGCCAATCGGCTGGCCTGGCAGCGCTGGCGCGCAACCGTGCAGTTCCCACAGCCCGGCTACTTCGAGGTCTGGGCCCGGGCCACCGATACCCTCGGCCGGGCACAACCGATGCTGGTACCGGGCTGGAATCCGAAGGGTTACCTGAACAACGCAACCCATCGCATAGCCGTGCAGGTGGCCTGATGCGCTCGGCAACCACGCTTGTATTGCTGGCGCTGTGCACCTGCGCCCAAGCGGCCCCTGACACAGATCCACGCAGCGGCCTGATCATTGATGAGGGCTGGGTGTACGCCAACGCCCACTGCGGCGCCTGCCACAGCTACGCGCTGGTGACGGCGCAACGCGGCGACGCCGACTTCTGGCTGAACACCATTCGCTGGATGCAGCGCACGCAGAAGCTCTGGGAGATACCGCAGGATCAGGAAACGGCACTCATCGCATACCTTGCGCGCAACTACAACGAAGACGACTGGGGCCGGCGGCCTCTCCTGCCTCCGTCCCTCCTCCCATCGCACGCAAGCGAATCCCCATCCGCACCGCAACCGGAGTAGCCATGAGCGCCATCACGCCCTTCCGCATCGACATTCCCGAACGGGACCTCGACGACCTGCGCCGCCGCCTGCAGGCCACCCGCTGGCCGGACGCCGAAACGCCGGACGACTGGAGCCAGGGGGTGCCGCTGGCCTATGCACAGGAATTCTGCGGCTACTGGGCCGACGGCTACGACTGGCGCGCGCGCGAGACGGCGCTGAACCGGTTCGATCAGTTCACCACCATCATCGATGACCTGCTCGTACATTTCATTCATGTGAGAAGCCCGGAGGCAGATGCAACGCCGCTGCTCATCACCCACGGCTGGCCGGGCTCCGTGGTGGAGTTCAGCAAAGTCATCGAGCCACTGACCGACCCGGTAGCACACGGCGGCCGTGCGCAGGATGCGTTTCACGTGGTGTGCCCGTCGCTGCCGGGCTACGGCTTTTCCGGCAAGCCCACCGCCCCCGGCTGGGGTGTTGCGCGCATCGCCGGCGCCTGGAACACGCTGATGACTCGCCTGGGGTACGACCGCTACTTCGCCCAGGGCGGCGACTGGGGTTCTGCAGTGACCACAGCCATCGGCATCCAGAACCTCGGTGCCTGCGCCGGTGTGCATGTAAACATGCCCAACGCCGGCGCCACGCGGGAAGCGCTGGACAACCCTACGGACGCTGACAAGCACGCGCTGGCACGGGCCAGGGAGTATCAGGATGTGGATGCAGGTTACTCCAAACAGCAGAGCACACGGCCGCAAACGCTGGGCTATGGTCTGGCAGATTCGCCTGCTGGGCAGGCCATGTGGGTGCTGGAGAAGTTCTGGAAGTGGACCGACTGCAATGGCCACCCGGAAAACGTGCTCAGCCGCGACGAGCTGCTGGATAACATCATGCTCTACTGGCTCACCAACTCTGGTGCTTCAAGCGCCCGGCTGTACTGGGAGAGTTTCGGCACGGCATTCGGCGGTGGCGCCGACAACACGGTGAAGCTGCCCGCCGGTTGCACGATCTTTCCGAAGGAAATCGTGCCCACGCCGCGCAGCTGGGCAGAGCGGCGCTACACCAACATCGTGTACTGGAACGAGGTAACACGGGGTGGACATTTCGCGGCGTTCGAGCAGCCGGAGATATTCGTCGACGAGTTGCGGCGGTGCTTTGCGCTGATGCGCTGACTTTCTTTGTATCGGGCGATTGATTTTCCGCTCCCAACCGACCAACCAGTAACCCATGCTGGAGCACTCGGTTGGAACACAACGCTGTTGCCACAGACCCGTACGGCGGAAATGCCGCCCATGATTACGAACTGCACCATGACAAGAGCCTGCGCAACCGGCTGACCACCTGGCGGGAGCGCCGTGTGCTTGCGCAGGCCCTTGCGGCAAGCAATGACTCCCGAATCGTCCTCGATCTTCCCTGCGGCACCGGCCGCTTCTGGCCAGCCATACGCGCAGCCGGCGCGGAAGAAATCATCGCAGGTGATGCGAGTGACGCCATGCTGACAGTGGCTGCCGGCAACCGCCTGGACGCACGAGCGCCGAGCAAGCTGTTGAAGCTCGATGCGCTCGCCATCGATCTGCCGGACAACGCGGTGACCTTCGCTGCCTGCATGCGCTTCTACCACCATCTGGCATTGGCAGATGATCGACGGCAACTCCTGAACGAGCTGGCGCGGGTCTCCAGCGGCGACATCGCCGTGACGCTCTGGACGGACGGCAACCTGGCTGCCTGGCGCCGTCGCAACAAACCGGCTGGTGAGCCGACGCGCGGCTATGGCCGACGTGTCTGCCGGCCTCGAGCCGAGGTGGAACAGGAGTTCGACGCCTGGGGGTACGATGTCCTCGCTCGGCACGATGTCTGGCCGCGGCTGACGATGTGGCGGCTGTACTTGCTGCGTGCGCGCACATGAACGCCGGAACGCTGGTCAAGCCGGCCCAATCCCGGGACACTGGCGGCTGGAGCGTGATCTACCGCGCCGACGGCGGGCCCTGGGGCCGCGCTGGCACGCACGTGTATGTGAAAACCCAACACCATTACTTCTGCCATCCTCTCTGGCGTCTCGGCCTACCGACGATGTTGCTTCGACGGGAGCTGCGGGCGCTGCGCGCGGCCGCCCGTCTCTCACTACCCGTACCCGAGGTGATTTTCTTTCGTGAGGAAGACGACGTCTGTGAGCTCGTGATCGAGGAGGTGACAGACGCCGACACGTTGCACGATGCATTGCTCGGTGCCGATGCGACAACCCGCCTGGAGCTGCTCCAGGCGACTGCCTGGGTGATCGGCAGAATTCATGCGTCCGGCTGGACGCACGGTTCACTGGCGGAAACGCACATCCTGGTAAAACGCGAGGGCCAGCGCACGCCGTGGTTCATTGATTGGGAGAAGGCGCGCTGGGCGCCGCACGCAAGGAAAGCCGATCTGGCCCGCTTCTTCCGCCGCACCCAGGTAGTCACCCCAGAGGAACGGCGCGCTTTCCTCGCCGCCTACCGCTCAGCGCGGCGACAGCCGCGCTGAGGGGGAACCACCGGGCTCAAAGCCCTTCGAGCAAGGCGCGAATCTCTGCGCGCCTGCCTTCATCGGCTACTGTGCGGGTGGGCCGATCCGGCGCCGCCAGGGCCTTTTCCAGATGGCTTCGGGCCTGCGCCTTGTCACCTTCCTCGAGCAGAAACTCGCCCATGAAAAAGTTGGCATCGATGCCCTCAGGATTGAGCGCGAGCCCTTTCTGCAGATGTTCCCGTGCTTTCTTGCTGCTGCCAAAGCCGATGGGCCAGCCGGGTACCTTGAAGTACAGACTGCCGAGGCTCGTGTGCGCCGATCCGTCAAGTGCCGTCGGATCGATTTCGAGCGCAGCTTCGAAAGCGGCACGCGCCTCCTTGACCAGCCCGAGCGCACCCAATCCACCTTTCTCGCCGGCGTATGCGCTCAGCACGATGCCTTGCCAGATCAGCGCACCGGCATCAGACGGGTTGGCGGCCGCCAACGCCCGGGCGCGTTCCGCCAGCGCCTCGAAGGCCTGCTCCTTACCGCCGGCATCCGTCTGATACATGGCCACGGCCCAGTCGCGCTGGATGTCCGGAACGTCTGCGAGCGCGAGCGTGCTGCACAGTGCCAATCCGATGAGGATGGAAAATTTCATTCTTGAGCTCCTGCTGATTGAAGGGTTTGTTTGACAAGCATCAGCTTGCCGCCGAGCGCCCGGTCGACGACGCCTGGCAACATCTGGTTCAGACGGATGAAAAAGCGTTCCGGCCAGCCGACCGCGATGCGCTTGCGGTTGCCCCGCACCGCCGCAAGCACCGCTTGCGCCACCACATCCGGCGGATCTTCCGCATTGCCGAGTACCTGATTCAGACGCGTCGCGACGGCGCTGTTCATCGCCGTGCGCGTCGCCCTGGGGGCGACGTGGATCACCCGCACGGCGCAGTCGGCAAGCTCGCGCGACAACGCTTCAGAGAATCCGCGCAGACCGAATTTGCTCGCGCAGTAGTTCACGTATCCGGCATGCCCAATGGCGCCGAACGCGGAGCCCACATTGACGATGGCCGCCTGCGGGCGCGCGCGCAGCAGCGGCAGCAGACGCCTGGTGAGTTGCATGGGAGCAACGAGGTTGATGCCAATCAGCGCCTCGATGTCCTCGTCGCTGGCACTTTCGAACAAGCCCAGCTGGTTGGCACCACTGACGTTGAACAGCACCGATGCCTCGTGCCGGGCGGCCAACTGCGCGAGATGATTCAGAGTGGTCGCGTCCCGCAGATCGCCGCCGTAACAGGCAAGACAACGGGAGGTATCGACAGCGTCCACGGTCTCCGCCAGACGTGCCTCATCGCGACCGCTGAGGATGAGGTGAGCCCCCTCCGCCGCCAGCGCACACGCCAGCGCACGACCGATGCCGCCGCTCGCGCCGGTAACGAGGCAGACGCTGCCATCAAGCTGCATGGTGTACCGCCACGTTGTCCGCGTCGCGTATGACGTCGCCGTAGAGATAGAAAACACGCTGCGCCACTTCGATCACCGCCTGCTGATCGTCCGCATCTTCCAACCGATTCACCAGTTCCTCGAAAAAACGCACGTGGTCCTGGTCCAGCTCGCCATGGCTGCGCAGGTAGCTGAAAGCCTTGTCCGGCAGGGCAAGCTGCTTCTGAATAACGTCTGCTGCGTGGGTGGCGATAGCCGTGCTGGTGCCTTCCAGCACATACACCATGCCGAAAAAGCCCACCGGGTTGCCACGGCGTATGACGTCGTAGACATAACGCACCATCTGCTCCACGGGCCAGCTTGGCGGTGCCTCTGCCACTGCCTCAGGGGAGGCGCCGCAAGCGGCGAGATCATTGAGCACCCAGGCCTCGTGACCCACCTCCTCTTCCATGTAGGCGATCAGCGATCGCTGCATCCACTGCAAACGTTCCGGCAGCTCAGCACCGCAAGCCATCATCAACCGCACTGTATGCTTGACGTGGTGATAGGCGTTGACGAGAAAACGCTCATAGTGGGCGCGGCTGAAGGCACCGCTGGAAAGACGCGCCAGCACTGGGGCCGCGTACAGGTACTGTTTGTGCGCTTGCGTCTCCTGCTCGAGACGCGCGTAGAACGGCTGGGTCATGCTGACTCCTCATACTGCAGAAGCTCGGCGAGCTCGCTGGAAAAAACATCTGCCACCACATCACGCCTGAGGCGCCCGTTGGCGGTGAGACAGGTAGCGAAGCGCGCGGCATCCACCGCACGCCAGGTGTGTACGCGGGCGTAGTCCGGCAGCCGCGCATTGGCAGCGGCTATGGCAGGCCCGAGCGCCTGTTCATCACCCCGCGCCACCACAAGTGCTGCGTTCACCGGGCTCGCCTCGCCGAACACCGCCGCCTGAGCCACCGGCACTTCGGCGAGCAACTCGCTCTCGACCCATTCCGGCTGCACGTTGCGGCCGAAGCTGGTGATAAAGCAGTTCTTGCGCCGACCGGTGACGCGCAGATAGCCGTCTTCGTCGAATGCGCCAAGGTCGCCGGTGGCAAGCCAGTCGCCAGCCTCGACTGCCTCACCCAGATATCCCAGCATGCCGGCGCCGCGCACCAGTACCTCGCCCTGAGCATCGATGCGCACCTGCGCGTGCGGCAGCACCCGTCCGACCGTTCCGGGCCGGTCTGCATCGGGGCAGTTCAGGGTAAGCACCGAGCCGCACTCGCTGAGCCCATAGCCCTCGTACACGGGAATGTGTTGGGCGCGCGCACGGCGGATGAGATCCGGCGCCACCTTTCCGCCGCCGACCGCGGCAAAACGCAGCGACGCAGGCGGTTGCAGGCCGAACTCAGCGGCCGCAGTGAGGGCCAGGAGCTGTTGCGGCACCAGGATCGTGCTCTCGGGCCGTTGCTCTGTGAAAGCGTTGACAAAGGCAGGCACGTCGAGCCCCGTGGCTCCGCCGACACCAACGGCGGCAAGCGGCAGCGCGGTCACAACGCTGCCGTTGATCAAATTGGCGTAGATCCCCGCAAGGTTTTCCAACAACAGCGCGTACGGCAGTACGCTCAGATGCGATTGCACCTCGAGCGGCGCCAACACCGCAACGAGAGATCGAGCGGTAGTGAGCATCTGCCGGGCGGACAGACACACGCCTTTAGGCGTGCCGGTAGAGCCGGAAGTGAACGTGATTTTCGCAGTGTCCTCCGGCAGTACCGGCGGCGCGCTCGGCTGGCGCTGGGCAACCTGCAGACCGGCGTGTCCGGCAACCGGCGAAAAGCCTGCCGGTAGATGGGCATCGTCGGCAACCCACACGTCGATGCCCGCGTGTTCCAGCACGTGGGTGACCTGTTGAGCACTGAAGAATGCCGGTATCGGTACCGCGACAAACCCGCCAGCGAGCAACGCCAGATCCAGCGCCACCCACTGCAAGCCGTTCTCGGCACGCACCGCCACCCGCCGCGCGCCGAGCGCATCGAGCCGCTGCTGCCAGGATGCCGACGCTTCGAGAAGCTGGGCGCCGGTGTGCGTTCCCAAAGCATCCGTGATCGCCGCTTGCGTACCGCGTGAGGCGCACGAATCCAGCAGACCGCGCACGGCCGGGTCCACACACCTCACGCCACCCGCTCCCGCCGGGTGAGCGTACTCTCGGCGATGGCGCCTGCGCTTACCAGAGCACCCACGAGCACCCGCGGCGCGCTGTCGTAGTAGGCCCCCCAGCGGCCACGCTCCTCGACGCTGAGACAGTCCGCACTCGCCGGCCCCAGATCTTCCACCCGCCAGCCACGACTGGAAAACATGCGGCGCACGCAGGCGGTGCCGGTGCACACGAGGCACCGATAGCCGTCTGCCAGCAGCCGCAGCGCGATGGCCGGTAGAAGGTGCGCAACGACACGGGCATCGCGCAAGCTCAGGTGCACCAGTTCCACCACGGTCTCGGCGGCATAGCAGGCGGTTGCCCGCGCCAGCGCCTCGGGTTGATAGATCGCGCTACCCAGACCATCAGCCGGCGTACGCAGGCCGTAGGCTGCCACCAGCGTATCGGCCTCATAGACACCAAACAGTCGCGGCGCGCTCACCACCAGCTCGGCGCCGAAGTGTGCCTTGAACTGGGCACGGATGAAGACTTCGAGTCGGGCTCGGGTAAGCGGATCGCTGGCTTCGGCAATCCGGAACGGGGTGTCTGACAACAGACTTCTCCACAGCGGTTGTACGGCCGGTGAGTGTGTCCGCCGCAGAGAATCAACCGGTGCCGTTTCACATTTTTTGTGACAGATTGTTTCCGTCGCCCGATTGATTTTCCTCGAGCCAGCACACCAACAGGCCATGCACGACGCCGACCGCAAACTCGCCAAACGCATGCACAAAGGCAGCGACGCCGCCTACCGGGCATTCTTTGACGACTATTTCCCGCGGCTGTACCGGTTCTGCGCCCGACGGCTGAACGAACTGGAAGCCGAAGAGGTCACCCAGACGGTGCTGGCGGATGCGATCCGCGGCATCGGTCGCTACCGTGGCGAGGCGAGCCTGTTTACCTGGCTGTGCCAGATGGCGCGCTACCAGATCAGCGCCTACTACCGGCAACGCGAACGGCGGCCACATCTGGTGGCGGTGGAAGACAGCCCGGAGGCGCGCGCAGAGCTCGAATCGATCGGCGCCGAGGATCATCTGGCGCCGGAAGCGCACGCGGTGTCCGATGAAACCCAAGTATTGGTGCAGCTCATCCTCGACCATCTGCCAGGCGACTACGGACGCATCCTGGAGTGGAAGTACATGTACGGTTACAGCGTCGAGGAGATCGCCACCCGGCTTGGCAGCACCGCGGTGTCCGTGCAGTCGAAACTGGCGCGCGCCCGGGAGGCATTCCGCGAGCAGCATGCGGCGCTGCGAGCCACGACCGGTGCCGTGGAGATCGACCGATCATGACGCAGCAACGCAACGACATACCTGGAGGGTCACATTCATGATCCCTGACAACGACGACATCGACGCCTTGCTGTCAGCGAGCGCACCACGGCCCGAACCTCCGCCAGAGGTCCGCGCACGTGTGCGCGCGCATGTAGACGCAGCCTGGCAGACCAGGAACCGCCGCCGCCGTCAGGGCTACCTTGCCCTTGCCGCCAGCGTGCTGCTGGCCGCCAGCGCGCTGCTATTCATACCGGGCCAGCAGGCGGCATTCGAGCTGCAGGTGGCCACCGCAGACGCGCTGTGGCTGGACGGCCACAAGGTGCAAACCGGCACGCTGCACATCCCTGGCGATGGCACGCTGGTGGCGGATGGCACCAGCACGTTGCGACTGCCCGGCGGTGCACAGATGCGCCTGCGTGGCGGCGGCACGCGCGTGCACTGGCGCTCTGCAGACGCGCTGGATCTCGAAGCCGGGGAGGTATTCGTGCGATCCAACGGCGGCAAGCTGGCCGTGCACACGCCATTCGCCACCTTCCGCAACACCGGTACCGTATTCCGCGTCGCGGTAGAGGCCAATCAGGCTGTGCTGGCCATGCGCGAAGGCGAGGTAGAAGTACAGTCTCCTCATGGGGCCACCACTGCCCGAGCCCGCCAGAGCACGGGTGACGTGGTGGTCGTGGACCGGCACCGCGTGCAGACCACACCCGCATCCCTGGATGCGCCGGGTTGGGCGTGGTCGACGGACACACCGACCGGCTACCCCCAGGGTGTAGTGAGTGAGGTATTGGCGGCAGTGGCCAACGATTTACACAAGCCGCTGTTGTTTGACTCGCCCGAGGCGGCCAGGCGCGCCCGGGAGGCCACGGTGAGCGGCGACCTGTCGGGAGCCTCGGCAGAATCCGCGCTCACCATTGCCCTGGGCATCGCCGGCCTGGAGCAGGATGCGCAGCGCCAGGACGCCATCGTCGTTCGGCTTTCTGGCGGCGAGACGAGGGACTAAACTGCGGCGAACCCGTCTGTTTCGAGGCCGATTCGGTGCGTCTGGTCGCTGCCCTGCTGCTGCTTTTTGCCTGCTCGGTGCGGGCCGACGCTGGCCCGTCGCTCATCGACGCTCTGGAGCAATTGCGTGCCGCCGGTCTGCCGGTGGTGTACAGCGCCCGCCTGGTGCGACCGGACTACCGCGTTCTCAACCCACCAGACCCGTCTCTGCCGCTGGCTGAACAGGCGGCGGAACTGCTGGCCCCCTTCCCGCTGAAGCTGCAGCGTAGCGAGGCGGGCGTATGGTTCGTGGTGCGGCACTGGAAAGCAGACCGGCCTGCGCGCAATGCGCCGCTGCACGACACGCCGATGGAGGAAATCGTCGTCACGTCACGCCGGCGGCTGGTACGCGAGTGGCAGGCCCAACACCAGCTCGACGGCGCACAGCTCGAGACCATCCCCGCCATCGGCGACGATCTTCTGCGAACCGTCAACCAGCTACCCGGGCTCGCCCACTCCGGGGTGAGCGCCAGAAACTTCCCGCGCGGCGCCAACAGCGACGAGTCGCTATACCTGCTCGACGGCATGGAGGTGATCGAGCCGTTCCACCTGTCGGACTACGAGGCCTTGTTCAGCGCCGTCAATACGAACCTCATTGGTGCGGTGAACGTTTACCAGGCTGGATTCCCGGTGCGCTACGGCACGCGCCTGGCGAGCGTCATCGACATGGAGGTGCTGCCGCCGGCGGAACGGTTTGGCGGCGTGGTCGATATCAATCCCCTGCTGCTCAGCGCCATGACCGAAGGGCGCCTCGCCGCGAACCTCTCGGCGCTCGCCTCCATCCGCCAGAGTGCGCTGCACAAGCTCGGCGGCTCATTCAATGATCGCTATGGCGAGCCGCGTTTTCATGACGAGTACGCGCGTGTTGTCTGGGAAGGCGACGAAAGCGTCCTACAACTCGCCGCTATGGCCAGCAACGACGAGCTGAAGCTGCGTGATCCCAGCACCGCCGAAGCCGCCAGCTCCGACTACCACAACACCATTGTCTGGCTGTCCGGGGCGCATACGCTGGCAGCCGAGGACAGCCTGCGCTGGCGGTTGAGCCGCAACACCATCGACAACGCACGCACGGGAAGTGTCGACCAGCCGGGTGATGCCGCTGGCACGCTGGACTCACAGCAGGAGCACAACATCCTGTCTGCGCGCCTGGACTACAGCACCAGCCGTTTTGATGGCTGGCGGCTCGATGCGGGCATTGAACTTCAGCGTCAGCGGGCAGCGTTCGAATCATCCGCCCGTGCCCGCTATGGAGCGCTGGCCGCAAATATCCAGCCGGCTGCCGAGCGTCGTCTTGATCTACGCAGCCGCCGCGACGGCGACCTGTCCAGCTTCCACATCTCCGCCAGCCGCCCCATAGCCGAGGGCGTTCGCTTGAGCCTGGGCGTGCGTTATGACAATCAGGACATGGACCCGGTACATCAGGTGCAGTGGAGCCCGCGCCTGCGCCTCGACTTCGAAGCGAACGAGCGGCTGCGCTTCTATCTGGATATCGGCCGGTACGCGCAGCACCAGAACCTCTACGAACTGCAGATCGACGATGGCCTTGCCCAACTCAACGAGCCGCAGCTCAGCGACCAACTGAGTATCGGCATGTCCTGGGCCGCCACCCCGGCGCTCGAACTGCGGGCGGACGCCTATCGCCGCCGCATCGACAGCCCGCCTCCGCGCTTTGAAAATCTCTTCAACCGCTGGGTGCTGTTACCGGAGCTGCACTTCGACCGGGTGGCTGTGCGGCCGAGCGAAGCCCGAGCATGGGGGCTGGATCTGTCGGCCGCCTACCGGCTCGACGAGACACTGCGCATCGACGCGTCGTGGAGTGTGGCACGCACGGAAGAACGCATTGACGGCTCGTGGCGGCCACGACCGTGGGACCAGCGCCACGCCGCCAAGCTGGCGCTTGCCTGGCAGCCGGGAAACTGGCGACTTGCGCTTGCCGCTCACTATCACCAGGGCTGGCCGACCACCGCGTTCACCGGCGGTGTGCTGGGCAGTTTGCGCCGCGATCGACTTGCCAACTACACCTCCGTGGACCTGCATATCAGTCGGCTGTGGCGCTTCACCTACGGCGAACTCGAAGCGTACGCAGACATCACGAACGTTGCGGACGAGGAAAACACGGGCGGATACATCTACCGCATGGACGGGGGGGACATTCGCAGCGAGGAGCGTAACCTGCTGCCGCTGGTGCCGACCATCGGCGTGCGCTGGACCTGGTGAGCGTTGCGCCTTCGGTCAGCGCGGCTGCAGTTCGTTGAACGCAAGGCAGCGATAACGCGCCACGCCATCGTTGAACAGCGGCCGGATTTCGGCATATGCCGGGTTGCTCCACAAAGCAGTCCAGGCGCTGCGGGAGGGCCACCACCAAACGGATACCACGTCGCAACCGTCTCCCTCGCCGCCGATCAGCACGCCCGTTCCGCGACCCATGTAGATGAGTTCCGCACCCAGAGCTTGAACCATGGGAACGGCGTGCTCAGCGTACGCATTCAACGCTCGAGCATCAGCCAGGTTGAGCAGGTTGACGACGACGAAGGCTTCGTCCTCCGCCTGCAGGTGCTCCGCCCACTGTTCGCGGTTGGGCGCTAATGCGCCGTCGTCGGTAGCCTGAAGCAGATCGAGTGTGTCATGGATGTCTGGCATGGTGCCTCGCAGGGCGGCGGAGCGGCTGGCGCTCCCGTATCAGAGAATCCTGGCTCATCATCGTTAATGGGGGACACCGGTGTTCATTAAACTGATTTTGCGAAGTCTGTTTAATGGAGAACACCGATGTCCCACGCAG
>JAUIED010000107.1 GCA_030428905.1 Gammaproteobacteria bacterium
TCCTCTTCGCTGCTGCTACCCCCTCCCCCCCCTCCCCCACTATCATTTTCCTACCGACCTCATATCATCATCCTGCTTTTACTTTCGCCCCCTTCCGGCTCGCGCATCGTGATCAACGACTCATTCACACCCAAATTCGTGACGGTGCTTCGAGAGGGATACTCCTGGGCAGCGCTGCGCAGGGACCTGTCGGCAGGTCTGACCGTCGCGGTTGTCGCGTTGCCTCTATCCATGGCATTGGCAATCGCCAGCGGGGCAACGCCGGAGAAGGGACTCGTAACAGCGGTCATCGCCGGGTTTCTCATATCCTTTCTGGGTGGGTCGAGAACGCAAATCGGCGGGCCAACCGGCGCTTTCGTCGTTGTTGTGTTCAACGTCATCGCCGAGCAGGGGTACGATGGTCTGCTGCTCGCCACCTTCATGGCCGGTTTCATTCTCGTCGGCGCGGGCATGTTGCGATTCGGCCAGTATGTGAAATTTATTCCCCACCCCGTAGTAACCGGCTTCACGGCAGGAATCGCCGTCATCATCGCCACAAGCCAGATCGCCGACTTTCTGGGCCTTTCCATCTCCAGCGCCTCCACGGGATTCTTGTCGAGGTGGGAGGAGTACCTGCTCGCCGCGCACACGGCAGACGTCAAAGCACTGGCCCTGGGCTGCAGTGCGTTGGCAACGATCCTGGCACTGCGCAGATACGCACCCGCAGCGCCCGGGTTCCTGATCGCCCTGGTCCTCAGCGCCGTCATTGTCGCGTTTTTCCACCTGCCAGTGGAAACCATTGGAACGTCAGTACGGCGTTGCCCGATATGGCCATGCCCGACATCTCATGGCAGCGGTGCCTCAACCTACTGCCTTCCGCTTTGACGATCGCGTTTCTTGCAGGCATCGAGGCGCTCCTGTCTGCCGTAGTCGCGGACAGCCTGGCAGGCACACGTCACCGCCCGAATCAGGAACTGGTCGGGCAGGGCATCGCCAACCTGGCCGCTGCCGCTTTCGGCGGCCTGCCTGCAACCGGCGCGATCGCGCGAACCGCGACCAACATCCGCTCAGGGGGGCGAACGCCAGTTGCCGGCATGAGCCATGCGTTGTTTCTCCTGCTATTCGTACTCATCGGCGCTGACCTCATGCAGTTCGTTCCCATGCCCGCGCTCGCCGCCATTCTGCTGGTGGTGGCGTGGGGCATGAGCGAGTACAAGCGATTTACGCTGTTGCTGCGCATGCCAGGGGGCGATCGTGTGGTGTTGCTGGCCACGTTCCTGTTAACAGTACTGGCAGACCTGACCGTCGCGATTGCGGTCGGCGTGACGCTCGCTTCTCTGATCTTCATGGCCCGCATGGCAGATAGCGCAGGCTTCGACAACACCCAGAGTCCAGATACGGAGTTGGATGCAGAAGACATCCAACAACGACAGCACCTCGCCGACGGTGTCGAGGTGTTCCGCCTGACCGGGCCATTCTTCTTCGGTGTGGCAGGTCAACTCCTTGAGACCCTACGCAGCCTTGGGCACACACCCAAAGTCATCATCGTCCGCATGCGGCTCGTGCCTCTACTGGATGCAAGCGGCGGGCAGGGGTTGGACGATTTCGTCACACAGGCCCAAAGCGCAGGCGTAGAAGTAGTGCTTTCGGGAGTTCAACGGCAACCGATGTCGATTCTCAACCGGCTGGGCTGTGGGTTGGACTCGTCAAAGGTACACCACGCAAGGGACTTCGAGGGAGCGCAGAAGCTTGCTAAGCGGCTGGTCGAGGGAAACAACAATCCCGGGGTGGGCGCCGAATGACCAGCTGAGGTGTCACAGGTCGCGCTTTCCACCTTCGTCAGCGCGCTCTTCTTCAATGCGCTTGTAGATTTCCTCGCGATGCACCGCCACATCCTTTGGCGCACCCACGCCCAGACGCACCTGATTGCCTTTGACGCCAAGCACGGTCACGGTGATCTGATCGCCGATCATCAGCGTTTCACCAATTCTTCGCGTGAGTATCAACATTGGGTCGGTCCCTCAACTCCGAGAACTAACTGCGTACCCCCAGCGATCACCGCCGGCTGCGCATCCAGGGCCGCCAAGACTAATGCGGGAACCCACGTGAACGCAAAACCTTTGATCTTTCCAGCCACACTCAGGAAGGCTTTCCATCGAGCCCGAACTCACCGTGAATGGCTCGAACAGCAAGCTCCAGATAGCGCTCTGCAATAACCACCGATATCTTGATCTCCGAAGTCGAGATCATCTGAATATTGATATTTTCCTCGGCGAGCGCATCGAACATGCGAGTGGCAACTCCAGCATGGGAGCGCATACCAACGCCGACGACCGAAACCTTGGCAATGGAGTTGTCGCCCTCAAGCGCACGCGCACCCAGCTTCTCACGTACGGGCCGCAATAAATCGAGCGCACTTTCGTAGTCTGCGCGCTTCACCGTGAAGGTAAAGTCGGTGAGGCCGTCAGCGCCGGTGTTCTGCACGATCATATCCACCTCGATTTGTGCAGCGCTCACTGGGCCGAGAATCTTTGAGGCCACACCGGGAATGTCCGGCACGCCGGACATCGTGATCTTCGCTTCGTCGCGGGCATGCGCAATGCCGGATACGACGGGTTGTTCCATGTTGTCCTGCTCCATCGTGATGAGGGTGCCCTCGCCGTCTTCGAACGTGGACAGCACGCGTAGGGGCACCTGATATTTGCCAGCAAACTCCACCGAGCGAGGGTGCAGCACCTTGGAACCGAGGCTGGCGAGTTCCAACATTTCCTCGAACGTAATGGTGCCCAACCGCCGCGCTTTCGGCTCCACCCGCGGATCAGCGGTGTACACACCGTCGACATCTGTGCAGATTTCACACTCGTCGGCAGACAACGCGGCCGCTACCGCGACCGCCGTCGTATCCGAGCCGCCCCGCCCGAGGGTGGTAACCGCACCGGTCGGCGAGACTCCCTGGAATCCCGCTATCACCGGCACGGTACCGGCTTCCAGCGCTGCGCGCAGCGCTTGCGTGTCTATCTGCTCAATACGCGCACGACCATGAGCGGCGTCTGTGCGCATAGCCACCTGAAAACCGAGAAAAGACTGCGCCGGCACGCCGCGCGCGGTGAGCGCGATGGCCAGAAGCGCCACCGCCACCTGCTCCCCGGAAGCGAGTAACACATCCATTTCGCGGGCCAGCGGCCGCTCGACGACTTCTTTTCCAAGGGCGTCCAGGCGATTGGTTTCGCCGCTCATGGCGCTGGAGACTACGCACACCTGATGGCCCGCTTCCCGGTACCGTACGATGCGATCGGCAACCCCGCGAATGCGCTCCACGGTACCCACGCTGGTACCGCCATACTTCTGAACGATAAGCGCCATGATCAGCCCAACGTTGCCTGTACGTGCGGCACGACGAGTGCGAGCGCATCACTCAAAGCCGCCGCGTTCGTACCACCACCCGCGCGCGCGAGTTCCGGGCGACCGCCACCTCGAGCGCCAACCGGACCGCCGACGAGCCCCACCAGTTCCGATGCGTTCAAGCGACCTTTCAGATCATCGCTGATGCTCGCTACCAGGCTCACCTTTCCGTCGTCGTCCGCTGCCAGGACAATCACGCCTTCCCGCAGCCGTCCACCCCTTAATGAGTCCAGGGTAGGCATCAGCGCTTTGGCACCTCCCGGCACTTGCGCCGCGAGCACCAGGGTGCCGCTCACCTGGGCTGCGGCCGAGGCCAGATCAGCACCCTCTTCGGCGGCGACCTTCGCTTCGAGTTGCGCCACCGCGCGGGTGAGACGCCGCTGTTCGGCCAGCAGGCCGGCGACCTTCTCTAAAAGCTCTGCCGCGGGTGCTTTGAGCAGGCCGGAGAGCGCTGCCAGCGCATGATCGCTGTCCCGTACGTGGGCATACGCACCTTCGCCGGTCAGGGCTTCGATGCGACGAACGCCAGCGGCGATGCCGGATTCGGAAACGATCTTGAACAGGCCAACATCACCAGTGCGGTCTACGTGCGTGCCCCCGCAAAGCTCTACTGAAAATCCATCGCCCATCGTCAGCACGCGCACTTCGTCGCCGTACTTCTCGCCAAACAAGGCCATGGCGCCGCGCTCGATGGCTTGATCGTAGGACAGCAAATCCGTGGCAACGCCGGTGTTCTCAAGAACACGAGCATTGACGATCCGCTCGATCTCGTCGATCTGCTCAGTACTCACCGGGTCCGGGTGCGAGAAGTCGAAGCGCAGCCGTTCATCGTTCACCAGCGAACCCTTTTGCCGTACGTGCGGGCCCAGCACGTCGCGCAGTGCCGCGTGCATCAGATGGGTCGCCGAATGGTTACGGCGAATGCGGTTACGTCGCGCTTCATCCACAGTCGCTCGCACCTGCGCACCCGTCTGCACGCTGCCCCGCTCCATGTCGCCGATGTGCAGAAACTGCTGGCCGGCGATCTGCGTATCGCGTACGCGAAAGGCAAAGTCCGTTCCCTCGATCAATCCGATATCACCGACCTGGCCGCCAGACTCCGCGTAGAAGGGCGTGTGGTCGAGCACCAACACACCATCGTCACCGGCATTGAGCGCTTCGGCAGCTTTGCCATTGGTATCAAAGACGCCAGTTACCGAACCGGCATGTTGCACCTCGGTATACCCTTCGAACACCACCTGGCCGGACGTCTGTACCACCTGCCCAAGGCTCGCGGTGAAGCGCGTGGCGGCTTTACCCAACGCACGCTGCTCGTTCATGGCGGCATCGAAACCGGCCATATCGCATAGCAGCCCCCGCTCACGGGCAATATCTGCTGTGAGATCGACGGGAAAGCCATAGGTGTCGTAGAGCTTGAAAAGCAGCGCGCCCGGCAGCGTGTCGCCGCTGAGATCTGCGATGGCGTCTTCCAGCAACCCCATCCCCCGCGCCAGCGTCTCCGCGAAACGTGCTTCTTCACGGCGCAGCGCATCTACCACCTCGTCGCGTTTCTCCACCAGCAGAGGAAACGCCTCTCCCATCTCGGTGATTAAGGGATCGACGAGCGCGTGAAAGAAGGGCTCTTGAATTCCGAGCTTATGACCATGACGAAGCGCCCGACGAATGATGCGACGGAGCACGTAGGCACGATCTTCGTTGCCAGGCAGCACGCCATCGGCAATGAGGAATGCTGAGGAGCGAATGTGGTCGGCAATCACCCGCACAGATGCGTTCGCGAGAATGGCGTCGACGTCGTTGATACCCGCGCGCTGTCCTGCAGCCGTCATAACACCGCGGAACAGGTCGGTCTCGTAGTTGCTGTGCACATGCTGCAGGATCGCCGCGACACGCTCGAGCCCCATGCCCGTATCCACACCATGCTGCGGCAACGGTTCGAGCGTGCCGTCCGCGGAGCGATCGAACTGCGGGAACACGAGGTTCCAGAACTCCACATAACGATCGCCGTCCTCTTCCGGAGTGCCGGGCAGACCGCCTTCCACGTCCGGCCCGTGATCGTAGAAGAGCTCCGTGCACGGACCGCACGGGCCGGTGTCTCCCATGGTCCAGAAGTTATCTTCGATATCGATGATGCGATCATCCGTGAGCCCCACCTCATCGCGCCAGATAGCACGCGACTCATCATCGGTGGGATGCACCGTAACCCAGACTTTTTCCTTCGGCACCTGCAGCACCTCGGTAACGAATTCCCACGCCCAGGTGATCGTTTCCCGCTTGAAGTAGTCGCCGAAGCTGAAGTTGCCAAGCATCTCAAAGAAGGTGTGGTGTCGCGCCGTGTAGCCCACGTTTTCCAGATCGTTATGCTTGCCGCCGGCGCGCACAACCCGCTGGGTGGACACTGCACGCTTGAAGCCCAGGTCTTCCTTGCCCAGCAGCGCATCCTTGAACTGGTTCATGCCCGCGTTGGTGAACAGCAGCGTCGGATCATTGTGCGGCACGAGGCTCGACGAGGGGACGATGGTGTGCCCCTTGCCTTCGAAGAACCGCAGATAAGCCTCGCGAATATCCTTTACCTGCATGCGAGGCCTCCCATCCGAACACTCATGCCGTGTACGCCTGAAAAAAAACGGCGGCAAGTATAGCGGCGTGGAAACGCGCCGTCGCGGCCCGCTTAGAGGGAAATCGCTCTAACGCTGATCGCCCAGACAGGCATAGATCAGGTCCGCGGAGAAGCCTCGGCGCGCCAGATACCGCGCCTGGCGGCCCCAGTCCTCGCGGCTGTCGGGTGCTACTTTGAAACGCTTTTCCAGCGCTCTGGACGCACGTCCCGCCCAGAATCCCTGTTCATGCGTGAGGTGCTCATCAATGGCGTCATCGGCCACCTCGCGCTGGCGCAGCTCCTGACGGATGAGAATGGGACCATAGCCGCGTTCAATGCGGCTGCGCACGAAGCTTTCAACGAAACGATCTTCGGATTGCAGCCCCTCTTCCGCGAGCTGCGCTACGGCTCGATGCGCCAGGTCGCGGTCGATCCCCTTACGCTCCAGCTTATCCACTAGCTCGCCGCGGCTGTGCTCGCGATTGGCCAGGGCACGCATGGCAATCTGGCGGGCTTCGATGGATCGATCTACCCGTAGATCCGATTCCGCCTGAGCAGCCATATCAGCGTCATGCAGCGACGCGTCGAAACCGGGTGCCACCCCGGAGGCTGCCAGGTCATGATGACGCAGCAGCCTCAGGTGCGGAGTTACCTCAGAGCGTGTCACCGCTCGGCTCCGGTACCAGCACTTCGTCCTCCGAGACGCCTGCCTTCTTCACACCCGGCAGCAGTTGTGCACGCACCTGCCGCTCGATCTCCTGACTGATCTCAGCATGCTCTTCAAGATAGTCAGCAGCGTTCTTGCGCCCCTGACCGATACGGTCGTTGCCGTAGGCATACCAGGCGCCGGACTTCTCAATGAGCCCCTGCTGCACCCCGAGATCGAGCACTTCCCCCATATGGTTGATGCCTTTGCCGTACAGAATCTGAAACTCCGTTTGCCGGAACGGTGGTGCGACCTTGTTTTTCACCACCTTCACACGGGTTTCGTTGCCCACCACCTCGTCGCCTTCCTTCACCGCGCCGATGCGGCGAATATCCAGACGCACAGAGGCATAGAATTTGAGCGCGTTACCACCCGTGGTGGTTTCCGGTGAGCCGAACATCACGCCGATCTTCATACGGATCTGGTTGATGAAGATCACCAGCGTGTTGGAATTCTTGATGTTGCCCGTCATCTTACGCAGCGCCTGGCTCATGAGACGCGCCTGCAGGCCGACGTGCGAGTCGCCCATTTCGCCTTCGATCTCCGCCTTCGGCGTGAGAGCTGCCACGGAGTCGACGACCACCACATCCACCGCGCCGGAGCGCACGATCATGTCGCAGATCTCCAGCGCCTGCTCACCGGTGTCCGGCTGGGAAACCAGCAGATCATCGGTGTCCACACCCAGAGACTGGGCGTAGATCGGGTCCAGCGCATGTTCTGCGTCGATGAACGCACAGGTGCCACCTGCTTTCTGCGCCTCGGCGATGACCTGCAGCGTGAGCGTGGTTTTGCCCGATGACTCCGGGCCGTAGATCTCGACGATACGTCCGCGAGGAAGCCCGCCGATGCCAAGCGCAATGTCCAGGCCCAGCGAGCCGGTGGAGATCGCAGGTATAGACACCTGCTCGCGATCTCCCAAGCGCATCATGGATCCCTTGCCGAACTGGCGCTCGATCTGTGCGAGGGCTGCGCTCAGCGCACGATCGCGGTTGGGATCATTGCCATCCTTTCCTGCTGCATCTTTTCCTCCTGAATTGCTGACTGCGTCGAGTTTGGATTGACTTCGGGCCATGACGTCTCCTTCGAACTTGATACCGGGCGCTGGTGCTATCGGCTGGTCTTGTAGTTGCGTGTTCAGTTGCGTGTGTAGTTGCGTGTGTAGTTGCGTGTTCAGTTGGTTTCTGTCGCCGCTCTCCAAGCGGACGACTACTGTATATCCAGACAGTTGGCGTTCGCAAGTGGATTTTCCGTCGTTCAGTCAATTTCCTACATCGCACCGCGCGCCCGGCGCACAGTTGACGCACTCCGGCGGGATTTGCTTCACTCGCGCCACCTTGCGAACCGGCAGCACACGTGACCGCGCGCACCGAACATACGCCCATGATGCGCCAGTACCTGGCGATCAAGGCGGATCACCCAAACGAACTGCTGTTCTATCGCATGGGGGATTTCTATGAGCTGTTCTTCGAAGACGCACAGCGCGCCGCCGAACTGCTCGACATCACCCTCACCGCCCGCGGCCAGTCAGCGGGCAAGCCGATCCCCATGGCCGGGGTGCCCTTCCATGCCGCCGACAACTATCTGGCGCGCCTGGTGCGCCTGGGCCAGAGCGTGGCCATCTGCGAGCAGGTGGGCGATCCGGAGACCAGCAAAGGCCCCGTGGAACGTCGCGTGCAGCGAATTGTCACGCCGGGCACGCTCACCGAAGAGGCGCTGCTCGACGCCGGTCAGGACAGCCAGCTCGCCGCCATCACTCGCACCGGCGCCGGTACGGGCGTGGCACTGCTGAGCGTCAGCAGCGGACGATTCGCAGGTTTCGCCGCGGTCGATGTGGATGACGCGCTGCAGCGGCTGGCGCGCTATGACGTGAGCGAAGTGCTGGTTGGGGAAGACGACATCGAGGCTGCGGTGCGCGCAGCTGCTCGCTGGGCATGCGTGCGCCGTCTCGATGGCCCGGCATTCGACAGCGAACTCGGCTACAGGCTGTTGCGCCGCCACTTCGACCGCACAGACCTCAGCGCGTTTGGTCTCGATGCCGGCACGCCGCTGACCGCTGCTGCTGCCGCCGCACTTGGCTATGCGCAGCACACGCACCGGGATGATCTGGCGCTGATCGATGCCTTCCAGCTCGTAAGCGACGGTGGCGAGCTGCTGATCGACGCCCACTCACGCCGGAATCTCGAGATCGACAGCCGGCCGGACGGCACCACCGAAGCCACCCTGCTCACCCTCATGGACACCACCCGCACCCCCATGGGCAGCCGGCTCATGCGCCGCTGGCTCACGGCACCGAGCCGCAACGTTGACACCGTGACCGGCCGGCAGCAGGCGGTGGGCGCCCTGAAGCTCGGGCCGATGCACCCATTGCGCAATACCTTGCGCCGCTTCGGCGATCTGGAGCGCATCGTCTCCCGGATCGGCCTGCGCAGCGCCAGCCCGCGCGACCTGGCGCGCCTGCGCGACGGCCTCGGTGCGCTGCCTGAAGTGCGCAACGATCTGCACTCGGTGGACGTGCCGCTGGCCCGGCAACTCGTTGACGGCTTGCCTGAGGTGGGCGATCTCGCTGAGCTGCTGCAAAGCGCCCTCCTGGAAGCACCGCCTGCCACCATCCGCGACGGCGGCGTGCTCGCCGACGGTTACGACGAGGCGCTGGACGGGCTGCGCGACCTCACGCGCAACGCGGCAGAGTTTCTCCACGAGCTGGAGCAACGGGAGCGAGAGCGCACCGGTATCAGCACGCTGAAAGTGGGCTACAACCGGGTGCATGGCTACTACATCGAAACCAGCAAGGCTGCAGGTGACGCGGTTCCAGCGGACTATATAAGAAGGCAGACGCTGAAGAACGCCGAGCGCTACATCACGCCGGAGCTCAAAGCGTTTGAAGACGACGCCCTCACCGCCCAGTCCCGCGCCCTGAAGCTGGAAAAGTCGCTTTACGACGAGCTTGTGGGTGTGCTGGCAGAGCGCCAACCGGAGCTTCGCCGAGTGGCAGAAACCGTAGCCACACTCGACGTGCTCGCGGCGTTCGCTGAGCGCGCTGAGGCGCTGGATCTGCATGCGCCGGAATTCCGCACCACCCCCGGTGTGGACATTCGCGGCGGCTGGCACCCGGTGGTCGCCGCACGCTCGACGAAACCCTTCATTGCCAACGATCTCTCGCTGTCTCCCGAGCGGCGCATGCTCATCGTCACCGGCCCCAATATGGGCGGAAAATCCACCTACATGCGCCAGACGGCGCTGATCTGCGTGCTGGCCTACAGCGGCAGCTACGTGCCGGCGGCTGAAGCCGTGCTCGGGCCAGTGGACCGCATCTTCACCCGCATCGGCGCAGGGGACGATCTCGCCGAGGGCCGCTCGACATTCATGGTGGAGATGATCGAAACCGCCCACATTCTGCACAACGCCGGCCCCGAAAGCCTCGTGCTGTTGGACGAGATCGGCCGCGGCACCTCCACCTACGATGGTCTGGCGCTCGCCTGGGCATGCGCCCAGCACCTCGTAGAGACCGCCCGGGCGCTGACGCTCTTTGCCACCCACTACTTTGAGCTCACCGCCCTGCCCCACGAGATCCCGGCGGCGCGCAACGTGCATCTGACGGCCACCGAGCACCGCGGCGACATCGTCTTTCTGCACGCTGTGGAAGACGGTCCGGCGAGCCAGAGCTATGGTGTGCAGGTGGCGCGCCTGGCGGGCGTGCCGGCGCCCGTGCTGAAGAGAGCGCGCGCCCACCTGGCGCGCCTGGAAGCCGGCGTACCAGCGAACTCACCTCAAGGGGACCTTTTTGCGGCGATACCTGTCACCGCCGAGCCGGACGAGGAAACGCAAGCAGCACTCGCTTTGAGCGAGGAGCTGGCGGGCCTCGACCCGGACGACCTCACCCCCCGTCAGGCGCTGGAACTGCTGTACCACCTGCGGGAACGATTCTCGGGCTGAGACTTCAACCCTTTACCAGCCGCGCGAAGCGGCTAGAATAGCCGGCTTTTCGCCAAACCAGCGCCCAAGAGGACACCATCATGACCTTCGTCGTCGCCGAAAACTGCATCAAGTGTAAGCACACCGACTGCGTGGAAGTGTGCCCGGTAGACTGCTTCTACGAAGGCCCCAACATGCTGGTGATCCATCCGGACGAGTGCATCGACTGCGCGCTGTGCGAGCCGGAGTGTCCGGTGAACGCCATCTTCTCCGAGGACGAACTGCCGGAAGAGCAGCAGGACTTCCTGGAGCTCAACGCCCGCCTCGCCGAATCCTGGCCGAACATCACCGAAAAGAAGGACGCGCTGGACGACGCCGAGGAATGGGACGGCAAGCCAGGCAAGCGCGACCTCCTGGAGGAGTAGCGAAGCCTCAGGTGTAGCGCAGCATCACCCGGCTGCCATCAGCGAGGCCGTCGCGAAAGCGCGGACCCCAGACCAGCCAGCCCATGGTGTACTTACTACCCATCTTCTCCAGCACGGCGGATTGCGCCTGGGCATCTGTGACCAATGAAGCGCGCATGTCCATGCTGGGCAGCTTCCGGTAGGCACCGTCACTGTCGGTCCAGACGCCGACGTCGCCAACCCACACACGGGCTTTGTCGAGCCCTCTGGACACCGCCCTTGCGCGCCATGCTTCCGCCGCCGTCACCACGTACAGGGCACCGTCATGGGCCTGAAACCACACCTCCGCCTGGCAGCGGCTCTCGCTGCCATCGGAGCGGATGGGGGTGATGTAAATCAGATCAGAGCTTTCCACTGCAGGTTGCTCTTCGGCGTGCGCCACACGGGCTAACGCCGCGGCCGCCAACCCCGCTGGCAGCGCGGCCAGCACATGTCTTCTCGTCAGGTTCATTGCACCTCCTGTACCGCCAGTTTTTCAGCAATCCTGCCGGACCAGATTTTCGGCCCCTCGATGTGCACAGACTCACCGCGCGCATCCACCGACACCGTCACCGGCATGTCCTCCACCGTAAACTCGTAAATCGCCTCCATGCCAAGGTCCTCGAAGGCGAGCACTTCCGCCTGCTTGATGGCTTTGGCCACCAGATAGGCAGCGCCGCCCACGGCGATCATCGACACCGCACCCGTATCGCGGATAGCCTCGATGGCCGCAGCCCCGCGCTCGGCCTTGCCGATCATACCGACGAGACCGGTTTTCTCGAGCAGCGTGCGCGTGAACTTGTCCATGCGCGTGGCGGTTGTAGGACCTGCCGGCCCCACGACCTCGTCACGTACCGGATCCACCGGCCCCACGTAGTAGATCACCCGGTTGGTGAAATCCACCGGCAATTCCTCGCCGCGTTCGATCATGTCCACCAGGCGTTTGTGGGCCGCATCGCGGCCCGTGAGCATGCGACCGCTCACCAGCAGCGTGTCGCCCGACTTCCAGCTCGCCACCTCATCGCGGGTAAGGGTATCGAGATTGACGCGCTTGACCTCATCACCCAGCTCGAAATCGATGTCCGGCCACTCAGACAGGTCCGGCGGGGTGAACTCCGCTGGACCGCTGCCATCGAGGGTGAAGTGCACGTGCCGGGTAGCCGTGCAGTTGGGAATGACGGCCACCGGCTTGTTGGCGGCATGCGTCGGGTGCGAACGCACTTTCACGTCCAGCACCGTGGTCAGACCACCGAGCCCCTGGGCGCCGATACCGAGGCCATTGACCTTGTCGAACAGCTCCAGGCGCAGCGCCTCGTCCCGATCTGCCGCACCCCGGGCCTTGAGCTCGGCCATGTCAATGGGCTCCATCAGGGATTCCTTGGCAAGCAGCATGGCCTTCTCCGGCGTGCCGCCGATACCCACGCCCAAAAGCCCCGGAGGACACCAGCCCGCGCCCATGGTCGGCACGACGCTGAGCACCCAGTCCACCACCGAGTCTGACGGGTTCAGCATGGCGAACTTTGCTTTGGCCTCGCTGCCGCCGCCCTTGGCCGCCACCTCTACCTCGAGTGTATCGCCCGGCACGATGCTGGTGTGGATGATGGCCGGTGTGTTGTCCTTCGTATTGCTGCGGCTGCCGTCGGGGTCGGCGAGCACCGAGGCGCGCAGCACGTTGTCCGGGTGCATATAGCCGCGCCGCACGCCCTCGTTGATCATGTCTTCCAGCGACAGATCCCCCTCCCAGCGCACCTGCATGCCGACCTTGAGAAAC
This sequence comes from Gammaproteobacteria bacterium, assembly GCA_030428905.1. Classification (GTDB taxonomy): domain Bacteria; phylum Pseudomonadota; class Gammaproteobacteria; order Pseudomonadales; family Azotimanducaceae; genus SYFY01. The sequence continues at coordinate 12,810 of JAUIED010000107.1, forward strand.
ACCATGACGATACCGGTGTCCTGGCAGATCGGGCGCTTGCCGAGCGCGCACATACGTGAGTTGACGAGCACCTGATTCAGCGCCGCCTTGGCTGCGGGCGACTCCTCGGCCTCCCAGGCCTTCACCATGGCGCGCAGAAAATCGGTGGGGTGGTAATAGGAAATGAACTGCAGGGCATCTGCGACGCTCTGGATCAGATCGTCCTGGCGGATGACGGTCATGAAAGTGCTCTCTTCTCGCAAGGGTTCCAACGCCGCATGATACTCGATTGAGCTACACTGTCGGCCCCTTGCCGCAGCCGAGCCACAGTCAACCCATGCCGCGACTGACTGCCCTAGCGACCCTGTTCCTCCTTGCCGCATGCGGTGCCGAGCGCGCCGACACCGGCGGCGGCTTATCAGGCGCCGATGTGCTCATCGTCGACACCCACATCGACGTGCCCTATCGCCTGCACAAGCGCGCCGCGAACGTCGGCGAAGCGACGGACCACGGCGACTTCGACTACCCGCGGGCGCGGGCCGGCGGTCTGGATGCGGCCTTCATGTCCATCTACATTCCGGCGGCGGTGGACGAGGCTGGCGAGGGGCTGGCACTGGCTGATGCGCTGATCGGTTCCGTGGAAGCCCTGGCAACGGAGCATCCGGACAAGTTCGTGGTCGCCACCTGCCCGAGCGATGTGATCGAAGCACGCAAGCGCGGCCTCATCGCCCTGCCGATGGGTATGGAGAACGGCGGCCCCATCGGCGGCGATCTCGAAGTGCTAGAGGGCCTGTTCGACAAGGGCATTCGATACATCACCCTGGCGCACAGCAAATCCAACAGCCTGTCGGATTCATCCTACGACGAAAACAAAGCGTGGGGCGGCTTGTCGGAAGACGGCCGCGCCGTGGTGCGCCGCATGAATCGCCTCGGCATGATGGTGGACGTATCGCACCTGTCTGACGATGCGTTCTGGCATGTAATGCGGGAGTCCACCAGCCCGGTGATCGCTTCCCACTCCTCGCTGCGCCACTTCACGCCGGGTTGGGAGCGCAACATGAGCGACGAGATGGTAGAGGAAGTGGGCGCGCGCGGCGGCGTGGTGCAGATCAATTTCGGTTCGAGCTTCCTCACCCAGGCTGCACGCGACTACGGCGAACGAGCACAGGCCGATGCCCTGGCGTTCATGCAGAGCCAACACCTGCAGCCCGACAGCCCGCAGTTGGCGACGTTCCGGGACCGCTACCGCGAAGACCACCCCTACCCCTACGCCACCATGGACGACGTGCTCGACCACATCGACCGGGCCGTGCGTCTGGCCACCGTCAACGGCGTGGGCATCGGCAGCGACTACGACGGCGTGGGCGATTCGCTGCCGACCGGCCTCAAAGACGTGCGCGACTACCCCAACCTGATCCAGGGCCTGCGGGAGCGTGGCTACTCCTCCAGCGCCATCCGCAACATCATGGGCGACAACGTGCTGCGCGTGTGGCGTGCCAACTACCTGGCGGGCATCCGCCACGGCACGAGGCCGCAATGCCGTCTGTAGCCGCGCTTGTCGGCGCAATCGTTCTGAGCGGCGCCGCCGCCACGACGCTGCCCGAGGCGCGTCATGCCTTTCACTTCGTAGTGCTCGGCGACAGTCAGTTCCACGATCCGGCCGGATTCAACCGCCTGATAGACGACGTGCGCAGCCTGCGTCCAGCGTTCGTGCTGCAGGTGGGCGACATGATTACCGGCTACACCGACAGCGCCGACACCTACCGCGGCGAGTGGCAGCGCTACAAGCGGCAGATCGCGCCGCTGGGCAGCGTGCAGTTCATCCCCGTGCCCGGCAACCACGACCTGTACGGGGCAAACAAAGTGCCCGCATCTGCAGCGCTCGCCATCTACGAAGACGAGTGGGGGCCTGCCTATCGCGCATTTACCTATGACGATGCGCTGTTTGTCGTGCTCAATACCGACGGGCCCGACGCTGAAGCAAAGATAGACGCCCGCCAGTGGAAGTGGTTGGAGTCCACGCTGCGGAAAAACAAAGCCACACACAAATTTGCTTTCATGCACCGCCCGCCTTCGAGTCTGGACAACGCCAAAGCCCTGCATACCCTGTTCGTGGAACACGGCGTGTCACACGTCTTCTACGGCCACCATCACCACTACCACTACACCGAGCGCGATGGTGTGCGCTACGTGATGACCAACGCCGCTGCAAATTCCGGAACCGACTGGCCGGAGGTGGGCAGTTTCGACCATCTGCTGCAGGTGGCGGTGCACGATGATGAAGTGAGCATCGCCGTGATCAAGGCGGACAGCATCGTGCGCACCGACAGCGTGACGCCCGAGGACAATTACCAGCTCTTCTCCATCATCCGTCAGCTGGCGCCGAAACGCATCGATGCGGTCAGCCGCAGCCAGCGCAGCTGGATGACGACCCTTACGTTGTCCAATCCTGCGAGCCGCAATGTCA
>JAUIED010000335.1 GCA_030428905.1 Gammaproteobacteria bacterium
TTCGGGATGTGCTTCGAGCCTGCGCGGGTCTGGATGAGCTGAGCGCGGCGCTTTAGTGACCCGTCACGTTAATTCGTCGAACTATGACGCGTCCCACGGCGTCGCTGGCTAGGCGCGTCTCGCAGAGCATGGTGGTGCCATGTTCAAGAGGCGCAACAACGCCAGAGGCGCCGTGGGACGCGCCCTTCGGGTGGCCCAAAATCGCCAATAGCTGTGTTGCATCCCTTGGAAAGGTCCCGACCTGTCCTGCGGAATGCGCCTTGCTCTTGACGATTTTGGGCTCATCATAGATCAACGAATTAACGTGACGGGTCACTACGATAGCTTCAATCCCTCTGACGGAACTTAGCGTGAGCGCGCTCGGCACCCGTATCCACGTCATCGGTAACTCTTGCTCTGGCAAGAGCACACTGGCGGCAGAGCTCGGCGCTGCCCTGGACCTGCCGGTGGTGGAGCTCGATGCGCTCAACTGGCTGCCGGGCTGGGTGGGGCTCAATGCCACCAACCCGGACGAGCTTCGCCGCCGCATCAGCGAGGCGACCGCCGGCGATCGCTGGGTGGTGGCGGGTTCCTACGCGGGCTTCTGCGCCGATACCTGCTGGCCGCGCCTGCAGACGATGATCTGGTTGGACCTACCCAGGGGCCTTCTGATCCGGCGCGTGCTCATCCGATCGTGGAAACGCTGGCGTTCCAGAGAACTGTTATGGGGTACCAATCGTGAAGACTTCTGGAACCAGCTGAAAATCTGGAAGAAAGAAGACTCGCTGATCTGGTGGATATGGACGCAGGCCGAACCCAAACGCAAGAGCATGGTCGCGCGGATGAGCGATGCGCGCTACGAGCACATCCGCTTCGTTCGTCTTACCAGCCTCAGAGAGGTGCGCGAATTCCGCTGCTCACTCGGTCTTCAGTCGTAAAACGCCGGTGCCAGATTCAGCGTTCGAGCGAGCGCCATGTCGTGCTCGATCCACAGCGTCGCACCATCCGTCGCCACCATCTCTTCGACTTTTTCCATGGACCGCAACGTCTGCTCTGCATCGGTATTGAACACCGGTGTGCGCTTGAGTTTTCGCGACGCGCGGAAGTGGTAGAGGTCACCGATGATGTACAGCGGCCCGGTTTCGTCCAGCGCCAGGCGCAGCACCTGGTGCCCGGGCGTGTGACCCGGCGCTGAAATCAACATCACGGAGCGATCGCCGAACACATCGTAATCGCCGTCGAGCACCACCTGTTTGCTATCGGCCAGCGCCCCGTACAACGTCGGGTCGAACACCTCGTGCTGATCGGCGTGCTCAAAGGCAGCGGAGTGCTCATCGCGCTGGATCAACACCGTCGAGGCGGCGAAGGCGTTCGCCGCGCCGGCGTGGTCGAAGTGGTGATGTGAAAGTGCGATGAAGTCGATGTCGGCGGGCGTGAGCTCCAGATCGCCGAGCTGATCGATCACCGACCGCTCGTAGACCATGCGGGCGCCGGGTTGAAGCTCCACCTCGCCCTGGCCGACCACACCAAGCGGCAGGCCGGTGTCGAAGATCAGCCTGCCGGCGGCGTGCTCCACCAGGTAGCACGGCACGAACATCTCGCGCACGTCGGTTTCCTCATTGGTCAGGCCGAAGGAGGTGACATCGTCGAACGTCAGGTTGCCGCAATTGAAGACATAGAGCTTTGGCCCCGCCAGAACAACGGTGCTTGCAAGTGAGAGCAGTATCGTCAGCAGTGTACGCATGGGTTCCTCAAGCGAAAGTGGCATAGATGGCGAGTTGAACGATGACCAGCACCACCGCCCAGAGGCGGATGTCGCGCCACGCGCTGTGGTCAGGCGCATCGCGGAACAGGCTGGCGCGCGGTACGAAAAACACGCCCACAGCGATGCCGGCGAAGATCACCGCCGAGATGGCATTGGCCCACCATGTTGGCAGGTCAGCCACGGCTGAACACCAGACGGTCGAGCACGTTTGCCGGCAGCGGTGTGGTGAACCGGCTTGTGATGGTGAGCGCCAGCATGGCGTAGACGAAGGTCGTGAACGCCACATACAGCATGTTCCAACCGAACCAGGTCAACAGCGCCGCCAGGGGCACACCGGTGGCGATGGTGGCGAGCCCTGCGGTGGGTGTTGCCCAGCGTGTGAATGCACCTAGCACCAGCAGTGCCAGCGTCGGCCCCTGAAAGAGCGACAACAGAGTCTGCAGGAATACGTAGATGCCGCCGAAGTCGCCAATCAGCGGCGCGAACAGCATGCCGCCCAGCAGGATTACGAGCGTCAGCATGCGGCCTACTTTCAGGTCGTTGTCCGGGTTGCGGTTGGCCATCAGCACGCCGCGGATGTCGCGGGTCAGCATCAGCGAGGTGGAATTGAGGCCGGAATCCAGGGAAGACTGCAGGGCGGCGATGATGGCGATGAACATCAGGCCGCTGAGCCCCGGCGGCAGAACGTTCTTCACCACCCAGGGCAGCGCCATGTCGGGATACGCAATGTCGGCGTGCATCACGAGCGCCAGCAGGCCGGGAAAAACGATGAGCAGCGGCACCAGCGTCTTGCCGAAGGCGGCAAACATCATA
>JAUIED010000336.1 GCA_030428905.1 Gammaproteobacteria bacterium
CGGCGGCAGAACGTTCTTCACCACCCAGGGCAGCGCCATGTCGGGATACGCAATGTCGGCGTGCATCACGAGCGCCAGCAGGCCGGGAAAAACGATGAGCAGCGGCACCAGCGTCTTGCCGAAGGCAGCAAACATCATCGACGCGCTGGCGTCCCAGGCGCTGCGTGCGCCCATGGTGCGCTGCAGGATGGCTTGGCTCGCGCACCAGTAGGCGGGGGAAAGGACGATGCCGAGGCCGAGAATCACACCAGGCCAGGGAAACTGCTCGTGGTCTGCCGGCAGGTAGGCCGAAAGGTGATCTGGGTTTTCCGTTGTCAGCGTTTGCACGAATGAGGCGGTGCCGCCGCTTTCGCTGATGCCAAGCCAGACGATGGCCAGCCCTCCGAGAAACATGATCAGCACCTGCACCATGTCGGTGAAGGCTACCGCCGCCAGGCCGCCGGCAATGGAGTACAAACCCACCACAGTGCCGGTGACGAGGATGCCCACCCAGATGGGCCACTCGAGATAGGTCTGCAGGGTCAGCGCAATGGCCCAGAGTGATACGGCGATGGCGAAGATGCCGAACACGCTGGCGATCAACGCAACCAGCACCCGCACCCCCTGGTTGTAGCGCTGCCCCATGTATTCGGGCACGGAGTAGACACCGGCACGCCAGTACACCGGGATGAACACCAGTGCTGCCAGGATCATGGCCGGGATGGCGCCGATCCACTCGAAATTGGCCTGCGCGATACCCACGGAGTAGGCGCTGCCGGAGGCGCCCACGTAGCCTTCCGCGGAGACGTTGGTGCCGATGATGGACAGGCCGATCACGTACCAGGCGAGCGACCGGCCGGCGAGAAAAAAGTCGTGCGCGTCGTGCACGCGGCGCGCCAGGCGCAGCCCCACGAAAACAATGAGCACGAGGTAGCCGGCGATGATGGCCAGGTCCAGTGGATGCAACGGAAATTCCTCCCTGCAGCGACACTAACACACACTGCTTCTGTCACAATACGGTGGCTCATCGGGAATTTGTTCTATGGCTCTGAAGGTAATTGGCGCCGGTTTTGGGCGCACCGGCACGCTGTCACTCAAACTGGCGCTGGAACAGCTCGGGTACGACGCCTGCTACCACATGCTGGAAGTGCACAAGCACAAAGACCACCAGAACTTCTGGGTGCGCGCCGCCCGCGGTGAGGCTGTGGACTGGCACTGGGTGTTCGAGGGCTATCAGGCGTCGGTGGACTGGCCTTCATGCAATTTCTGGCGCGAGCAGATGGCTGCCTTCCCTGAAGCGAAGGTGCTGCTGTCGTTCCGCGACGCAGATGCCTGGTACAAGAGTGTCATGAACACGATCTGGCCATCCTCACGGCACCTGATTCACTCCGACAACCCCGCTGAGCGGGCGGCTGGCGAGATGGCCCATGAGGTGATCTGGAACGGCGTGTTCGACGGGCGCATGGACGATCGGGACCATGTGGTGGAGCGCTTTCACGCGCACAACCAGAGCGTCATCGATGCGGTACCGGAGGATCGGCTGCTTGTGTATCGGCCCGGCGATGGATGGGAGCCACTGTGCGAGTTTCTCGGCTGTACGGTGCCAGATACACCCTATCCAAAGGTGAACACCACCGAGCAGTTCCAGGAACGTCTGACTAAGCGATAGCCCGCCGGTCCAGGTTTTCTGCCCGGAGCACGGCGTCCAGCTCGTAACCGGCATGCAGGCGGTCTTCGCGACCCAGCCGTTCGATCTCCTGGCGGGTGAACCAACCCACGTCCACCAGTTCGAACTCGTCGAACTCCACGCGCCGGATGTCCGTCTGGCCGTGGTACACGACGTGCTTGGCGCGCTTGTAATCGTACACCCCAACCTGCTGCAGGGTGTCCAGGTGCAGGTCGATCTCTTCGCGCAGCTCACGCCGCACGGCTTCCTCGGGGCCTTCGCCCCACTCGATGCCGCCGCCAAGCAGCCCCCACTTTTTGTGCGAGCGGCGAAAGAAGCGGGAGTGGATGGCCAGCAGAAAGTGATCCTGCCGCTGCACGATGCAGCGGGCGGTTTTGTATCTCGTCATGAGCGTATTGTACCGCGGCGGGATGATTCTTTCGTGACGCAGGCAAACCAAATGACGTTGCCGCGCGACAAAAGGAAAAAAACATCTACGTTGAGGGGTTCATGCTCACACTCGAAGGGGTATCCAAGACCTATTCCGGCGGCGTTCAGGCACTTAACAACGTCACGCTGACGGTGCCTCCCGGCATGTTTGGCCTGCTCGGACCGAACGGCGCAGGCAAGTCGACGCTGATGCGTACCATCGCCACTCTGCAGGCGCCGGATACCGGCGCCATTCTGTTCGGCGACATCGACGTGATTGCCGATCCCATGGCGCTGCGGCGCCGGTTGGGTTACCTGCCGCAGGAGTTCGGCGCCTTTCCCCGCACGTCCCCCGAAGCCATGCTGCGGCATCTGGCCACGTTGAAAGGCGTCGCACCCCAGGATCGCAATGCCCTCGTGGATGACCTGCTGGTGCGCACCAATCTGTACGATGTGCGTCGCAAGAGCGTCGATA
>JAUIED010000108.1 GCA_030428905.1 Gammaproteobacteria bacterium
CGGGATTGCAATCCCGATGACAGGAAAGGAGTGGCAGCACGATATCGTGATATTCAGAGAACGGTGGATATTTTACGCGACTCCATTAGTTCTCTCGATCCTCAGCAACTCTTCTGGTTGCAACGTACTTACGCCCGGACACTCCTAGCTACCGATGACACTCAACGCGCGAATATGGATACTCTCGATTTCCACCTCAACACACTTTCCGATGTTGCCAACCACTTCGAAACAGCACTGCCTGAGAAACGGAAGGGTGAGGATGCACGGCAGATTCGAAACCGTGTCATTCGCGATCTCGCTCAAGCTTTTGAGCTACACACCGGGAAACCACCGACAGTGTGGAAAGACGAGGGTGGATCTTCTCAGGCTGCCTTCTTGGTGATTGTGAACAGGCTACTCCTTGAATCAGGATTCGATTCGATCAGCCACAAACAGCTAGCCCGCGTCATAGGGACACAATCACCCAAGGAATAGCGGGCGAGCGTCCCTAAAAGAGCCCCACCAAATACAACACACTTCCCCGCAGGCATCAGCAACTCTCAAAGGAGCCTGACGGTGGACGACATCTGCACCTTGACGCATTTCCTCAAACGATTCGGACATATCGCAACTGAGAGCCAGATTCGCTGGTGGATCTTCAACCGGGAATCCAACGGCATCGAAGCGTCAGGGGCCATCATCAAGAAGGGCGGACGTTGGTATGTGAACATCCCGAGCCTTAGGGATTGGATCCTCGCTGGCGACAAGGCGGCCTAGTGGAAGCGCCGCACGAATGCGGCGCGGGTGAAGCTTCAGGTGGGAACGTCGCTGGACACGACCGCACCAGAATATACCCAGCCGCTCAAAGAAACAACGCGCCCCAGCCAAGTAGCTATGCGGCACGCCTTGCAGGTGCTGGAATAGCAGTGTTCCCTTGCCAGCCGAACAAGCGACCGTACACGGCGAACGGCTTCCATGATGCGACCACGGAGCAGAACCGCATCAAGGACTGGTGGGGAGCCTGGCCTGCCGCCCTGGTAGGCGTGCCTACTGGTCCCGCCAGCGGTCTCCTGGTCGTCGATGTCGATCCAGATGGTGCGGAGTGGTTTGCCGACAACTTTCCCAGACTGGCCGCCGGGCGCATCCATCAGACCCGTAGGGGGAGGCATCTGTTGTACCGATGCCCAGACCCAGCGCCGCCTTGCTCCGCATCCAAGGTAGCTCCTGGCATCGATGTTCGTGCGACCGGGGGGTACGTGATCTGGTGGCCGGCCAGTGGCATGCGGACCATCGGAGGCATGGATGACATAGGACCACTGCCAGACTGGCTCTTGGAAGCCATCAGTCCAGCATCCTGCCCTGTGAAGACACCGGCAGACTGGCGGCAGATCGCAGCCGGAGCGGCAGAGGGTTCAAGGAATTGCACACTCGCACGATTGGTTGGGCATCTCCTGCAGCGGGGCGTACGCGCAACCGTTGCTCGTGAGCTGTGCCTTGCATGGGCACAAAGCCGGTGCAGGCCACCTATGGACCTTGCCGAGGCGGAGCGAACCATCGAGAGCATCGTGCGCAAAGATGTCGCACGCCTCCGGGGGCGTGCATGAACGTCTTCGAAGAGCATGATCTTGCGCTGCTTGAGGCGCAGGGCACCGCCCAGAACATCCTGAAAGCCGCTCGTAACGAACGCCGATCGTTCCCACTGACACACGTGCGCAACCTTCTGAAGGCCCCACCGTCAGTGGACTGGCTCGTAAAGAAGTACATCGAGCAGGACACGCTCGCGCAGATCTTTGGAGATCCTGGCGCAGGGAAGAGCTTCGTCGCCATCGACCTCGCTTGCTGCGTGGCTACAGGGAAGGAATGGCATGGTCACCGCACGCTTCAGTCCCCTGTGGTTTACATCGCAGGAGAAGGGCGCAGCGGGCTTGGGAAGCGATTCCTGGCCTGGCAGATCCGACACCATACCAGCCTCGAAGGCGTGCCTCTGGTGGTTAGCGAGATCCCTGCGGCGCTCTTCGACCCGGAGAACGCCGTTCACGTCGCGGACGCCATCGAGGAGATGAGCGAGGAGGTGCCGGGCCTTGTGGTGGTAGACACACTGGCTCGTAACTTCGGCGCAGGTGGCAACGAGAACGACACGCACGACATGGGCGCCTTCATTCAGAACCTCGATATTCACCTTAGGGGCCGCTTCCGGTGCTGCGTTCTGGTAGTGCATCACACGGGCCACAAGGAGAAAGAGCGGGCCCGGGGCAGCATGGCACTAAAGGCAGCCCTGGATCATGAATACCGACTCACAAAGGAACAGGGCGGCCTGGTGTCGATGTCCTGCTCGAAGATGAAGGAACACGAAGAGCCGCCGGATCTGCATTTCAAGTTTGCTGCTGTCGAGACGCCATGGACGGATGCTGACGGCGACCCGATAACCTCTGCGGTGCTGGATCTGTTCGATGGGCCGATCATAACGGAGGCATCCGCGAAGCCGCGAGGCAGGAACCAGAGCCTTGCCTTGCGCGTGCTGCGAGAACGCCACAAACGCCAAAGAGCGACCCTGGAGGAGGGCGGCCGCGACCCAGCGGCCGCTCGGGTTCTAGTAGTGGACTGGCGCCAGGATTGCCTCGATGCGGGCATGAATTCGAACCGCTTCAACGAAGTGAAACAGTCCATGACGGAACGCGGAATTCTCGAGTTTTCTGCCAACTATGTGACCGAAGTGGCTACCGAAATACCTACCGAAATTTAGACCGAAATGTACCGAAACCGACCGAATTGCCTTACCGAACCGAACCGAATCCCCTATAGGGGTTCGGTCGTTCGGTTGGTTTCGGTTTTCGGTTCGGGAAAACCACAGACGAGGAGTTCATATGCAAGATCAGAAGTTGCCCAAGTACATCGCCAACCGAGCAGTCAACGAGGTGGTGAGTGCGAAGCCCGCCAGCTTTCAAGAACAGGCAGAGGCGTTGCGCGAAGTTAGCCGCCAGTTACTGCTGGCTGCCAACCAGGCGGAGCGCTCTGCGCTGGAAGGCCAACCATGAACAACGCTGTTGTTAGAACGCCTCCCCAAGCGGACTACGCTCGGTGGTGCGGTCCGCGAACGCTTGCCACCCTTGCAGGCCTGATCCCTTCAGAGGCAGCTGAAATACTGGACGTATGGCGCCGCCGGTACGGGATGAATGTATCCGCTGCTCCCTTTTCAACGCCCGCAGTTGCCATTCTTCGAGCGCTGATAGAGCGGGGCTACAATGTGGAGGAGTGGCATGTGGCCAGAGGCAGCTTCGGTGTCCGTGTGCCTCATGATCGGCTGGTGTTGGAGCTTGTGGATTGCTTCGCCCGCGATAAAGCACTCGTTTCGAAACAGGCCAAGGTGCTGCCGGAACCGTTCCATATCCTCACCAACCCCAAGGACATTGCGACGGCCAATGTAATTGCGAGCCGGCTGAACAGAAGAATCCCAGCAACCTACACCGTTCAGCAGTGGCTTGCGCGCCGCCGCCGCGGAAGTTGGTTCCTGGCTATCGAAGGGCATGCGCTAGCGGTCCGTAGCGGCCGAACAGTAATACCAGCAGACGCTGAGCTCTACGCCGAGGCCAGCCTCATAGGAGCCTGGCGCATTTCCCGACCCAACCACCAAGACCTGATGAGGTACTCATGAATTCCAAAGTAGACACTCTTCTGAAACAAGTCGCACGCGCTGAAAGCGGAAAGCTCGCTTCCAGCCAAATCGAATCCTTGCAGCGTGATCTTGAGCAGTTGCAGGGGGAATCCGCTGCCCGCGTAGATCAGTTGGGCTATAACGCGATGACGGGAAGGCCAACACAGGCTCGCGCCGAAGCCCTGAGGCGAGGAGCCGACGCGGTACTACGGATCAATGCAGAATTGGACGTGGCGAAGGCAGAGACTGAAGCGCTCGACGATGCCGCGCAGGTACTGCGCACAGCGCTCGATTCTGCTAAGAAGCGCGAAGCCCCTGCTATCGCCCGGGAGGCACAAAAACGCCTTGCCAAGGCAGTGCCGGCACTAGAGAAGGCCGTTGCGGAGGTCCAGGCCGCGCGCGCCGAGGCAGAGCAACTCCTAACACTTATCGGTCAGGCTCGAACACTAAACCCCGAGCAATCACCTGCGTTATCAGGGAAAGAATTCGAGCGCGCGATGGCTGCCGTATGGCCTGAAGATCCGATTATCCCGATGCGTGGCCCTCGAACGTTGGCTTGGGCGGCCCGACAGCTCCTACCGCAGGAGGATCGCCAAGGGCCTGTGTCCACGTCGAGCTTCAAGCAAATGGATCAGCACGGGCAGTTCAAGGTTGGCTGATAGGCGAGCGGCGCGCCGACCGCGCAGGCTCTGGTTCACTGTTGCGGTTATCAGGGCTTGCGCCGCCGCATCCATTGCGGGTCCTCCTGGACGCCCCCCCCGATGCGGGTGTAAGGGGGTTCGAGGGTTCTCAAATTTTTATCCTGGTGAAATAGGGGTTAGAGGCTCATGACAGAAGCATACTTCACGTTGAAAGCGGCGGCGCATGCCACCGGCCAGTCACAACAGAAATTTCGGGAGAAGGTACGAGCTGGCTTGTATCCCGATAGGATCAAGGGCAAGGGCTACGATGCGGTGGCAGTCACTCGCGCTCGTGTCGAAGAGCTGATGGCGCGCAATAGTGCGCCGTCAGGCGTTCTTCTGGATCTGACTACGGAGCGCGCACGAAAGGAGAGAGCACAGGCCGACAAGACGGAATTCGATCTGGCTATCGCTAAGAAGGAATACATTCACATCTCACACCTCGAACACGTACTGGAGCGATTCTCATCGGCCGCAGCAGCGAAGCTTGAATCGGTTGGCGTTCGGCTACGGCAAAGGCACCCAGAATTGAGAGCGCGCCACATCGACGCCGTGCGGCGGGAGATGGCCGAGTTGGGGAACTACCTGGCCAGAATCAGGCCGCTCCCGTAGCAGCGCCGTTTGCAATGCACTTCGACCCGGCCGCTGACACTCGTGCTGGATTCGCGGTCGGCACAACAGCACTCGGCTTGGACCCACCCCGGTTAGGTTCTTCGTTGTCTAGGGTGAAATACGGGTACAGGGGCGGCGGTTTTTGGCCAGCCGAATAGCGCCATAGGGGGTTACTCTTGCCGGAGCTTCTAGATCTCAGGAAACGCACTAGCCACGCCAAGTTCGCGGCCATGGTGGGCATCTCGCGGCCGGCAGTATCCGGTCTGGTGGTACGTGGCGTGCTTCCCCGAAGTGGATCGGCCGGCACCTGGCTGAAAGCCTACGTGCGGCGCCTTCTCGACGAAGCTAGTACCAGGAACGATGCAAACCAGCCAGGGCTAACGGAAGCTCGAACCCGGGAAGCCAATGCGAAGGCGGAAGCTGTGGAGATTCAGAGCGCTGAGAAGCTGGACAACATCCTTCTTGCTGAGGACCTTGAACCGCTACTCGAGGAGCTGCGAGAGATTGTCCGCGAGCGGGTGATGGCTGCGTGCGAAGGTGCCAAGACTGAAATTGAGGGGCGGTACAGAGTGGTGCTACTAAACGAGGATCTGGCTGACCACCTGAAAAGAGCGATCTGAAAAAAAACACAGTAGTGAGCAAGTTCTGCGTTCGATGGCCGCCAATTGCGCTTTCGGGTTACCTTCTAGTGTGGCAATCCTTTTCGTTTCTGGTCCGCCAGGAATTTCTCCAGCTCCAGCGGATCACGGCCCTTACCAATCCCGAGCCTATAGAGGTATGGACAATAAAGGACCTTTGCTCCCGGGGGCTGGTAACACGTGTTGTCGAATAGATCCCGGTACTCCAGATCAAGGGAGATGGGGTTTCGTGCCCCGCCAAAAAGGCGCTGCGCAATCCCGCCCGATTCGTCTGTGGACGAAAAATAGCTCTTCGGAATGAAGAGAATCGTTTGGGTTTCACCAGCCCCCAAGAATGCAGGCAGGTTACTCAAGGTGCCGCGTTCGTCCGAAGCAAAGCGAGAATCAGGGAGTCCCAGCATAGTGATCAACTTGGTCAACTGTTCAGGCTTATCGAGCTGCCTGAGATCAACAGAAATTTGCCCACCAGATGAACTTAGAGAAAGCCAACGGGCCTTTGAGATTTGGGCTGCGCCTGCACCGCTATTTGTCACTTCCACTCGTATGCCCTCGTCCGGTTTGTGGGATATCTGCAGGCTGACGAACGGAGTAAGGCTTAGGATGGTTAGTCTCTCTTGCACGCTAACCTGGTGAATAGACATGTACAGTGCGGATCCGCCCGTCGCCGCCGCGATGATCGAGAAAAACACACTAATCCTTTCGTATCTAGACATCTTCTATTTACTCGAATGCCGCTTACCGTTAGGCCGGCCTCATCCCAACAAGCTGACCAACCAAAGAACGACCAGCATTAGTAGCAGAAGAAGGAGAAGAGGTGTTCTACATCCCCGCTTCTTACTGGCAATGCTACCGCGCTTCAGCTCATCGATGTACTCACCGGCTTCGGCTTTGGTTTTCGGCTTCTGAGGCTTGCCTCCCAAGTGTTCGATATAGCTCCGCTGCCGCGCCGTCGGTGGCGGATCGGGGTTGTAGGCTGGATACTCACCTATGGGCAACCAGTATGTTCGAGCTGGCACTTTCCCAGACTTGTAGGTAGCAGAGACCTTGAGAAAGAGAGCCATGCATGCTTTCGCGTCGGCAAGTGCGCGGTGTGCCCTGGTCGCTGAGCTGTCCACCAGATCCGACAGCTTGTAGCTAGTACTCTCTATTCGTGCTCGCGACATACGCAACGTGTCCGCCACCGTGAGTTCGGACCAGGGGTCGCCGGGCTGCGTCATCTTTCTGATGAAGTGGATCTCAAATTGAGCGTTATGAGCAATGAGCCTGGGCGAGTCGCCGATCCATGACAAGAACTCCAGCCAGACTTCACGAGGCGAAGGTGCACCATCCACATCTGCATCGCTGATGCCATGTATTGCGGTCGACTCCTTCGGAATCGGTGTTTCCGGCTTGGCGAAAGACTGAAACTCGTCAAGAACTGTCCCGTCGACCAGGAATCTCACGGCTCCAACCTCGATCACCTCATCCGTCCTCGGATCAAGGCCAGTAGTTTCAAAGTCGAACGCGATGTAGCTGTCGATCATTGGCAGTGTCGGACTCAGGTTCCGCGGAACACTGACGATAGCCTAGTAGCGCGAAGTGGACTATCCGCTGTCGTCATGCATCATTCGATGGCCAGATAGCAAAGGTGTCACCGTGAAAACTTTGCCTAGAAAAACGGGGCCAGGGTGGCCCCGTTAATCTACCCCAGTGTGCGGAATATGATGCCCGACCTTACCGCTGCCGGTGATTCTCCGCTTCCCAGATGAGCGCATAACGCACGCACTGCAGCGCGAGGTACCAGCCCATACGGTCATCGTCCGAGTTCATGGCCTCATCATCTGTCGTGCCGGATTGGAGCACCCTCAGGACCTGCTCGCAGTTGTTCATAGTGTCGGCCGGCTTGAGGCCTATCAGCGGGTTCACGGAGCTGCCAGGGGTAGCCATGCCCAGCAGCTGCGTTGAGGGTGACACGGTGTCACCCTTGTCTTCCTGGAGCTTCTGAACGCTCATGACTTCACCTCCCGGACAGGACTTGCGGGTTCGTACATCACCTCAACAAGGTGTCGCTGTGCTTCTCGCATCGCGCCGAGGAGCAACCTGATAGCGGTCACCTCGTCGGGAGTCAGCACGACATCGAGCGCCACGCTATCTCCCAAGTGCGCCTCCAGGAGCACCATCCCGCTGTGAACGTGTGACGCCGTGAGGTCGCGGTGCTCAGCAATGAACGGGTTGTTACCAGCCATCAGGACACCTCCCTCAGCTTCGCCTGGATCGCTTCCATCTCCTCATGCGTGTGGGGTAGGGGGACTGCTTCCTGGTGGCTGAGGTGCTGCGTAGCGTCGCGCAGGCCGTCCAGGATGAGCGCCAGGCCGAAGAGGTGGTCTGGCTTGCTTGCAAAGTCGATCTCCCAGCTCTGGCCCTCCCTGCGTGCGTACTCGCTGAGTAGCGAAAGCGTCGCGCAGATCCGGTAGCTGGTGTCTTCGCCGTCGATGCCCACAAAGGGGCTGGTGGGTGGTATGGGTGTTGGCATGGCCGTTTCTCCTGAGTGTATTTGTCACAGTTTTGGCACAGTTGCTGGTCACAAAGCACAGCAACAAGCCGCAACCTTCAACAGGTGAAATGGCAGTAAATCAGTGGTTTATCGAGGCTGGCTGTTGCGGGTTGTAGGGCTTCTCACACTGCAACTCCGTGTACGCCGGTTCGATTCCGACCCCAGCCTCCATTCTTCTCGACCCACACCGGCCACTACGGAAAGTACGGATAGGGTTTCGGCCTCGCTACCCGCAATTCTCCATGCGAACCACATGGAGCGCACACTATGTCACTTGGGCACATCGGAGAGAGTCTGCTGCCGCTTTCACGGATCAGCGAAGGTTGGAATGCACTCTGCCAGAAAGCGCACGACGCGCTGACCCACTTTCATCACGAAGACACCACCGAACCGGCACCGCCCGAGGCGCAGCGATGGGGTCTGGTTGCTACGGATCTCATTGATCATGACGACCGCTTTGAGCTGCGCATGGAGCTGCCGGGGCTGGCCCGGGATGATCTGCATGTGGAGATCACCGCAAGTCAGGTAGTGGTCTCTGGCCGGAAACACTCCGAGCAGACCCGAAGGCAAGGGCACGCGGTGATTACTGAACGCGCCTTCGGGAGCTTCCGGCGGGTACTTCCGCTGCCCGCCGGCGTGGATGCGGATCGCGCGCAGGCCAGCTACACCGACGGCGTGCTGGCGGTGGATCTGCCGAAGCAGGCTGGCGGGGCGCGGCGGCGGTTGGCTGTGGGGTAGGGGGTCCATTAGAGGGGCCTCTCAATGGTTTCGCTATGCGAAACCATCTGTCGGCTTCGTACTACCAAGCGGGTATGCGCTAAATTCGCTTTGCGAATTTCGCGCAGGGGTGGTGCCCGGGGCCGGGGTCGAACCGGCACGGCCTGTTACGGCCGGGGGATTTTAAGTCCCCTGTGTCTACCAGTTTCACCACCCGGGCGATGGGGGTGACGGAGCCTGTTACGAATGAGAGGCGCCGCGTTGGCCCGGTAGATGGGCCTTTCAATGGTTTCGCTACCGCGAAACCATCTGTCGGCTTCGTACTGCGAAGCGGGTATGCGAGAAATTCGCTTTGCGAATTTCGCGCAGGAGTGGTGCCCAGGGCGAGAGTCGAACTCGCACGCCGCTAAGGACACTGGAACCTAAATCCAGCTTGTCTACCAGTTCCAACACCTGGGCGCGGGTGGCATGGTACGGGGGAAGGCAGGCGTGCTCAAGCGCGGCTATGATGCGCGCTGATGCCTGCGAAGATCCCAGGAGACACGATGAGCTTCCCCATGCATGGCACCGTAGCGCCTCAGTTCTCGCCGGTGCGCGAGGTGTTTGAGCGCAACTTCACCGAAGACGTGGAAGTGGGCGCAAGTTTCTGCGTGCTGCTGCACGGCGAGCCCGTCGTGGATCTGTGGGGCGGCTACCTGGATCGCGACTGCACGCGCCCCTGGCAGGAGCGCTCCCTCGTCAATCTGTACAGCACCACCAAAGGACTCGCCTCGGTGGCGATCGCGTGGGCGGTGGAACATACCGACCTCGACTATGACGCGCCGGTACGGCGCTTCTGGCCGGAGCTGCAAGCCGGTCGGGATGGCCTGACCGTAGGTCAGCTGCTGTCTCACCAGGCGGGACTGTGCGGTGTAGATACCCCCGTCACCGTCGAGGATCTCTATGACTGGGAGAAAATGATCGGCCTGCTGGCCGCCCAGGCACCGCACTGGCCCCCGGGCACCGCTGCCGGATACCACGCCATCGTCTGGGGGTATCTCGGCGGCGAGCTCGTGCGCCGGGTTGCCGGCCGCACGCTTGGCGAGATGTTTCGGACAGAGATCGCCGAGCCACTCGACGCCGATTGCCATATCGGCCTGCCGGAGCAGTTGCACCACATGGTCGCCGACATGATCGGCCCCAACCATGCTCGCATCAAACCGGATCTTGCGGCGCTGATGGCACTGGAGATGCCCCCTCTGTACGGCGTGGCGCTGCAGAACCCGTCCGTACATCCGTATCGCGATGCCTCATCCGCGCGCTGGCGCAGCGCAGAGATCGCCGCCGCGAACGGACAGGGGAACGCGAGAGGTATTGCGCGAATATACGGCTCGCTGGCGGCCGGCGACGAACGGGTGATCAACCGCAAGACCCTCATGGCCATGCTCAACGAGGAGGTGGGCGGCGCAGACGATCTCGTGCTCGGTCGGCCCCTGCGGAGAGGCCGTGGCGTCATTCTGAACACCGCCGGCGAGTACGGACCCAACCCCGCGAGCTTCGGCCATTCCGGCGCCGGCGGCTCCATTGGCTTTGCTGATCCGGTGGCCGGACTCGGCATCGGTTTCGCGATGAATCAGATGCAGATGAACCTCAACGACGACACTCGGGCCGGACGGCTGGTGCGCGCAGTGTACGCCTGCCTGTAGGCGTGGCTTAGCAGGGTGCTTTTTGAGCAGCCTGTTAGCGGTTGGGTCCGCGGTTGCTCGGGTAGGGCTGCCAGCGCGCAAGCGGCACCTTGGGCAGCACCGTTGGATTTACGCAGCTCATCGGCCACTTACCGCGTAGCACCAGCGCGACCTCCCGTCCCACCCGGCGCCGCGTTTCCGGCCGCATGCGGGTTGTAGCGGATGCGACGTGGGGCGTGACCACCACGTTTTCCATGTCGAGCAGCGGGTTGTCCGCCGCTGGTGGTTCGTGCTCAAGGACATCGAGCCCGGCGCCGGCAATCTGCCCCCGCTGCAGCGCGTCGATGAGCGCCAGTTCATCGATGATCGGGCCGCGTGCGGTATTGATGACGATAGCCTCCGGCTTCATCTGGGCGAACGCCGTTGCGTTGATCGCATGCCGGGTTTCGTTGTTCAGCGGCGCGTGCACGGAGAGATAGTCGCAACGCTCAAGCAGCTCAGTAAAGCCTACCGGCTCCACACCGAGTTCGCTCATGGTCAGCTCGTTGACGTACGGGTCGTGGGCAATCACGCGCATGCCGAAAGCCTGTGCGCGCCGTGCTGTGCAGCGCGCCACGTTGCCGAATGCAAAGAGACCCAGGGTCTGCCCGAGCAGACGCGGCACGCGAGACAGCTCCGGACGTGCGGCGTACCAATCCTCTCGCGCCAACCGGTTCATGCGCTTGGTGCGGCGGCCCGCAGCCAGCAGGAGCATCATGGCGTGATCCGCTACTTCCTCGATAAACACATCGGGAACGTTGGTGACGACGATGCCGGCAGCGGTCGCTGCCTCAACGTCAACCATGTCCACGCCGATGCTGCCGACACCGATCACCACACACCGTTCGAGTTGGCCGATCACTTGTGCGTCAATGTGCACGCCCCAGGAGGTGATGATGGCATCCGCAGAACGCGCCCCTTGCGCAAACTCCTGCGGTGTGTCGGCCTCGATCTCGATGATATCGGCCACGCTCTCCAGCGCTTCGAGTTCCAGCGACCAGCGGTCGGCAGTCGCTTTCGGGCTCGCCTGCCGCGACAGTTGTACTGCAACACGCTTCCTCACGGTGCCGCTTCTTGCGCAGGTGACCGGTTGGTTGCGCCTTGAATGACATCCAGCAGGGCGTCGATACCGAAAGGTTTCGCCAGAAAATGATCCACCCCGATCTCCTCCATGCGGTTGGTGTCGTGGGCATGCGTAAATCCGGTGATCAACACTACTGGCAGATCCGGACGTCGCCCCTTGACGAACTGCGCGAGATCGAGACCACTCAACATCGGCATCGCCTGATCGGTGATCAGCACGGCAACCTCGTCGAGATGGGTGACGAGATAGTCCATGGCCTTCGGACTCTCATTGAAGACCATGGTCTCGAATCCGGCATGGCGAAGGATCTCGCCGAGAAAGCTCGACACACTGACTTCATCATCGACTACGACGATACGTCCATGCACAGAATCACCGTTACGCCGTGCCGGAACACTGTCGCTTGCCGAGGCGCGGGAGGTCTTGAGCGGCAGGTGCACTGTGAACTCAGTACCTCGCTCGCTTGTCTCGACCGTGATGTGCCCGCCGTAGCTGTGCACGACATCGTTGGCCAGCCACAGTCCGATACCCGTTCCTTCGCCAGGCTCACGGGTGCTGTAGTACATATCGAAGATGTGCGGCAACACTTTGTCCGGTATGCCGCAACCGGTGTCGCGGATGCGCAGTGCTACGTGGCGTCCAGTCAGCCGCTCGTGGCAGATCGCACACGGCTCAGATGCGCCTTCCACCGAAGCCGACAACGCAATCAGCCCAGTACCATCGATAGCGTCACGGGCATTGATCATCAGGTTCATGACCACCTGCTGGAACTGCACCGGATCGATGCGCACCTCCGGCAGGTCGGCATCGAAATTCTGCGCGATCTCGATCGTACTCGGGATGGCTGCACGCAACATGCTGGCGACATCCTCGAACACGCGGGCGAGATCCATGGGTTGCGGCTCGCCACGGTTGGCGCGTGTAAACGTCAGCATCTGCGAAATCAGATCGCGAGCCCGCTGACCAGCGCTGACCACCTCGCGCAGGTAGGTGTCCACATCCTTGTCCGGAATCTTCGAGCGCGCGGTGAGCACCAGTTCCGCATAGCCAATGATGCTGGCGAGAATGTTATTGAAGTCGTGCGCAACGCCGCCGGCAAGCTGCCCGAGGGCTTCCATCTTGCCCGCCTGGAGCAACTGTGACTGCAACTCCCGCTGTTGCAGCTCTGCATAGCGCTCGCGGGTGCGATCACGCACCGTACCGAGCATGCAGGGCATGTTCTCGAGTTCCAGCAGGCGCGCGTTGATCTCCAGGTAGCGTTCTTCGCCGGCCAGATGGCGGCTCACCGACAACGAAAGGTGTTCCGGTGCTCGGCGCAGGGCGGTGACAAACTCCGAACGGGAGGCATCGCTCGGCCACAACCAGCCATCGGTAGCGTCGGCGCTGGCGCCGAA
Source organism: Gammaproteobacteria bacterium (assembly GCA_030428905.1). Lineage (GTDB taxonomy): Bacteria > Pseudomonadota > Gammaproteobacteria > Pseudomonadales > Azotimanducaceae > SYFY01. The sequence goes on from JAUIED010000108.1 coordinate 12,996, forward strand.
CTGCAGCTTGAGCTGGTTGAAAATATCGTTCCCCTCCAGCACAGCGCCGCTATCGAGTGCAGAGATGAACACCCCGTCGGGGCTTTCCATGAAGAGCCCGTGGAACTTACGCTGGCTCTGCACAAGCGCCCGGCGTGTTCGCCGGGACTCCGTAACATCCTGGAGCACGCCGTACGTACCGACGTAGCGACGGCCTTCGTCCTCGGTCGCTTCCTGATAGAGGCCACGAGCGGTGCATTCCAGCGTCGCCTGCTCGCCCGAGTCCGCAGTGAGGTCGAACTCCAGCGACCTGGTTGCGCGCAGGCCTGTGCGGCGTTCGTTCATGCGATGGTTGAGCTGCTCGGCTAAGTGGCTGCGGGCACCGAAAAGCGCCCGCCAATCCTCGCCGATCATCTCTTCACGGAGAGCTGGAAATAGGTGATCTAAACGCCTGTTTATAAAGGTAAATTTACCTCGATCATCAAGCACATACAGCAGATCCGGGAAAGCATCCAACAGGAAACGGTTGAGCTCATCCGTTTTGCGTTCCCGCGATTGAATCCGTGCGTTCTCCTGCTGCAGGTGCCACTCGCCGATCGCGTGGGTGACGCTGCGCACCAGCCGTGCGGGATCGTAGGGTTTGGCCATGAAGTCGTAAGCACCCAGCCGCAGCAGAGGAGAAACCGTTTCCACCTCCTGCTCGCCGCTGACGACGATGGTCTTCATGCTGGCGCCCTGCTGCACCAGCGCTTCGAGTACCTCTACCCCGGTCATCTCCGGCATGTTGAGGTCGAGCAACAGAACGGCCACCTCATTGTCGCCAAGCCAGTCCAGCGCCTTTCGAGGATTCGTTTCTATCCGTGCCACATGGTTGTGCGCTTCGAGAAGGGCGCGTGTGCTTTCGGCGTGAGCTGCATCGTCATCGACGATGAGTATCGGAGTGTTCGGTGCGATGGTCGTATTCCTGCACGTAGCCAAGCTGACGGGCGGCGGTGGCCGCTTAACGTCGTTGGATCGCTAGTGTACTGTTGCCCAGCAATCGAGTCCAAGCCACACGACAACCCTTGCCCATCGAATCGTTCGCGCATGTATCCGTGCCGCTCACCACGACCATCGCGCTGGTGGCGGTGGCGGTCCTTGCCACCATCTGGATCAGTATGGTGTTGGTGCGACGGCGGGTGCGCCAGGCCTTTGAGGACGGCCTGACGCGGGAGGCCCACGCCCATGCGGAAGTGCAGTCACGGCTCGAAGCGCACATCGACCAGCAGGATCGGAACCTGGCCACCAGCAGTGGCGAAGTGGCCGCCCTGAAGTCGGAGCTGGTCGCCAGCCGTGAGCAGCTTGAGCTGCGTCAGTTGCACCTTGGGCAAGCGCAAGCGACTGCAGCCGCCCTTGAAGCGCGCCTGGAAGAAGTCAGCAAGGGCTTTCGCGAAAAAGAAGCTCTGCTGCTGAATGCATCACAAACGCTCAAGTTCGAGTTTCAGCATCTGGCCGGAAAGATCTTCGACGCGCAGGGTAAGAGCCAGAGCGAACGTATCCAACAGGTGCTCTCGCCACTGCGCGAACAGATGCTGGACTTCCGCAAGCGCGTGGATGAGGTGTACACCACCGAAACCCGAGACCGCGCCACGCTGCTTGCAGAGGTGCGCAATCTTCAACAAGCCAGTGAACGAGTGAACCAGGAGGCTGAAAACCTCACCCGGGCGTTGAAAGGAGACAAACGCCTGCAGGGCAACTGGGGTGAGCTGGTGCTGGAGCGCATCCTTGAGGAAAGCGGCCTGCGACGCGATCACGAGTACTTCGTGCAGCAGGTAGAACGTAACGATCTTGGCGCCCTGAAGCGCCCGGACGTGGTAATACGGCTACCGGAAGACAAAGACATCGTCATCGATGCAAAAGTGTCGTTGAACGCATACGAACTCGCGATCACCGCTGAGGACGATGCCGAGCGGGCGAAGTTCATTCGTGACCACCTCAGCCATGTTCGCGCGCACG
>JAUIED010000109.1 GCA_030428905.1 Gammaproteobacteria bacterium
CCTCTTCAGCGTCGTGAATGCAGTGCTCGTTCGCCCGCTGCCATACCCGGAAGCCGAAGCGCTGGTTGGCGTTTACAACTCCGCTTTAGAACAAGTCGATATGATGCTCTGGCTTGAGCACCACCACGGCCTTCTTCCACGTCTTTGATGCACCGAAGCGACCGCGAAAGCGTCGAGCCTTGCCACGCATGATGGCGGTTCGCACACTTTCAACGCGCACGTTGTAGATCTTTTCTACTGCATCGCGAATCTGAATCTTGTTGGCCTTTTCGTGCACTTCAAAGGCGTACGCACCACCGCGACCGGGTCGCGAGCTGGTCGATTCAAAGATTTGGCGGCTTTGATGCGTGCCTTTTTCAGTAACAAACGGCCGACGAACGACGTTGTAAATATCCATCGTTAGTTCGCCTCCACTGCGGCCGTCGAACCGCTCTTGAGTGCCGCGAACGCCGCCGGCGTAAACGCCAGATGCTTGGCCTTCAGCACGTCGTAAGCATTCATTTCATCAACGCGACGCACATCGACGGACGGAATGTTCCGCCCCGACAGCGTCACGTTATTGTCGTATTGATCGAGGGCAATCAATGCACCTTTCGACATATTCGCAGCATTCAGCAGGCCGGCCATCTTCTTGGTTTGCGGAGCGTCAAACTCCAAACCCTTCAATATCCGAGCCGTACCATTCATCGCCTTGGCCAAGATCGCCGAGTCACGAGCCAAGCGACGCATCTTGCGATTCATCTTTTGCGAGAAATCGCGAGGGCGCTTTGCGAATGCCATACCACCACCACGACGAACCGGCGTACGAGCATTACCCATACGAGCACGACCCGTGCCTTTTTGGCGATACAGCTTCTTGCTCGAACCGTGCTTTTCAGCACGCGTTTTGGTTTTGACCGTACCCTGGCGCTGATTGGCGCGGTAAGCGATCACGGCCTGCTTGAGCAGGTCGATACGCACCTTACCGCCGAGCACTTCGGGATCGAGCTGCTCGGTGCCGACTTGCTTACCGGCGGCATCAATTACGGGTATTTCAATCATGACTGCACGTTCCATTGAAAAGGGCCGCCACCGATCTCAACCGGCCACGACCCTTACAACGACTCTCTTTATTTCTTCGCCTTCGCACGCGACACAATGACATAGCCACCGCGCGGGCCGGGAATACCACCTTTGACCAAAAGCAAATTGCGATCGGCGTCAACAGCAACCAGCTTTTGGTTGCGCGACGTCACACGCTCGTGACCGTAGTGACCGGCCACAAAAACGATATGTACGGCGGCGATGTTCGGCCGCGCGCGGAGACCGACGACGATGTGCAGCCGGCGATTCCCGCTGCTACGGTGATTCTGCTGCGCAACGCGGGTGACGGCATCGAGACGTTGATGCTGAAGAAAAATTCCGACATCGCCTTTGGTGGTATGTGGGTTTTCCCGGGCGGCCGCATCGACGACGCCGATCGTGCGGGTGCTGCTGACGACGACGAAGCCGCCCGCCGCGCTGCTGTGCGGGAGGCTGAGGAAGAATCCGGCCTCGCCATCGATGCCGGAGACCTTGTCTGGTTTTCCCACTGGACGCCACCGCCGGCACCGCGTAAGCGTTTTGCCACCTGGTTTTTTGCGGCCCGGGCAAACCATGCGCCGGACGTGGTGGTGGATCAGGGGGAGATTACCGATCACGTGTGGATCCGGCCGGAAGCGGCGCTTGCCCGTCATGCGGCTGGGGAGATCGACGTGGTGCCGCCCACCTGGGTAACCCTGCATCACCTGGCTCAGGACGTTTCCGGTGATACTGGCAACACCCATGTCGACCGGCTGCTCTCGCGGCTCGATGCCGGCGCGGTGAAGGTGTATCAGACGCGCGTGGGCAAAGACACGGACGGTCATCGTGTGGCCATGTGGCGGGGAGATGCAGGCTACGAGCCCTGGGATGCCACCGTTCCAGGTGCGCGACATCGGCTGGTGATGGCGCCGGATGGATTTCTGTTCGTCAATGACGCCGAGGCGTACTGAGCCGAGGTAGGCTACTTACGGAACGTGATGCGGCCTTTGCTGAGGTCGTAGGGCGTGAGTTCCACTTTGACCTTGTCGCCGGTGAGGATGCGGATGTAGTTCTTGCGCATTTTGCCGGAGATATGCGCCGTGACCATGTGGCCATTGTCCAGCTCGACTCGAAACATGGTGTTGGGCAGAGTGTCGACCACAGTGCCTTCCATTTCGATCTGTTCTTCTTTGGCCATTAAGTCTCGTTTTGCCGCCTAGTGTCGAAGGGACGCGGATTTTGCCGTAAGCCTCAGCACTTTGCAAAACGGCACGAGACCCACTCAGGAAGCGTCGGTTGCAAGCAGTCTCGTCCAGCGGCCATCGACGAAGGTCTCCACCGGCTGAAAGTGTGCCTTGTAGCGCATCTTCGCCGATGCTTCGATCCAGTAGCCGAGGTAGAGGTAGGGCAGGTTGGTGCTGCGGCACAGCTGGATCTGCTCGAGAATCATCTGCCGACCGAGGCTGCGATCGTGCATTGAGGCGTCAAAGAAGGTGTAGATGGCAGACAGGCCGTCCTCCAGCTTGTCGAGCACCGCAACGGCTACCAGTCGGCCTTCGAGATGCGCACGCAGGAAATAGGTCTCGCTCCAGTTGCACAGCAGGAACGACTTGAACTGGTCTACATCGGCGGGGTACATGTCGCCGTCCTGATGCCGGGCGGCGATGTAGCGTTCGTAGAGCGCAAACACTTCTGGCGTGTACTGTGCGGAGGTTAGTTGCAGCTCGAGATCCCGATTGCGCTTCCATGTACGACGCTGGGCGCGCCGCGGTGTGAAAGCCGCGACCGGCAGACGTGTGGGTATGCAGGCCTGGCAGCCGCTGCAACGAGGCCGGTACAGGTGGCCGCCGCTGCGGCGAAAGCCCAGCTGCGTGAGCTCCGAGTAGAGGTGGGTGGATGTGCGCTCGCGAGGGTCGAGAAACATGGTCTGGGCCTCGCGCTCCGGCAGGTAGCTGCAGGGGTGCGGCGGTGTGAGATAGAAGCGGGTGCCTTGTGGTTCGTCCTTCATGCTGTGCCCCGCATGGCCAGCGCACGATCGAGCCATCGCTCCTCAAGCTGCCAGGCGCCGCGATGTGTTGGGGCTGCCTGGTTGGCGGCCAGGCGAGCCAGAAATTGATTCCTCGACTCGCTTGCCACGCCGAGCGAGCGCAGGTGCGGGTTGGGCAGCTGGCAGTCGATGAGCGCGAACTGCCAAAGCGCCAGCTGTGCGTGCAGGGCCGCGAATGCGACCTTCGATGCATCGGTTTCCAGGGCGAACATCGACTCGCCAAAGAACATGCGCCCAAGGGAGATGCCGTAAAGCCCGCCAACGAGCCGGTCGTTTCTCCACGTTTCCACGCTGTGGGCGAGGCCCAGCGTATGCAGTTGCGTGTAGGCGTGCTGCATGTCTGCGGTAATCCAGGTACCCGTTTCCGAGCGGGTGCGCGCACATTGACCAATGACCTGTGAGAACGCCAGATCCATGCTCACCGTAAACTCCTGGCGGCGCAGCGTGCGTTGCAGCGAGCGACTTACCCGCATCCGTCCAGGTTCGATGACCGCGCGAGGGTCGGGCGACCACCACATCAAGGGCCCGCTGTCGTCGTCGAACCAGGGAAAGATGCCGCGTGAATAGGCCGCCACCAGCCAGTCAGGCGTCAGGGCGCCGCCCACCGCCAGCAGGCCGTCGGCATCGGCTTGCCGGGGATCGGGAAACGGTGACTGCTGAGCTTCAGCCAAGAAGCGCGAGGAACGGTTGCGCTTTGGCATGCGAGGCAATCACTTCGGCAACGGTTCTGCCGTCCTGGCCCCTGGCTTGCGGATCGCGGCCGGCCCCCTTGAACCGTTCGATGAACCGGGCGAAGTCCTCTACGCGCATGCTCCGGTAGGCGTACAGCACGGCGCTGAAATCCGCATTCTCACCAGCACCGAGGGGTGCTTTGCTGAGAAAATCCTCGAGCCTCGCGTCATCCCATACCTCGTCGATGACTTTCTTTTTGTCCGGACGCATGGCTTTGCGCCTCCATTCATTGATGCATGCGGATGATAGGCTATGACTGCTGCCCGCGAAACCGCAAACGGATTTCAATAAAGTGACTGTAACTTCTTGTAATTCATGAATATTGTGGTTGAGGGCCGAGCTGGTTAGACTGCCGCCAGATCATTTGCTCACGGCGGTGCTGTCGAACCGCGCCGTGGCGCTTTGAAAGGAGTCATCGCAGGATGCACGAGACCGTGCCGTTCCGAGAAATTTCCCTGGTGGGCCTTGCGGCCCTGAGCCTGTTTGCCGTGCTGTCCATCGGCTCCTATTCGCCTATGGATGCAGCGTTCAGCTACACCACGGATGCCGCTGCCGTGGACAACCTTGTCGGGCGTATCGGCGCCTGGTTTGCGGACCTTGCGCTGACGCTGTTCGGCTGGATCGCCTGGTGCGTGCCCATCATGCTCGGCTTTGCCGGTTGGCGGGTGATCAAGCAGCGTCACGACGCGCCGAACTGGCAGCAGTCCACCGCCCGTACCGTCGGCTGGGCGGTGTTTTTTGCATCGGCCTGTGTGCTGGTGCAGATGCACTTTGTGTCTGCGCAGCCGTTGCCGGCGGGTACGGGCGGCATGCTTGGACAGTGGCTGGTAGACATGGGCCTGCCGGTGCTGGGCTGGGTGGGACTCACCCTGCTCGCAGTGGCGCTTGCGCTCATCGGTATGCAGGCGGCCGCGGGCTTTTCCTGGGTGCACGTGGCGGAGCGCACCGGTGTGGCGATCTACGCGTTGGGACAAGGCGCGGTAGGCCTGTACGACCGGCTCATCGACTGGTGGCGCGCTCGACCGCCGAAAAAGGTGGGGCAGCCCAAGCAGGCCATGCGGCCGCCAGCACCGGCAGCCACCGCTGACAGCAGACCGCGGCCAGAACCGGCAGCGGCTGCTGCTGCACGAACGGCGCCGCTCATTCAGGCCCCCGCACCGCCGGTAAAGCGCAAAGCGCAGCAGAAGTCGCTGTTCAAGAGCTCCACCGCAGACGGACTGCCGGAGATGGATCTGCTCGACGACAAGCTCGACTCGGACGCGGCCGGATACTCGCCCGAATCCCTGGAAGCCATGTCGCGGCTGTTGGAGATCAAACTGCAGGATTTCGGTGTGCAGGCAGAAGTGGTGTCGGTGCTGCCGGGCCCGGTGGTCACGCGCTTCGAGATCCAGCCTGCGGCCGGCGTGAAGGTGCAGAAGATCAGCGCCCTGGTCAAAGATCTGGCCCGCTCACTGGCGGTGATCAGCGTGCGTATCGTCGAGGTGATACCCGGCAAGTCCGTGGTCGGCATCGAGATTCCAAACGAGGATCGCGAAACCGTGCGGCTGAAGGAACTGCTCACCAGTGAGACGTTCCAGGAGGCGAAATCGCCGCTGACGCTGGCGCTCGGAAAGGACATCGCGGGCGAGGCCATCATCGCGGATATCAGCCGCATGCCGCACCTGCTGGTGGCCGGCACCACCGGCTCCGGCAAGTCGGTGGGTGTGAACGCCATGCTTCTGAGCATCCTCTACAAGGCCACACCCGAAGACGTGCGTCTGATCATGGTCGATCCGAAGATGCTGGAGCTATCGGTATACGAGGGCATTCCGCACCTGCTGACGCCAGTGGTCACGGACATGAAGGAAGCTGCGCATGCGCTGAACTGGTGTGTGGCGGAGATGGAGCGCCGCTACCGACTCATGGCGGCGCTCGGGGTACGTAACCTCGCCGGCTACAACCGTCAGGTACGGGATGCGCAGAAGAGCGGCTCGCCGCTGGTCGACCCGTTGGCGTCCGACCCGGAACTCGCGGATCCGCTGACCACCTTGCCGCTGATTGTCGTGGTGATCGATGAGTTTGCCGACATGATGATGATCGTCGGCAAGAAGGTAGAACAGCTCATCGCCCGCATAGCACAAAAGGCAAGGGCGGCAGGCATCCATCTGGTGCTCGCCACGCAGCGGCCCTCGGTGGACGTGATCACCGGCCTGATCAAGGCCAACATTCCCACGCGCATCAGCTTCCAGGTGTCGTCCAAGGTGGACTCGCGCACCATCCTCGATCAGGGCGGCGCCGAGCAGCTTCTCGGACACGGCGACATGCTGTATCTGCCGCCTGGCACGGCGCTGCCCGTGCGCGTGCATGGCGCATTCGTATCGGATGATGAGGTACATCGCGTGGCCGCTGACTGGCAGGCACGCGGTGAGCCGAACTACGACCCGAGCGTGCTCACCGGGGGTGATGACGAGCCGTTCGTGACCATCGACGAAGGCGGCTCAGGCGACACCGAGCAGGACGACCCGCTGTATGACGAGGCGGTAGGTTTCGTCATCGACTCCGGCCGCGCCTCCATATCTTCTGTCCAGCGTAAGCTGCGGATTGGCTACAATCGCGCAGCCCGCCTCATCGAGGCGATGGAGATGGCAGGGGTGGTCAGCACCATGAATTCCAATGGCAGCCGTGAGGTCTTGGTTCCCAGGCGTGAATAAACTCTTCGTATTCGGGTTATTGCTGGCCGTTAGCGCACAAGCGGCTGCCGATTCTGCTGTGCAGACGGTTAGCGACTTTCTCGCCGACTTGAACCGGTTTGCCTCCACATTCGAGCAGTCGGTGCAGGGCGCACACGGCGAGCTCATTGAATACACCACGGGCCAGTTTCTGCTCGAGCGGCCGCGCTTTCGCTGGCAGGTGGAAGATCCGTACCCGCAGATCATCGTGTCTGATGGCGACAAACTCTCCATTTACGACCCGGATCTCGAGCAGGTCACGGTTCGGCCGGTGCAGGACGCGCTTGCGGGCACTCCGCTCGGCTTGCTGGCCCAGGACGATGTAAACCTCGAAGCAGATTTTCAGGCAGAGGAACGCGCCGTCGATGGGTCTACGCGGCATTTCGTGCTCACGAGCGTTGATGGGCAAGCCCCGTATCGGCGCATCGAGTTATGGATAGACGGCGCACAACTGCTGCGCATCGAGGTTCTGGATCACTACGATCAGCGCCTGCGGGTGGTGTTCACCGCCGACCCGCTCATGCCGCTCGGCGAGCGTCCGTTCGAGCTTGACCTGCCGGAGGGCGTAGAGGTGGTGGAGGGGTGAACGACCTCACGCGGCCGCTGGCGGACCTGCTGCGCCCGGCGACCCTCGACGACTTTGTCGGTCAGTCGCACCTTCTGGGGCCGGGCAAGCCGCTGCATGCGGTGCTGCAGAGTCGCCGCCTCGGATCTCTGATCCTCTGGGGGCCGCCTGGCACCGGCAAGACGACGCTGGCGCGTCTGCTGGCACACCATTGTGATCTCGAGCTGTCATCGATCTCAGCCGTGCTTTCCGGCGTCAAAGAAGTGCGCGCCGCCGTCGAGCAGGCGCGCATTCGCCAGGCCAACGGCCGCCAGACGGTGCTGTTCGTTGATGAGGTGCATCGCTTCAACAAGGCGCAGCAGGATGCGTTTCTTCCGCATGTGGAGAACGGCACTGTCACGTTCATCGGTGCCACCACGGAAAATCCGTCGTTCGAGGTGAACTCAGCACTCCTGTCCCGTGCCCGCGTGCTCGTGCTGAAAGCATTTGCCGCGCAGGAGCTTGCGCAGATTCTCGAGCGCGGTGCCCGCCACCTGCAGGTGGGTATAGATGACGAGGCGGCTGAGCTCCTGATCGCGCATGCGGATGGCGACGGCCGACGGCTCCTCAACCTTCTCGAGGTTGCGCAGCAGATGGCCGAAGGAGACGAGGTAACCCAGGCCGACGTCAGCGGCGTTCTGGGTGAGCGCAGCCGGCGGTTCGACAAGGGTGGCGACCTCTTCTACGAGCAGATCTCTGCACTGCACAAGAGCGTGCGCGGAAGCGATCCGGACGCGGCGTTGTACTGGCTCGCCCGCATGCTCGATGGCGGCTGCGACCCGCTCTACGTGGCGCGCCGGGTGGTGCGTATGGCCAGCGAAGACATTGGCAACGCCGACCCGCGAGGGTTGCAGATCGCCGTCGCGGCCTGGGATACCTATCAACGTCTCGGCTCACCGGAGGGGGAACTGGCCATCGCCCAGGCGGTGACGTACCTGGCCTGCGTGCCGAAGAGCAATGCCGTATACAAAGCGTTTGGCAAGGCCATGCAGACGGTGCGCAACACACCCACCTACGATGTGCCCATGCACCTGCGCAATGCGCCTACGGATCTCATGAAGGGGCTCGGCTACGGCGCCGGCTACCGATACGTCCACGACGAAGCACAAGGGTACGCCGCGGGCGAACAGTATTTGCCGGAGGAGCTGGCCGGTCTGGCACTTTACGAGCCGCTGGAGCAGGGTCTGGAAGTGAAGATCAGAAGCCGGCTGGCGCGCCTCAAGGCCCTGGACCGCGAGGCAGGCACGGCGGAGAGTAAGCCGTGAGCAATCTGCTGCTGGTAGGCCTGGGCGGCGCCGCTGGGGCGGTTCTGCGCTACACGGTTGGCCTGATGGTCGGTGTGCATCTGTTTCCCTATGGGACATTAATCATTAACATCGCCGGCTCCATGCTGATCGGTGCTTTCTGGGCAGGCTGCTCGGGCCACGAATGGTTCGAGCAGTGGGGTCGTTTGCTGCTCGTCACGGGCGTGCTCGGCGGTTTTACCACGTTCTCTGCCTTTTCCCTGGAAGTGGTCCATCTGCTGAACGCAGGGCGCATGCTCGCAGCCTCCGCCTATGTGGTCGGGACGTTTGTTGGTTGCCTGGCCGGCTGCTGGCTCGGCTACCGATGGCTGGCGTGAACTAACGACAACGGACGATACAGATGCTGGATCTCAAACTGCTGCGCCAGGATGCGGCTGCGGTGGCGGCGGCCCTCGGTAAACGTGGCTTCGCCTTTGATACGAAAACCTTCGATGCGCTGGAATCCCGCCGAAAAGCACTGCAGCAGGAAACCGAAGCGCTGCAGAACGAACGCAACAGCAAGTCGAAATCCATCGGCAAAGCGAAGGCGGCCGGGCAGGACATCGCACCGCTGCTCGCAGAGGTGAGCGGCCTGGGTGACAAGCTTGACAACGCAAAGGCAGAGTTCGAACGGGTGCAGGCTGAGCTGGATGCATTTCTGGCCCGTGTGCCGAACCTGCCGGACCGCACCGTGCCGGAAGGGCTCACCGAGGCGGAAAATCTGGAGCTCAGCCGCTGGGGAAAGCTGCCGGACTTCAATTTCACGCCGAAAGACCACGTGGATCTGGGCGACGATGGGCGTGTGGATTTCGAAGCTGCAGCAAAGCTCTCCGGCGCCCGTTTCGTGGTGCTGCGCGGCGAGATCGCGCGCTTGCACCGTGCGCTTACGCAGTTCATGCTCGACGTGCACACACAAGAGCACGGATACACCGAGGTGTACGTGCCCTATATCGTCGGTGCGCAGGCGCTGCGCGGCACCGGCCAGCTGCCGAAGATGGAGGAAGATCTGTTCCGTGTCGGCTTTGGTGAGGATGGCCCGGCGGCCTTTCTGATCCCGACCGCGGAGGTGCCGGTCACCAACCTCTACAGGGACAGGATCATCGACGAGGCTGATCTGCCTATCCGCCACGTAGCGCACACGCCCTGCTTTCGCAGCGAGGCCGGCAGCTACGGCCGGGATACCCGCGGCATGATCCGTCAGCATCAGTTCGACAAAGTGGAGATCGTGCAGGTGGTGCACCCGGAGCATTCCTGGGAAGCCCTCGAAGCCCTTACGGGTCACGCCGAAGCGATTCTCAAGAAACTCGAACTGCCGTACCGCAAGGTGGCGCTGTGCGGTGGTGATCTCGGCTTTTCTTCGGCCAAGACCTACGATCTAGAGGTGTGGCTTCCGGGCCAGGATGCGTATCGTGAGATTTCGTCCTGCAGCAACTTCCTGGACTTCCAGGCGCGGCGCATGCAGGCGCGTTTCCGGCCGCAGGGCGGCGGCAAACCGGACCTCGTGCACACGCTCAATGGCAGTGGCCTGGCCGTGGGCCGCACCCTCGTGGCGGTGATGGAAAACTACCAGGACGGCGACGGCAGCATTCACGTGCCGGACGTTCTGCGTCCCTACATGGGCGGTCAGAGCGTGCTCGTGCGATCGTGAAAGCGTTACCGCTGTTTCACCGCCTGGATGGTGAGCCTTGTCTGGTGGTGGGGGGCGGCGTTGTCGCGGCACGTAAGGTGCGGTGGTTGGTGCTGGCAGACGCCGAAGTGCATGTGGTGGCGCCGGAGATCGGCGAGGAGCTTGCTGAGCTGGCGGCTCGTGGTTCGCTCATGCATCACCGTCGGCGTTTTGCAGCAGCCGATGTGACGGGTAAGCGGCTGGTCGTCGCAGCCACGGATGACGATGAAGTCAACGCATCCGTCGCTGCTGCTGCCAGAGCGGCAAACATACCGTTGAACGTGGTGGACAACGGCGCGCTGTCCAGCGTCATCTTCCCCAGCATCGTCGATCGCGATCCGGTGACCGTGGCCATCTCCACTGGCGGGGAATCACCCACGCTTGCCCGCTGGTTGCGCGGCCGGCTGGAAGAATTGCTACCCGCCAGTATCGGCGCGTTTGCGGCGTTTCTCGGCCGCAAACGGCGCAGCCTCGCAGAGGCCGGGGAGCGGCCGCCGCGGGCGTTCTGGGAGGCCGTGGTTGCCGCGGGTCCGAAACGCGGCGAGGCGCAGTTCGAGGCGCTTCTGGCAGACCCCGCCAGCAAGCCGAAAGGGCAGGTGGCCATCGTCGGCGCAGGGCCTGGAGACCCGGAGCTCATCACGCTGAAGGCGCTACATCTATTGCTCAGCGCCGACCTGGTGCTCTATGACAATCTGGTCAACCGGGCGGTGCTCGACTACGCCCGGCGGGATGCCGAGCGGCGCTACGTGGGCAAGAAGCGTGCGTTCGAGGGAACCCGTCAGGAGGACATCAACCGGCAGATGGTGGAGGCGGCGGAAGCCGGCCTGAATGTCGTGCGCTTGAAAGGCGGCGATCCATTTGTCTTCGGCCGTGGCGGCGAGGAGATTGCGACCCTGGCCGGCCGTGGCATTCCGTGCGTGGTGGTGCCGGGAATCACTGCGGCGCTCGGTGCGGCAAGCTATGCGGGTATCCCGCTGACCTACAGGAACGTGGCGCTGTCCGTGCGCTTCATTACCGGGCACATCGCCCGCGGCTCGGAAGATCTTGACTGGTCGCACCTGGTCGCTCCGGATCAGACGCTGGTGTTCTACATGGGTCTGTACAATCTGGAGCGTATCGCTACCGCGCTGCAGTCGTCCGGCATGCCCCCTGACATGCCGGTGGCGTTGGTGGAAAACGCAACGCTGGACACGCAGCGGGTGGTGGAAGGCGTGCTGTCGGATATTGCGGAGCGCGCGCGGGCTGAGAACGTCTCGGGGCCGACCACGGTTGTAGTGGGTGAGGTCGTGCGCTTTCGTTCCCGCACCGAACCGCCCGCAGGCACTTCATAGACAATTGGTGGGCCTTGGCAGGCCGGCGATCTTCGCCAGTTGTTTTGCAGGGCTTTCGGGGAAGAGCTGCATCAGGTACATGCTGTTGCCGGCCTCGGGCCCCAAAGCGTCCTTTACCAGCCGTACCAGGGGCCGCATCGCAGGCGACACCTCCTTGCGGTCGTAGTAGTCGCGCACGAGTGCGATCAAGGCGTGGTGCCGCGCGTCCAGCGTGATGCCTTCCTCCGCGGCGAGTTCTTGAGCGATCTCCGGTGTCCAGTCGCGCAGATCCCGTAGGTAGCCTTCTTTGTCGCGCGCTGCCGCCATCAGCGCCAGGTGACGATCGGTTGATGTTGCGTGGTCAGCTCCACCAGACGATCAAAGTCGATGTCCATGGCGTTGGCTGTCAGTCCGCGCCCAGCCGCATGCGCGGCCAGCCGATAGCAGGTTCTCCCCTCGGCCGACGCGTAGCAGCCGTCGTGCATTAGAACGATCACATCTTCCGTCATGGCGCGTGCCGTGCAGGCGGCTAAACCGTCGATGCTGCTTACGAGATGCAGTGCGGCCATCAGTCCGAAAACACCTGTGTGCTTGCCGCAACGAGAGCTGCCTGTTCCGCGTGATCGAGCACGGTTACCGGCAGGTCGATGCGCGCATTCTGATCCAAACCGGCGCGCTCAAGGCTGTGTCTGCAGGCAAAGATGTCCCGTATATCGTAGTCCGGCAGGGCGGTGAGCATCTTGCCAGGCGTCTTGCTGCCGAGCGCTTCGCCATCCTGGCCCTGCCGTAGTGCTTGAACCGCATCCTCGATGAGCAGTACGCGCACCTGCTGTTCGAATACTCCGGCTACGAGCATCGCATCGATCGCCTCCGCAAACCGATTGGAGGCGTAGGGACCGCTGCGCAAGACGTACAGCCAGCTCATGATGCAAACGTTACTGTTCGGTCTGCTGATAGGGCAGCATCTACCAACTGGCCGAGCCCGACGATGGTGAAGGCCGCATCGATGGTGGCGGCTGGACGCTCGTAGCGCGCCGCCTCCTCAGCGTTGAGTACGCCGCGGCGCAGCGCTGCGGCCACGCAGATCGCAAGTTCGACGCCGGAGGCTTCTGCGAACGAGTGCCACTGCTTGGTCAGGTCAACTTCGCCCTGGGGAGCAACCCGGCTCGCCAGGGCGTTGCTCACGCCGTCGTGGTAGAAAAAAACGCGCACGATATCGTGTCCCGCACGCAGCAGGGCGCGGCAGAACTCCAGTGCCGTTAGCGAGGCGTCCGAGTAATGTCCGGGGTCGTGGACGATGATGGTGTAGTGCACGGATGAGCGTTGTCTGACCGAGTGTTGGGCGAATGCTAGCACGGCGGGGAGGCTGGCTCAGGGGGGAGAGTGGAAGAGGGGGGAGGGAGAGAGGCGGCCCTTTCGCACATTGCTTTGCAATGTGCTGTCGGGCGTAGCCACATTCCGCTGTGCGGAATGTGGCGGAGGGGGTGGGATTTGAACCCACGGTAGGGGTTACCTACGCTGGTTTTCAAGACCAGTGCTTTCGACCACTCAGCCACCCCTCCGGCGGGGGCATGATACTAGAATTTCGCGGAAACGGATGACCGTTCTTCACGCCATTCAGTAGCCCATCGGATGACGTTCCTGCCATCGCCAGACGTCAGCGCACATGGCATCTAGATCGAACTCGGCCGTCCAGCCGAGGTCTTCGTTCGCCCGCGTGGGGTCGGCGTAGGTGCTGGCGGCGTCGCCAGGCCGGCGTTCGACAACCTCATAGGGAATCTCCCGGCCACTGGCATTTTCAAATGCCTTCAACGCTTCGAGCACCGAATAGCCTCGCCCGGTTCCGAGATTGTGAATGGCTAGACCTTCGTGCGCGCGAAGGTAGTCCAAAGCTGCCAGGTGGCCGCGTGCCAGGTCTACGACGTGGATGTAGTCGCGCACGCCTGTACCGTCGGGTGTGTCGTAGTCGCCACCAAAAACCCGCAGATGTGATAGCCGGCCTACGGCGACCTGGCTGATGTATGGCATCAGGTTGTTCGGAATGTCCTTTGGATCTTCGCCGATCTCGCCGCTGGCATGAGCGCCTACTGGGTTGAAATACCGCAGAATGGAAATGCGCCAGTCGGCGTCCGATTGGCTGAGGTCCTTGAGAATGTTCTCGACCATCAGCTTGCTCTCGCCATACGGATTGATTGTTCCGGTCGGGGCGCTCTCATCGACGGGAACAGACTCCGGTATGCCGTACACCGTAGCGGAAGAACTGAACACCAGGGTTTTTACATCGTGTGTCCGCATGCTCTCCAGCAAGCTGAGCGTTCCGTGCACATTGTTGTCGTAATACTTCAGCGGTTGCGATACTGACTCCCCCACGGCTTTCAGGCCGGCGAAATGCAATACGGCATCGATGTCGTGCGTGTCGAACAAGGCATCGAGGAGGCTGCTGTCACGGATGTCGCCCTCCACGAAGCGCAAGCTGCGCTGCGTGATCTGTTGCACCGCCTCTATGGACTTGCGGCTCGCGTTGGACAGATTGTCGAGAACCACGACTTCGTAGCCTGCTTGCAGCAGTTCCACGCACATGTGGCTGCCGATGTAACCGGCGCCGCCGGTAACGAGAATGGTTTCTTTATTCATCGTAGATTGTGCGCCACGTCGGGCACCTCGTAATACTCCTTGTACCACCGAACGAAGTTGGCAATGCCCTCCTCGATGGGGGTGTCGGGTTTGTAATGTACATCGCGGATCAGGTCGTCAACGTTTGCGAACGTATCGGGGACATCGCCGGGCTGCAGCGGCAGCATGTTCTTCTTCGCCTCCATCCCAAGCGTCTCCTCGAGCACTTCGATGTAGCGCGAGAGGTTCACCGGGTTGTTGCTGCCAATGTTGTAAAGACGATAGGGAGCCGCGGACGACGCTGGATCAGGGTTGCTGCTGTCCCAGTTCGGATCGCCCTGTGCAGGGTTGTCGAGCGTGCGAATGATGCCTTCGACAATGTCGTCTACGTAGGTGAAGTCTCTTGTGTGGTGACCGTGGTTGAACACATCAATGGCTTCGCCAGCAAGAATCTTGCGGGTGAATAAAAAGAGCGCCATGTCCGGCCGGCCCCACGGGCCGTAAACTGTGAAAAACCTCAAACCCGTGCAGGCAACGCCAAACAGATGTGCATAGGTGTGCGCCATCAGTTCGTTACCTTTCTTGGTTGCGGCATACAGACTGACGGGGTGGTCCACGCCGTCGTGTACGGAAAAAGGCATGTTGGTATGCGCCCCGTAGACGGAGCTTGTGGAAGCAAACACGAGGTGCTCGCAGCCTTCCGCGCGAACACCTTCGAGCACGTTGAGAAAGCCGGTGATGTTGGCATCTACGTAGGCTTGTGGGTTTTCCAGGGAATACCGCACCCCGGCCTGTGCAGCCAGGTGAACCACCCGCTGTGGCGCGTGCTTCTTGAAAAGGGTGCGCATGCCTTCGATATCAGCGATGTCCAGTTTCTCAAACTGGAAACCCTCGCGAGATAGCAGTCGGTCCAGGCGTGCTTGCTTCAGGGTGACATCGTAGTAGTCATTGAGG
>JAUIED010000110.1 GCA_030428905.1 Gammaproteobacteria bacterium
GTCATCTTGTTGACGGCCGCTGTGTTCCCGGCACAAAGCGACACACCGCTGATGAAGTTTGGCGATCCGAGCGCGTTCATAAATCGGCGGTCGAGACCATGCGTGGTCTGAGTGTTCCAGCCGGAGGTAGACACCGCCAGAGCCTCGGGGCCGTATCGGTCCACGACCGTTTTCAATCGCTCTGCGATCTCATCCATTGCCTGCTGATAGGAGATCTCTTCCCAGGCATCCGCACCCCGTGCACCCACACGCTTGAGCGGCTTGGTCAGTCGGTCCGGATGATTGTGAATCTCTGGCGCCGCAATGCCTTTGTAGCAGACATTTCGCGCCAGCACGGGATTGTCGTGGCCACGCACACGCACGAGCTTTCCACCCTCCGCCTCGCTGCGTAACTGACAACCAATGTCACATATCGTGCACACGCTGTACCCGTTCGTCGTCATTCTTTCATCCTGTGGTATCAGCCGCGCGCGCCAGCAAGATCAGCTCGCTGAGCACATCGGCTTCGTGTTCGACTGCATCGCTTCTGTTGACAATCCGCCCCACGCCCAGACCTATCAGCGCCTCCTGAATGAGTCGATAGGTTGTTGCGACACTGCGATGTGACAGATCTTCCCCAGGAGCCATGATCTCAGCGGGCGCGAAAGCGCCCGATTCGTTCCGTATGGCCGACGCAAACACGTCGCCAACCTCCGGGTCGTTTCGGGAAGCCAGCCACAGCTCGAGAACCACTTTGAACTCAGGCCTGATGGCTACCTGGTAGGCCTTGCGCGTCCATGCCTCGAGGGCACCTACATCTCCAGCCACATCATCAGAACCCCGCTGCATCCGGGCGCGAAGCTGCCCGTACACGTGAGACAACGTAGCGACATACAACTCGGCCAGACTGGCGTAGTGGTGATTCAACGCACCACGGGTGACCTGCGCTCGCCGGCAGATCTCGACTCCACTGGTGCGGCTGTAGCCCAGGTCGATCAGGCAGTGCACGGTGGCATCTATGAGCTTTGTTCGGGTTTGGGCGCTGCGCACGTCGTTGAGGTTTTGCGCACTGCCAGCCCTTTGCGCCTTGGCATGGTTCATATGCGTTTCAGCCGGTTATTCATACGGCCCGGGGTGCGGCCTTGGATGCGTTCGCTCACCGAAAAAACATACATTACTGTATGTATGTTTTCAAGCGGTACCTGTCCGCTTCGCAGCTTCGGCTGCGGGCACTATAGTTCGAGCATGAACCCCTCAGAACCGATGATCGGCAATATCGTCTGCGGCTATGCCGACCCGGATGCAGCCGTTGCCGACTGGCGTAACCGTTGGCGCCTGGAACGCCAGCGCATGTGGAGTAGCGAGCAGTCGGCCCGCACTGCCCGAGCATCGGGCGCCACCCGAGCACGCCTGGACCGGCTTGCGGATGGGCTCGCAACCCAACGTGCCAGCGTCGAAGAACTTCTGGCCCCGCTACTCGGCGACGACCGCGGCGGCGCACAGGAAACCCTCATCGGCCTGAAAACGAAACTGCCCTCACACCACGCGCCCACCAGCTACGCCAACAACATCTGCCGCGACTGGGTGTGGGGTGACGAGGAGTCTGCACGCGCGGTTGAGTTGCTGGGCCCGCAGACCGGCAAGGTTCTGGTGCTCGGCTGTGGCGCCGGCCGACTGGCCTACGAACTGACGACCACCGCCCAGGAGGTAGTGGCAGTAGACAGCAACCCGCTGCTGGCACTCCTCGGGGCCCGCATGAACGGCGGCGTGGACATCCCCTTCGTGGAGTTTCCCCTCAGCCCACGGACGCTGCACGACACGGCGGTGGCGCACCTGCTGCGGGCGCGTCCGGCCCGTGAAAATCTGTCGTTCGTGTGGGCCGACGCGCTGCAGCCGCCGTTCAAACCCGCAAGCTTCGATCGTGTGGTGACACACTGGCTGGTGGATGTCATAGATGCGCCGTTGGCAACCCTGGCAGCCACCATCAACGGTTTACTGACGCCCGGCGGCATATGGGCCAACCAGGGTTCTCTCACCTACCAGCGCGCGGCAGTGGACGAAAACCTAAGCCTCGACGAGGCTCAGGAGTCGCTCGGCAGCCAAGGCTTTGTGCTCGACGAATGCCGCACCGACGAGACGCCCTACCTGGCATCTCCGCATAGCCGGCAGCGACGTATCGAAGAAGTAGTGACCTGGCAGGCACGCAAGGTGGACGAGGCGCAAGCGCCCCGCTTTGCGCACCGACCCGATTGGCTGACGGAAGGGAACCGGCCGGTACCGCTCCACAACAGTTTTCAGACGCAAGCAGCCGCAACGCGCATCCACGCCTTCGTCATGTCGCTGATCGATGGGAAGCGTTCGATTGCGCAAATGGCCCTCGAGCTCGAACGCCAGGGACTCATGCCTCAGGCAGAAGCCGCAGCCGCGATAGGCGGCATGCTCGATACGATGTGGGAGGAAAGCCAGCGCGGCTGACCCGCGCTGGAAGCTACATCAGGCCTGCGCGATGGCGATGGCCGCCGGCTGCATGATGGGATCGCGACCGCGCGGACGACGGGCGTCGGCAAACGTGGCGATTTCCCAGGCGTCCTCGCAACGCAGCAACGCACGCGCGAGCTTGTTGTTGAGCGCATGACCCGACATGTAGCCGACGAACTCACCCAGCAGCGGACGGCCCAAAAGGTACAGGTCGCCGATGGCGTCGAGCAGCTTGTGCTTGACGAACTCGTCGTTGTAGCGCAACCCGTCTTCGTTGAGCACGTCGTACTCATCGATACCTACCGCGTTGTCCAGACTCGAGCCCAGGCAGCGATTGATGGTCTGTGCCTGCTCCAGCTCACGCACCAGGCCAAAGGAGCGTGCGCGGCTCACCTCTTCACTGTAGGAAACATCCGAGAAGTCCAGGTTGGCCGTTTTCGGATAGCGGTTATACACCGGATGATCGGCAACGAACGTGTAGCTTGCCTTGAACCCCGGATAGGGCTTCAGCACGGCAGTCGCATCCCCTTGAGCGACCTTGATCTCCCGCTTGATGCGGATGAATTGCTTCGGTGCATCCTGCTCGACAATGCCTACGGTGTGGATCAGGTAGATGTAGGGCGCAGCGGAGCCATCCATGATCGGCACCTCTTCGCTCGACAGCTCAACGATGAGGTTGTCGATGCCAATACCCCACAGAGCGCTCATCAGATGCTCAACCGTCGCTACCTGCGCTTCCGGCGTGCCGACGCTTGTTGCAAGCGTGGTATCGGAAACGTTTTGCGCCTGCGCGGCAATGGCAGGACTGCCGTCCAGGTCGGAGCGCACGAAGATAATCCCGGTGTTTTCCCCGGCAGGGCGCAGCGTCATTCGCACTTTCTTGCCCGAGTGCACACCGATGCCGATGGCATGTACGGGCTTTCTGATCGTTCTTTGTCGCAGCATTGAGATTCTCTCTTCTTCGCTCCGTCGGGGCCTCTCCTCCCCGACACGTTGGCTCTTGAGGCATGCTCCAGTTGCACCCTTTCCCGAGCCTCGCCGACTTCGACCGCAATCACTTACGTCAAATCAGCGAGTTAGCGCGGAACTATACAGACTTCGAAATTGAAAATGAAGGAAAAATGGAGGCAAAAATGGAGAAAAGCGCAGCCAGCGCGACGAAGCAAAGAATATCCATTTATTCCTTATATTTCATATATTTATACGACTTATCCACACCTGGGCGAGGTAATAATGGAGGCTTATAGCAATAAAATTACCAAATAAATTCGTGTGCTGATCCGCAGAATTCACAACTGCGCTCGATCGTGTATGACCGCGTATGGCAGAAAAATCCATCGCTTTGAGCCCTGATTTCGACCGGCCTTCCCGGTATCCTTCGCGCGCATGAGCGAACCGCCAAGCAAGCAGATTTCCGTCGCACCGATGATGGCGTACACCGACAGGCACTGCCGCTACCTGCACCGACTGGCAAGCCCGAGCGCGAAACTCTTCACCGAGATGGTAACCACCGGTGCGCTGCTGAACGGCCCGCGGGCACGGCTTCTCGCCTACGACCCTGCGGAACACCCGGTTGCACTTCAGTTGGGCGGTAACGACCCCAAAGCGCTCGGCGAGTGCACACGCCTCGCTGCTGATGCCGGCTTCGACGAAATCAATCTGAACGTCGGCTGCCCCTCCTCCCGTGTACAGGAAGGACGCATCGGCGCCTGCCTGATGGCCGAACCCGAGCTGGTCGCCGAAGGGTTTTCGGCAATGGCCGAAGCCTGCCCGGTGGAAGTGAGCGTGAAGTGCCGTTTGGGCATCGACGACCAGGCCTGCGACGACTTTCTCGATACGTTCATCGGTGCGTTGGCCGCAGCCGGTTGCCGCACGTTCTATGTGCACGCCCGTATCGCGCTGCTCAACGGTCTGTCCCCTGCCCAGAACCGCTCCGTGCCACCGCTGCAGTACGAACGTGTGTTCGCCCTCAAGGCCCGTTGGCCTGGGCTCAACATCGTACTCAATGGTGGGCTGGATGAGATCGCTCAGATCCAGGAAGTCTGCAGGCGATGCGATGGTGCGATGATCGGCCGTGCTGCCTACAGCAACCCCTTGCTGCTCAATGCGTTGCACGTAGCCGATCACGGCTCCGGTGCGCTATCTGCATTCGAGCTGTACGACGCCTACTGCCACTACGTGCGCGGTGAGCTGGCCAACGGCACGCCCCTGGGCAACATGACCCGCCACATGCTGGGATTGTTCAGCGGCATGCCCGGCGCGCGTCATTTCCGCCGCAGCTTGAGCGACGCCGGGCGGCTGAAACAGGAAGGCGTAGCGCTGCTGGACAACGCCCGGCAGGCTGTGGCCCGACACGCTGCATGAGCCTGCTCGAGCGTCTTAAGCGCCTGCTCGAAGCACCCGATGAAGCGCAGTCGCAGAGCACCACCGGCCTCGCCGTTGCAAGCGCCGTTCTGCTGTTCGAAGTGGTTTGGGCGGATCACCAGGTCGAATCCACCGAGCTTGAGCAGCTCCGAAGCTCGTTGCGGGATGCGCTCGATCTCAGCGATACGGACCTCGACGAGGTGATCAACGACGCACGGCGAAGGCACGACGAAGGGGTTGGGGTGTTCGAGTACACGCGGCTGGTGAATGAGCACGCAAGCGCGGCGCAGAAATTCGAGCTCGTCGCTGATCTTTGGCGCATCGCCTTTGCAGACGGAACCGCCTCCGCGATTGAAGAGCACACGATTCGTCGCTTAAGTGACCTGCTCTACGTGCCCCACCGAGACTTCATCCGCGCAAAACAGCTCGCACGAGATACCGGTTAGCCAGCGGCGTAGCTCTCCCGCACCATCTCATCTTCGGCTTCGAGCGCTGCCACGAGATCCTTGAAGGCATCCCGGTTGGCCTCGTTCAGGGACATCAAGGTGCGGTGTGCATCGATGACTTTGTGGCGCAACGTCGACTCGTCCAACGTCGGCGACGATGGCAGCTCGCCGAGTTGATCCACATGCCGAAGAGGCTCGGTGACCATGTGAAACACATCTCCAAACCCTGAGGCCAGCAACAGCCGCTCCAGATCGGCGGAAGTGACCACGAGTGTAGGTACCACCCCATGCCGGCGCTGGGACTCTATGGAGAGCTTTGCAAGGATGCCGAGCGATGTACTGTCGATCGCATGTGCCTGGGTGAGATCCACCAGCACAGAACGAAAGCCCGCATCATCGAACATCTTTTCAAAGAAGCCTTCGGCGGAGATGCACAGCGTCACGCGCACGTCGCCTTCAAGCTTCAGCAGGTATACCCCGTCCTGCTTGCCCACCATGATCTTGCCGGCGTGGTTCATGGCTCGCGACTCACGATCAGGCAAGTCATATCGTCCGGTCCTGCGCGCTCCTCATCCAACCCCAGGAGCCGCCAGATCCCGCGTACGTCATCGGTGCGCTCAGCGGCATCGAGCAGTCGCGCTTCGCGCGCCTCGTGAGTCGAATCATCGAGCATCTCCAGCACGCCATCCGAGAACACGACGATGCGGTCGTCTGCCTGCAGCGTGGTGCTGAAGGCCTCGAACTGCACTTTGGGGAACAAACCGACGGGCTTACCTGCATTTTCGACGTACCGCGCTTTACCGCCTTGAACGAGTATAGCTGCCGGGTAGTGACCTGCGTTCACCAGCGTGACGCGGTCGTCACGGCAGTCTGTGACGAGCAGCACCATGCTGACATGTTTGTCGATGCGCTGCTCCATGATCTCGCGATTGAGCCACTCGAGAATTCTGCCCGGCTCATCCAACATGCCGGGATGGTATTCCCGACGTACCCGGCGGGAGAAATTCTTCAACAGAACTGTAACGAACGCAGAGGAAGCGCCATGCCCGGAGACGTCGGCAACGTAGGCAGCGAAGTGGTTGTCGGCGAAGCCAAAGTAATCGACGAAGTCGCCGCTGAGCATATGCGACGGCAGCATATGCTGCTGAAGACGGTAGTCGTCGATCATCATCGGCGACGGCGGCAGCATGCCCATCTGGATGTAACGGCCGGCACGCTGATCCCGTTTGAGCTCCGACTCGTACAAGTTGATACGGGCGCGTAGCTCCCGATCCGCGGCCTTCGCACGACGCTGCACCGCGCGCAGGCGAATCTGCGTTGCCGCCTCGTCCTGCTCTTCGAGCCACACATCGGCTACGCCACGCCGCATCAGGTTGAGTAGCTCCTTCCCGCGTGGCTTGCTCGGAGCCGTCAGCACCACCGCAATCGAGGGAAATTCCCAGGCCAGTCGTTTTGCGAGGTCCGAATCGCTGGCGATCACCACATCGGCATTGCCACTCTCACAGCGACGCAATACCTCATCCACGTCCGAGGCGCGCACCGGATTGGCTCCCAGTGCTTCCAGACGGCTGAGAAACGGAGACGGAGTATCGACCGTGTCGACGACCACTAGGCTCATATCAGATGGGAGGGGGCGCTGACCGCAGGGCACGCTCACCACATGGAAGTGGGCGGCACCCTACTCCCATCAAACGGGCATTACAACCGTTCAAAAGTCCTCGTCGTCGAGGAACGGATCGTCTTCTTCCACTGCGCCATCGCGCACCAGATAGGCGCGCCGCTGCAGAAATGCGTCACGCATGAACAGGTACCGATCGCCACCTTCGGTGATCAGGTTCTCGGCAGCCAGCAGATCCACCCGCGCGTCTACGCCGTACATCGCCGCCGTGCCGTAGCGCGCGGAGTTCGGCGAGATCAATCGCAGCGGGCTCGCAGCAGCGTCGAGCACAAGGCCGATCGCATCACGCACCGACGAGGAACCTCTAAATGGCACCATCACATGGTTGCCAGGACCTGCCCCCCAAACGCCGAAGGTCTGGCCGAAGTCCTCCTGGTGAGGCTCCAGCCCCATCGGCGTGGCCACATCAAATATGCCGGCGATGCCGATGGTCGAATTGACCAGAAAGCGGCCTGTGTCCGACAAGCCGCGCACCGGCTTGCCCTGTAGAAACTGATTCAGCGCCGTAGCAGGCGTGTCGATGTTATTGAAGACGTTAGATACACCACGGCGGATGGGTTTCGGCACGAAACGCTGGTAACCCTTCGCCACGGGCTTGACCAGGATACGGTCGAAAAAGTCGTTCACGGCAAATACCTTGCGATTCGCCGGCTCCCAGGGATCGATGTCGTCCGCGTGAGCATCGCCTGCCATTAACCCGGTGCTGAGCCAGCAAAGGACCAGCATGCTCCATGCAAACCGCTTGATCGGGCGCTTCCGCCTCATTCTTGATGCCTCTCAACTGCCGCCAAAGACAATCTCACATTCACGAAGCCGCGCCAAGGCGCGAGCCGCCTGATCTGCAACCACATCGTGATCAATACCCAGTCGCCGGGCGAGCTCTGCCACCGCTACCGATACGTCACCGTCCTCCTGCAACAAAGCAATCAGCGTGTGCGTGACCACATTCGACACCAGAAAACGGACCTTGTCGTCACGTCGTCGGTACACCACCAGGTGGGTAGGTTCGGTTGGCGCATCCTGAGGAACATGACCGGGTCCGATCTCATGAACCGCATAGCGATAGCTGAGGGGCCAGGCCAGCGGCGACACCTGGGCCACACCAGGCGCCAGCCCGGCGAGCGCTTGTGCATCCGGAACCTCATCGTCAGACACGGCCAGCGCCATCTCCACCCACTCGTAGTGGGCAAGCTCCAGAAACCACTCCGGCAGCGGTTGGTGCGGACCACCACCCACGAACTCCAGAAATTCCTGCGGGATGTCCAAAAAGTACGGTGAGCTGCTGGCATGACGATGTACGAAGCTGCGCACCAGAGTGTGCCAGGGCGTGCCGCCCCAATCCGGCGCCTGCAGGATGCGCTTACAGACAGGGAAGGCACCGGCGAGAAAATTCTGAATATTGTTGTAGAAGAGATCCGCGTAGATCTTCATGCGCCTGGCTTCGATACCGGCCGGTGCGTCGTTGACCTCGGGGTTACGAATGTAACCGGCGAACTCGAGCTGTGCAGCGACGAATGCCGGAAGGTTCTCGCCCTGCTTCACGCCACCCGACTCGCAGCGCGCGCCTGAAGTGCGCGTATGCGACCAATCTCGTCAAGCAGCTCGGCCATGGGCGGAAAATTGAAATCACGCTCGAGCAGCACGGGTAACGGCCCTGCTTTGTCGAACGCCGAGACCAGCAATTCCCACACCGGCTCGGCAACGGCAGAGCCATGGGTGTCTACCCGCAGGTCTTCGGCCTCAGCATAGTGGCCGGCAATGTGCACGTATGCGGCTCGGGAAGTGTCCAGACGCTGGAGAAAATCATGGGCGTCGTAACGGAAATTGATGCTGTTGACGTAGATGTTGTTGACGTCCAGCAGCAGGTCGCAGTCCGCCTCGTTGAGCACCTGATTGATGAATTCCACCTCGGCGATTTCCTGCCCTGGGGCGGCGTAGTAGGACACGTGCTCCAGGCCGATGCGGCGTTCGAGGATGTCCTGCACCTGACGGACCCGCGCGGCAACGTAGCGTGCCGCCTCCTCCGTAAACGGGATAGGCATCAAGTCGTACAGGTGCCCCTGTTCGTCACTGCAGTAGCTCAGATGCTCGGTGTACGTGTCGATACCGTGCGTATCGAGAAAGGTTTTGACGGAGCGCAGAAAGTCTACATCCAGCGGAGCTGGTGAACCGATGGACAAAGACAGGCCATGACAGATCAGCGGAAAGCGTTCCGCGAGGGTGGCGAACTGGCGGCCGAAGCGGCCGCCAACGCCTATCCAGTTTTCCGGCGCGATCTCCATGAAGTCCACATCGCCAGGCTCGAGCTCGAGGAGCTGGGGCAGCATGCCTCGACGCAGCCCCAGCCCAGCAGACTGCGGGTTCATGGATTCGCTAACCGGATGCGGACTTTTACTCAGCTCCTCCGCACTTGCCTTCGCCGCACTTGCCTTCACCGCCGTCGCCTTCGCCGCACTTGCCTTCGCCGCACTTGCCTTCGCCGCCGTCGCCTTCGCCGCACTTACCTTCGCCGCATTTGCCTTCGCCGCCGTCGCCTTCGCCGCATTTACCTTCGCCGCACTTGCCCTCGCCACACTTGCCTTCGGCTTCTGCGAGGAGGTCGTAGCCTTTCTGCAGCTCCTCAGCGGTAAACAGCTCGTCAGCGGACGCAACACCTGCACCACCCGCTGCCGCAACAAACGCCGTTCCAACAGCCGCGGCAATCGGTTTCATTCTTCGATTCAGCATGTCTTGAGATCTCCTCGAGATTCGATATTCAAAAGTTGTTGTCCGATGGCTGTCGTTTCCCGGCGTCCATCGTAGGGGTATGACAGGCGCTCTGCGCGATGGTTCCCTGCCTCAGACTGAGGCTAAAGCAAGCCCACCTGACGCTCCAGCGTTTCTGCCGCTCGCGACCACTTTTTTACCGAACCCAGACCTTTCGCAGCCAACGGCTCGGCGAATAGAGCAACGCGCACCTCTTCCAGCTGCAGGGCTAGCGCCTCCCCTTCCGCGGGCGGCGTGAGGCGGTGATCGGTTAAGGCAACGAGTCGCGCCTCAAGGCCTTGCATTCTCGCTACATGCTCCGCGTCGCGCTGTACCTTGCCCTGCAGGTTGTCGAGCCGGTAGCGCTGCGCTGCCAGGTAGCGCGGCAGCGCAAGGAGCAGTTCCGGGTCGGCCCGGACCAACACGTCTGCGGGCATGAGCCTGTCCACCGTGCGGCGAATATCAGCCACCGCTTGCGCAAACGCCGGGGAACGCGCGCTATCAAGTGCGGTCATCAGCGCAAAGCGCGCAGCAAGGGCCTGGGCAAACGCATCTACACACGCCTCGAACACGCTCGCCAGTGCAGCTCGCCGTTCCTGCATGCGCGACTCGAACGCGTCACGAGCGCGCGGCAGCGGGCGCCCATGGAAGTAGCACACCCAGGCCACGTAGCACAGCAGTCCATCCCTGAGCGCCGCAGCGTCACCGAGAGAGGCGAAGTGCAGCCCCAACGTTTTGTTGCGGTCGATCTCACGACGAAAATAACGACAGGCGCTGCCCAGGTGTTGCAACGCCATGCGCGCGAAGCCTGCACGGTTGAGCGCCATCGCCCGCTGCTCGGTTTCGGCGTAGACCAGATCCACGGTGGTTCCCGCGTCGCGCAGCGCCGGATACACCAGAACCGGCGACTTCGCCGTGCCGAGGGTTTTCTTTGCTTCGAGCTTGTCCGGAAAGTGCTCAATAGACTGCTGCACCGGCTGGCTGAGATCAATCTCCTGCGACGCAGCATCTGCGGCGTGCCTATCCTGCAGTTCGATCAGGTTCCGACCGGAGTCGATCACCCGGCGCTTGCGGCCGAGCACCTGTATGTTCATGCGCAACACATCGTCCAGCCTTTCCGGGTGCCACTCACCCGGGTCCGGCGCGATGTCGCATACAGCGGCCACTGCCTCGCCGAGTGCGGAAGCAAATCGCCCGCGTCGGTAGCGTCCAGCACGCAGGAGATAGGCCACAACCTCCGGCACGCGGTCTGCGATCGGTGAAATCTGCCGGCGGCGTTGCTTGGGCAGCGTGCGCAGCCAGCCCTCAACCACTTGCGGCAGAAGCCCCGGCACCATCCACTCCAACGCTTCCGGCGCCAGGCCCTGCAGCATACCCACCGGCACCTGCAGGTTGACGCCGTCGTCCGGCGCCCCCGGTGCAAAGCGATACTTCACGTCCAGCCTGACGTCACCAAAGGTGAGCTCCGACGGATAGGCGTCCTCGCCGAGGCCCTCGGACTGCTGACGCAGCAGCACCTGATCGGTAAATCGAAGCACCTGTTTGACCGGCTCGCTTGCACCGCGCCACCAGCGCAACAGCGTTGCGGCATCCAGCACATCGGACGGCAAGCGCTCCTCAACGTAGGCGTGCAGCTCTTCTTCGGAGATCATCAGGTCGCGACGGCGTCCGCGCTCCTCGAGAGATCGCACGCGGGCGATGGCCTGCAGGTTCTCAGCGATGAGTGGCACCTGCGCGAGCGTCTTTTTCGGCAATCTGCCGCCGATGAATCCGTCACGCACGAACAGTGCACGGGCTGCTGCTGGATCTAACCTCGCAAGCTGCACCGGGCGACGCTCCACCAGCGGCAGACCGTACAACGTCACCCGTTCATAGGCTTTGGCCTGACCAGTGGCAGCACTCCAGTGTGGCTCCGCGTGCTGCCGTTTCACCAGGTGACCAGCATGAGACTCAATCCATCCCGGCTGCACCTCGCACACCGTGCGGGCATACACCCTCGCGGTCTCGGCGATGTCCGCCGCTGCGACCCACTTCGGCGTGCGTCCGTGCAACGCCGACCCCGGAAAGATGCGGAATTTTGTGCCGCGCGCGCCGAGATACACACCCTTTTCATCGTGCAGCCCGATCAATGACAGGCTGCCCGCCAGCACTGCGCGGTTTACTTCGTCCCGGCCTGCCGGCACCTGATTGATCCGCCAACCCAATTGCTTCACGGCCAGCAGCAACTGTCGGTGCAGCGCGCGCCACTCCCGCACCCTCGATGGATTGAGAAAGTGGCTGACAATGGCCTTACGCTCGCCGCTTCGGCTGGTGGCCTCATGCAGGTTGCCCAGCCACGCCCAGAGGTTCAGCAACGTACCGAAGTCGCTCGCTTCATCGATGAATCGTTCGTGCTTCGCGTCCGCTGCGGCGCGCGCATCGAATGGTCGTTCACGAGGGTCCTGCACCGCCAGCGCGGAAGTGATGATGAGGAGCTCAGCGAGCGCATGACCGCTGGACGCAGCCACCAGCATGCGCGCCAGGCGCGGATCTACCGGTAGACGCGACATCGCCCGGCCGATATTGGTGAGCCGGTTCTCGCGCAGCGCGCCGAGCTCCTCCAGAAGCCGCACCGCATCTTTCACCGCCCGCGGGTCCGGCGGCTCGATGAAGCCGAAACGCTGTATATCGCCAAGGCCGTAAGCGCGCATGGTGAGCACGACGGACGCCAGGTTTACGCGGCGGATCTCGGGGTCTGAAAACTCCGGCCGCGACTCGAAGTCCGTCCTGGTGTAGAGGCGTAAACACACCCCGGGCGCCACCCGGCCGCAACGCCCTGCACGCTGGTTGGCGCTGGCCTGACTGATCGGCTCAACAGGCAGCCGTTCCAGCTTCGAGCGGTAGCTGTAGCGGTTGATGCGCGCATACCCGGGATCGATGACGAAGCCGATGTTCGGCACCGTCAGCGAGGTCTCCGCCACATTAGTAGCAAGCACCACCCGCCGTCGCTTGCCGGGCCGAAAGATCTGCGCCTGATCGGCCGCTCGCAAGCGCGCGTACAGAGGAAGAATGTCGAGCTGGGTGCCAAACTGCTCGCGGAGCGCGCGGGCGCTGTCGAAAATCTCCCGTTCGCCGCTCTGGAATACGAGAATGTCGCGTGCCGCACCCGCCGGCAGGGCGAGCGCCTCCCGAACCGCGTCTACTAAAAGCACTTCCGGGTCCACGGCACCGTCCAGCGTTTCCGCGGGCAGGTAGCGCATGTCCACCGGATAACCCCGGCCGCTGACCGAGACCACCGGCGCACCGCCGAAATAGGCAGAGAACCGTTCCACGTCGATAGTGGCACTGGTAACAATCACCCGGAGCTCCGGGCGCCGGGCCACCAGCCGCCGCAACACGCCGAGGAGGAAATCGATGTTGAGACTGCGCTCGTGCGCCTCATCGACAATGATCACCTCATAGCGAGACAACGCACGGTCGTGTCGCACTTCGGTGAGCAGCAGCCCGTCGGTGATGAGCTTTACCACCGTGTCGTCCGCCACCTTGTCATCAAACCGCACCGCGTAGCCGACCCCGTCACCCAGCGCCGTGCCCACCTCTTCGCTGATTCTGGCGGCCACCGAGCGGGCGGCAAGCCGCCGCGGCTGCGTATGCGCAATGGCACCCCGCACACCGAAACCCGCCGCCATGCAGATTTTCGGAATCTGGGTGGTTTTTCCCGAGCCGGTTTCACCCGCAACGATAACCACCTGGTGCGCGTTCAGAAGGGAGGCGATTTCATCCGCGTGCTCGCTGACCGGCAGGCCGGGCGCCGGCGTCAGGTCGAAGCCTGCGATCCGAGCGGCGCGTCTATCAGAAAGGTTCGCATCCAACGGCACGGGTCGCCCCTACGAATCGTTTACCAAATTCTGCACGTGCAGTTACAAGCGCAGCCGCATCAGGGGGTAGAGTGTCTCTGCTGCCGGAGTCGTCCATCCGGCGGCACGACCACCGGGCCCGTAGCGATTGAGCTGTACGCTGCGGGCCCGGTTTTCTCGTGCCTGGGTTCTACTTCGAGAGCGCGCCCATGCCCTCTTCCAGGCCGCGAATGGTCAGAGGGAACATCTGCCCACCGACGAGCTCCTGGGTCATGCCCACGGAGGTTGAGTACTCCCAGGTTTCCTGCGGCGTGGGGTTGATCCACACGACCTTGTCGTAGGCGTGCATGAAGCGTTCCATCCACGCGGCCCCCGGCTCCTCATTCCAATGCTCGACGCTGCCGCCAGCGTGGGTGATTTCGTATGGCGCCATGGTGGCGTCGCCAACGAACACCACTTTGTAGTCGTGCGCGTACTTGTTCAGAACCTCAAAGGTGGGCATGCGCTCCGCCATGCGGCGACGGTTGTCCTTCCAAACACTTTCATAAATGAAGTTGTGGAAATAGAAGAATTCCAGGTGCTTGAACTCGGTGCGCGTTGCCGAAAACAGCTCCTCGCACACCTTCACGTGCGCATCCATAGAGCCACCGATATCCAGGAACAGCAGCACCTTCACGGTGTTCTTCCGTTCCGGGCGCATGCGGATATCGAGCATGCCGCCGTTGTGCGCGGTGGAACGGATGGTGCCGTCCATATCCAGCTCTTCGTCTTTGCCGGTGCGGGCGAACTTGCGCAGGCGCCGCAGCGCCATCTTGATGTTGCGCGTGCCGAGCTCCACGGAGTCGTCCAGGTTCTTGTACTGACGCTGATCCCAGGCTTTCTTGGCTTTCTTCTTCTTACCTTTGGCGGGTCCGTTGGGTCCGTTTTTACCGGGCTGGTCGCCCTCGCCTTCTTCGCCTTCCTTACCTTCCTTGCCCTTTTCAGCTTCTTTGCGCTCAGCCTCTTCCTTGGCCTCTTTGAACGCTTCGATGAGTTTCTCGAGCCCACCCAGCGATTCGATTTGCGCAAGCTCCTCCGGGCTCAGAGACTTTTCGAACTCGTGGCGCAACCACTCGTCCGGAATGAGGCTTTCCAGAAGACCGTGCAGATCCTCCAGACCTTTGAAGTAGGCACTGAAAGCGCGGTCGAACTTGTCGTAGTGCTTCTCGTCTTTGCACATGCAGGTGCGGCTGAGCAGGTAGAAGTCGTCTACGTTGGCGTACACCACGCGCACTTTCAGCGCTTCGATCAGATCCATGAGCTCACGGATAGTGACCGGCACTTTGTACTTGCGCAGTGTCAGAAAGAAGTTGATGAGCACCGTGATACCTCGTCGAGGGTGTTTGCCGCGATCAGCC
>JAUIED010000111.1 GCA_030428905.1 Gammaproteobacteria bacterium
TGGACACATCGAACCAGCCTGCGCTCTCCTTGCCTTCGCCAACCAGTCTCCCGCAATCGTTGATCAATCCGTTCACGCGAAACACTCTGGCACCCTGCAGGGCAGTTTCTGCGATGTTCACCTCGGGTGTGTCTGCGGGGCAGAACACGAAGCTCTCCATACCTGCGCGGGTGGCATAGGCGCTGAGCGCAGCACCTGCGTTGCCGTTGGTGGGCATAGCGACGCGGGTGATGCCCAGCTCTTTGGCCATGCTGATGGCTGCGGTAATGCCACGTGCTTTGAATGATCCCGTGGGCAGCCGTCCTTCATCCTTGAACAGTACCCGGCCGCCGGCGGGCGTTCCGGCGAGCTCGATGAGCGGGGTGGTTACCTCGCCGAGCGACACGATGTTCTCCGCGCGCGTGACGGGCAGAAACTCACGATACCGCCAAAGATCGCTGGCGCGGCTGAGCAGCATGTCGGGTTGCAGGTGCTCCGCCAGCGCATCGAGGTCGTATCGCACGAGGAGGGGGTAGCCTGCCTCAGACAGGTTGTGCACAACTCCGGCAGGGTAGTGCTTACCGGTGTATGAACACTCAAGGTGTGACACAAAGGTCCGGTACGAACCGGTGGCGTTGTTTATGTATGTCATTCGGTCAGCTCGATAGATGCTTCAAGAATGTCGCCGATGCGGGCGCAGTCTGCCGACGTGATGGTGAGGGGAATGCGCATGTCGATAAGCCCGTCGAGCATGCCGCGCGTGCGTTGCAGCGGCTGTGCCTCGCCCACGTAACGCCAATGCTCCCAGGTGCTGGTGAACCCCTGTGGTTCCGCCCGGCCGAACCATTTGAGGCTGAGCCCTTGGTCTGCGCAACGGGCGACGATGTTGTCTATGCGGGTCGCACTCAGCCCCTCGAAGGAAAACTGCAGTGACGAGCCGATGAACGCTTCTCGCGGGTCGCGTTTCGGCAGGCGGACGTGCGGTACCTGCGCGAGGCGCTTGGCAAGCAGGGTATAGCCGTGGTTCCAGACGCGTGCGCGTTTCTCCAGCAGCGGAAGCTGTGATCGGGCGATGGCGGCGGTCACCTCCGGCATGCGCAGGCTCAAGTTCGGGACATTGTGCTTGTGCCGCTCGAACACTTCCGGATCGGGGGCTGCCTCGTGCTGGCCGTAGAGCATATAGCTCCCTGAGTACAGGACAGCTCTTGCGGCGGCGTCCTCGTCGTTTGTGGTGAGCAACCCGCCTTCGCCGGCGTTGATGTGTTTGTATGCCTGCAGGCTGAAGCACCCGAATGATCCGAAACTGCCGCTCAGGCGACCGTCCCAGCGGGCGCCGAGGGTGTGCGCACAATCCTCGATGATGAGAATGCCATGATCGTTGCAGATTTTGAGGATGCCGTGCATGTCGCCGATGTGGCCGCGCATGTGCGACAGCAACAATACTTTTACTCCGAGCCCCGCTTTCCGGCGCAGGTCCTCCAGATCCACCACGTAGTCGTCGTTGCACTCCACGAACAACGGCTCGGCGCCGGCATGGACCACAGCCCCAGGCACCGGCGCCAGGGTGAAGGCGTTCAACAGTACCCGATCACCCGGCCGCACGCCGGCGCATAGGAGTGCGAGGTAGATTGCGCTGCCGCCGGAGTTCACCGCTACAGCGTAGCGACTGCTCATGTAGGCCGCGAACTCCCGTTCCAGCGCTGCCACTTCGGAGCTTTCGCCCTTGAACTCACCGTAGCGGGTGAGCTGCGCGCTTTCGAGAATGGCGCGCACCCGGTCCATCGCCTCGCGGGGCACCGGTGCTGGTTCGCCCAGATCGCGTTGGAGATGGCTCATGATTTGCTGTCCTGCGGCCACGCCAACTCGGGCGGGGTGAGTTCGAACGTTTCTTCGGGGAAATACTTTTCCAGGCGGGCATCGGCGCTGCGTGCATGGCCCTCCATGCCTTCGAGGCGTGAGATGCGTGCCGCCGGCGCGCCGATCACCGCGCTCGCAGCGCGATCGAGCCGCTGGTAGGTCACCGTCTTTATGAACTTGCCGACGCTGAGGCCTCCGCTGTAACGGGCGCCGCCCCGTGTCGGCAGAATGTGGTTTGGACCTGTGCATTTGTCGCCATATGAGACCGTGGTTTCCTCGCCAAGGAAGAGGGACCCGTAGTTGCGTAAGCGCGCAAGCCACCAGTCCAGATCCGCGGCCTGGACCTGCAGGTGTTCGGGCGCGTAGCGATCGCAGATGCTTAAGGCTTCTTCGCGGCTTTGCGCCACGACGATCTCACCGAAGTCGCGCCATGCCGCCTCGGCAGCGGTGCGCGCCGGGTCCGGGAGCATGTGGATTTTCTTCGGTACCAGTTGCGCTACCGCGTCGGCGAGTGCCTGGCTGGTGGTTACCAGCCACATGGGTGAATCGGGTCCGTGCTCCGCCTGCCCGGCAAGGTCGGCCGCGACGAGATGTGGGTCTGCGCTGTCGTCGGCGAGCACCAGGTTTTCTGTGGGACCGGCCAGCACGTCGATACCGACTCGGCCGAAGAGTTGCCGCTTGGCTTCGGCCACGTAGCGGTTGCCCGGGCCGACGATGACATCGGCCGGGTTTCCGGTGGCGATGCCGAAAGCCAGCGCGCCGATGCCCTGCACGCCGCCGGCCAGCAGCACCTGTGTGGCACCGCTGAGATGCAGGGCGTGGAGAATGGCGGGATGCACGCCTCGTTCGGCGTTGGCGGGGGTGCTGGCGATCGAGTGGCAGACACCGGCTGTGACTGCGGTGCACACGCTCATAAACGCGGATGCTGCGTGCGCGTAGCGGCCGCCGGGTACGTAGCAGCCCGCAGTGTCGATGGGTATGAGTTTCTGCCCCACAACCACACCGGGGCTCGGTGTCATCTCGAACTCCGCGAGCGCATCCCGCTGTGCCTGCGCGAAGCGCCGCACTCGATCGTGGGCGAATGCCAGATCATCTCGTACAGTATCGGGCAGCTGTTTCCCGGCCGTGTGCAACGCTTTGTCGCGCAGCAACAGATCGCCAGCCCAACCATCGAGATCACGGTTGTAACGGCGCACCGCTTCTTCCCCTTCGGTCTCGATGGCGTGCAGCATGCGCGCGACGGTGTCGGTCACCTCAGGGTCCTGCTGCAGCGTGGCCCCGTTGGATTGTTTCAGATAGTGCATAGACGCCCTCCCGGCTCTGGAGTGTACACTGGCGGCTTCACACCAAGGAGATTGCCATGCGGCCGTACCTGCTCGCCCTCAGCCTGATCGTTGCCGCCTGCGCAGGTCCTGTTACGCAAACGCGCTACGACCTCGTGCTCGAAGGTGGATTGGTCATTGATCCTGAGAGCGGTCTGGAGGATGTGCGTAACGTCGGCATCATCGACGGCCGAATCGCTATGGTCAGCGAAGCACCTCTCGTCGGCGATGAGCGCATGGACGTTTCCGGGCTCGTGGTGGCGCCAGGTTTCATCAACGTGCACACGCACGCCTGGACACCGCTCGGCAACCGATTCGAGGTGCAGGATGGGGTAACCACCATCATCGAGATGGAGTCGGGGTCCTATCCGGCGGCGCGCTTCGGCACGTACGCACCGATCGCCCTCGAAGGCAAAGCGCGCACCAACTTCGGCGCCTCTCTCGGCCATGCCTGGATCCGTTCGCAGATACTCGAAGCAGGGCAAGGTCTTACCGGCATGGATCAGGCGGTGGCGCGCGTCATGCAGGGGGAGGGTGCGGCTACCATGGAATCTGCAGCCTTCCAGCAGCCGCTGGACGATGCGCAGAAAGTCATGCTGCGCGACATGCTGCGCTCGGGTTTGGACGAAGGCGGCCTCGGCATCGGCATGCTGCTCGACTACATGAGCGATGCGGTGGACGAAGAGGAGATGCGCATCGTTTTCGAGGTTGCCGCTGAACGCGGCGCGCCGATCTCCGTACACGTGCGGCGGGGCGTCGCCGGTGACCCCAGCGGCCTCATCGAAGTGATCGATCTGGCGCGTGAGACCGGCGCACCGGTGCACATCTGCCATCTGCAGGCCAGCGCCATGATGAACATCGCCGAGTTTATGCGCCTGATTCGGGAAGCGCGGGCCGAAGGGGTGCGCATCACCATGGAGTCGTTCCCATACAACGCCGGTTCCACATCCATCTCAGCGGCAGTGTTCAGCCGCGACTGGCAGAAGATCTTCGCCATTACCTATGAGGACGTGGAGTGGGTAGCTACCGGCGAACGGCTGAGCGAAGCAACTTGGGAGAAGTACCGGGCAGAGCAGCCGGGCGGATCGGTGGTGCATCACTACAACAAGGAAGCATGGACCAGGCAGGCCAGCATCGCCCCGGACGTGATCGTTGCCGCAGACGGCACACCGGTGATGAGCCTCGCCATGAAGAACGCACCGTTTGGCGTGGGTACGTTTTCCCGCATCTACGCGCGCTATGTGCGCGACGAAGGGTCGTTGCCGCTGGCGCAGGCGGTAGCGAAGATGACGCTTCTACCTGCACGCATGCTGGAGGGGTACAGCCCTGCCTTTGCTCGCAAGGGCCGCATCTCGGTTGGTGCCGATGCAGATATCACGATTTTCGATCTTGAGCGTATTCAGGATCGCGCCACGTTTCAGGAGCCGTTCCTGCCGTCGACAGGCATCGAGCACGTGATCGTTGGCGGTAAGTTTGCACTGCGCGATGGCGCGATCGTCGAAGACAGCTACCCCGGGCAGCGCATCCTCAAGTAGATCGGCCGAGCCGTCGCCAGTAGTCGTCCAGCTCCCGGCGCACTACCGGCAGCAGCAGGTACAGACCGGTGACGTTGGCCAGCGCCATGGCGAAGATCATGGCGTCGGAGAAGTCGAGCACGGCATCGAGCTGTGACGTACAACCGACGATCACGAACAGGCAATAGATGCCGTTGAAGGTGTACTTCGACCAGCGCTTCGGGCCGAAGATGTACACGAACCCCTCCATGCCGTAGTACGACCAGGAGATCATCGTGGAGTATGCGAACAGCATGACCACCACAGCGAGCACGTAGGGAAACCAGGGCAAGACGCTTGCGAAGGCGCTGGAGGTCAGCTCCACGCCGCTGGCGGTGCCGTCGTTCAACATCGCGGGGTCGTACACCGTGAGAATGATCACGAGTGCTGTGATCGTGCAGATCACCACGGTGTCGATGAACGGCTCCAGCATGGCCACGAAGCCCTGTGTGACCGGCTCTTTGGTTTTTACCGCTGCGTGTGCAATGGCCGACGAGCCGATGCCGGCCTCGTTGGAAAATGCCGCCCGCCGGAATCCCAATACCAACACGGCAAGCATGCCGCCGGTAACCCCCTCCGGGCTGAAGGCGTTGGTGACGATGAGGCCGATGGCTTCCGGTAGCGCAGCGTAATTCACGCCGATGACGACGAGCGCCGTGCCGACGTACAGCAGCGCCATGAAGGGCACCAGTTTGGAGGTGACGCGGGCGATGCTCTTGATGCCGCCGATGATCACCAGCGCGGTCAACACCGCGAGAATGCTGCCGAACAGCCAGCCGCGGTCGGCGAATGGGCTTGCTTCTCCACCGGTGACGTTGACGAACTGCACGTACGCCTGATTGGCTTGAAACATACAGCCCGCGCCGATGGCGCCGAAGATGATGCAGATGGCGTAGTACCAGGCCATGGCTTTGCCCAGGCGCGGCAGCTTGCGCTCAGCCAGACCTTTGTCCAGGTAGAACATGGGCCCACCCGACACCGAACCGTCTTCGTTGATCTGCCGGTATTTCACGCCCAGCGTGCACTCGACGAATTTCGTCGCCATGCCGAGGAGTCCAGCCACGATCAGCCAGAAGGCCGCACCCGGCCCGCCCAGGGAGATGGCCACCGCGACATGGGTGACGTTGCCGACCCCGACGGTGCCGGATACCGCGGTGGTCAGCGCCTGAAAGTGGGTGACTTCGCCGGGGGCTTTTGCTGCCTTGTCTTCCCGCCCGGCAACGATGCGCACCGCGTGGCGGAAGCCGCGCAGGTTGATGAGCTTGAGCCGGATGGTGAAGTAGATAGCGCCTGCGATGAGCCACACGACGATCAGCGGTACCTGGGTTTCGCCTACGGGGACGGTGAAGAAAACGAACTCCACCATGGCCCTTGCTACCGGCCGAAACGCGTCGTTGATGGTGTCGTCGATACCGGCCTGGCTGAGGCTCGGCAGCAGCATCAGCAGCAGTGCTGAGCCGCCGCGGCGCTTGGTGTTTGTCATGGCGTTTGTTTCAGCGGTGCTACCTCTCCCTCGAACACCGTACCCCATATGGAGATGTCTTTCAGGCCCGCGGCACCGACTTCGTAGGGGTCCTTGTCCAGCACCGTGAAATCCGCCCGCTTGCCGGCACGAATCGAGCCGATCTCATCTTCCCATCCCACCGCGTAG
Source organism: Gammaproteobacteria bacterium (assembly GCA_030428905.1). Lineage (GTDB taxonomy): Bacteria > Pseudomonadota > Gammaproteobacteria > Pseudomonadales > Azotimanducaceae > SYFY01. The sequence continues at coordinate 6,363 of JAUIED010000111.1, forward strand.
GCGGCGTCGATGGTGATGGCGCGCAGCGCCGCGTTCAGGCTTACACGCTCCACCTGCCCCGTGCGGTTGCCGTTGATAGTTTCGCGGTTGGTGGCCGTCCAGGCGAGCGTGAGCGGTGACAGGGGCGCCATGGGCATGTCGGAGTGCAGCGTGAAAGGCACGCCAAGGCGTTCGAGCGATCCCAGCCGCACCATCTGCTCCCCGCGATCCGCACCGAGCCACTGCGTGCTGTAGATATCGCTCAGGATGTAATGGTAGTAGGGGTTGGCCGAGACCACCGCACCCAGGTTCTTCAGCGCACGGTTCTGGTCTTCGGTGGTGTAGGCAAAGTGCTCCAGCGAGAAGCGGTGGTCTACCCGCGGCGTGTTGGCGAGCAGCGTGCGCAGAATGTGGATCATACGCGCTGCGCTGGCGTCGCCGTTGGTGTGCGCGTGCAACTGGTAGCCCGCGTCCCAGAAGGCCTGCGCCCACGCTAACGTGGTATCCAGCGGCACCATCCACACACCTTCGTGGCCGTCGATGTAGCCGGGGAAACCGAACTGCGACAAGCCGCTGAAAACGGCGCCGTCGATCATCAGTTTGAAACGTCGATCAAGCAGCACGCGACGGCTGCTTTGTTGCCGCCAGGCATCGATCTCTTTCATCGCCGCTTCTGGGGTGACGCCTCGGTTGAGGAAGCTGGTGATGATGGGCGTCATGATCACCCGGGAAGGCGCCTGCATGCTCTCCAACGTTGTTCGTACTGCGGCGATGTCTGCGTCGGGACTGCCTGAAATACCGAATCCCATGTCTACCGCGGTGGTGACGCCGCCAAGATGCAGCAGCTCGGCGAAGTTGCGCATGCCGCGGCCGAAGCGCTCCGGCTCGAACACGAACGTCAGCCTGGCCATGATCTGCATGGCCGCCCCCTCGGAGAACAGCCCTCGGCTCCAGTCTGCGTGGGCGTCGCCGGCGGCATCTTCCTCGGTCAAACCGAGGCGGCGCAACGCAGTGGTGTTGGCGATGAGTTCATGAAACGAGCGGTGCCAGAGAATCACCGGTTGCTCCGGAAACCAGGCATCCAGCGTGTCGCGAAAGACCTCGCCGTGCCACAGCGGATGATAGCCCCAGGTGACGAAAGGCACTGCGGCATCGTCGTGCGCTGCTACCGCGGCGCGTAACGCCTGCTTGTATTGTTCCGGGGTTTTGGCCGCGGGAAAGTGGCCGGTGGGCAGATCCCAAGCCTCGGGGGCAATGTACGGAAACTGAGTGGTGATTGCCGGCAGTGAGGGGTGCACGTGCGGGTCGATGAAGCCCGGCAGGACGTACCTGTCTTCAAAGGAGCGGTCGATGGTGCTCGGGTAACGGTCGGTCCACGGGGTGAGGCTGTCGAGATCGCCTACGGCAACGATACGACCGTTTGCTACCGCGACCGCCGTTGCCTCCGTGAGGGCGGGCTCCATCGTAACGAAACGCTTCGCGGTGAACACGGTGAGAGATTCGATGGGCTGCCGCACGTTCGCCTCGCTGTGTGCGAACGATGCAATCGTTGTTATCGCGAGGCAGGCGAGGTTGCCGGTCAAGCGCATTGGAACTTCCCTTCCCAAACAAGTCGAGAGGATATCAGATCCTTTGCATTGGCCCGCCAGCGGTCCTGAAGCGTTTGTTTAGTACTTACCCACCGCGTTCAAAAACCACCCCTGGTGATCGAAGTCGACGTTGGTCAGGTCATCCGAGAAGTCGGTGAAGTTGTACCCCACGCCGAGCTTGAAGTTCTCCGCGAAATGCCGCTCCACGGCGATAAGCGCGCCGAACTTCTCCTCGTCGCTTTCTTCGAGCTCCAGCCAGCGACCTTCTACGAGCGCGTCCCACTTGTGCAACACATGCCAGCGCACGCGTGCAGCGATGAAGTTGGCGGTGCTGTCGAACCAGGGGCCGAAGTCGCGGTTCATGCGCACTTCACCTTCGCGCCGCGCCACCTTGGCGCCGATGTCGAAGTGTCTGGTGAGCTTGTAGATGCCTTCCCAGGACAACACCTGCAGGCGGCGATCGAAGTCCGCATTTTCCTGACCGGCGCTCTGCAGGTCATAGAGGTAGGTGTACTTGGCAAGCCAGTTGAAGCGGTTGTCATCCACCGGCCGGTGGGCGATGCCGAGCGAGCCTTCCATGAGCTTGCCCACGTCCAGCCCGTTGCGGTCGTTCTCTGACAGGCCGTAGTTGAACTTGGCTGCCACGCGGTAGCTTTCGTTGATCTTGTAGTCGAGCCGGTTGGTGCTCAGCCACTGCACGATGGTCTCGGCTCCGCGATCTTCGCGGTACTCGAGCTTGGCAGCGTAGCGCAGTGCGCTCATGCGGTAGCCGATGGAGGCACTGTACGCGGTGCGATCCACCACGCCCGTGCCGCCGTCGAGATCGCTCTGCTGCACGGTGAGGCCCGCGTGCAGGCCGCTTTCGTCGGCGTAGTCGAGGCCAAACACGTGGCCGAGACCCGTGTAGTCGCGGCCGTTGCTGTGCTGGCCTTCGGTGAACAGGTTTACTCGGTCGTTGAGTATCCAGCGGTGACCGGCGGCGACATTGGTGCCGACGTTGTCGAGCATGCTGGTGTAGCCGGCGCCGTGCGCGTAGGCGTCGTGCGTGCGATCGGTGGAGTGCGTGACGGTGCCGTAGATCGTGTGGCGATCGTTCAACTCGTGCTCCAGGCTCGCCAGAATGCTGGAGCCGCGGTGGCCGTCGCGGCCCTCGATCTGGCCGGAGGTGCTCTGGGTGAGGTCGATCTTCACGCCGGCATGTACCTGGTCGTTGTTGTCGTAGCCGTCGCTGGCTTCTACGGTCATCTGGCCGCCGCCATACACCGCGATGTTGCGGGTGACCTGATGTTCGTACTGGGCGGCGGCGATCATGGCGTCCGTGGACGGCGCGCCGTTGAGTTCTTCCTCGACGTACTTCGCTTCTGCGGTGGCGCGGCCGCGCTCGCCGATGCGGCGCTCCGCCTGCACGGCGGCTTCGATCTGTTCGAAGCGACCGGCGGCTTCCACGTGGCTGGCGCGGGCGCCAACCTGCCAGTTATCACCAATGGGAATATGGGTTTCGGCGCCGAACTCGATGACGTTGGTGCCGTCGTCGCGGCGGGCGATGGAAAACTGATCGTCCACGTCCTTGTACCAGGCGTTGGTGATCCAGCCCATGCGGCCACCGAAGTCGGCGGCGTTGATGTGCACATCCACGCTGTACGCGTCACCTTCCCGGTTGGCGCCAGTACCTGAGAGGTTGGCGAAGGAAAGGCCGCCGTCAGTGGAGTAGAACCGTTCGGACTGCGTTGCCTCAGTAGTGCCGTACTCGAGCTTCACCCAGCTTTCGTCGCCTGCCTTGAGCGTTACATCGGCGCCGGCAATGGTGTAGTCCTCGGCGGCGCGGCCTTCCTCCACGTAGGTGAGGCCGACGCCCACATGATCGCCGATCCAGTGACTGGCCCGCGCGCCGACGGTGGCGTGGTTGGCGTCGAAGCCGGAAGGTACGTATTCGTAGTCCACCAGCATCACAGCGATGTTGCCGTCGAGCGCACCGTCATTGATGAGCGATGGGGCGCTCTGCTGGGCGATCTGCATCAGCGGCCGGGTGAGAATGATGCGGCCCTGCAGTTCGTCCACCTCATAGTCTGCGGTGCGGCGCAGCGGCTGGTTGGCGATGACGCGGTTGGTGGCCGGGTCGCGTATCTCCACATTGACCTTGTCGGAACCGGGCAGAATGTCGGTGTGCCGCAGGTAATAGAGGCTGCCGCCGGTGCCGAGAAACTCGGAGTGTCCGAGCGCGGTCTGGTTCTCGGAGCCGAACACCGTTGCTGTGGTCTTGTGATCGTCGTAACGGGTGGTTTCCGTGGAGCGGTAACGCGCGTGCAGGCCGTACAGGCCACGGTTGTACTGGATGAGCTCGTTGCCGGTGAGTCCGGTGTTGAAGTTGCCCCACACGGCGCTCGAGTTGTCCCAGTCCACCCGTGCGTACATGCGGCCGTGGCTGTTGACGTCAGCGGTGACCGTGGAGTCGTCGCCATACACAGGGTAGTAGCGGTCCGGGTCCAGGCGGCGGAACAGGCTCTGCGGGTCTTTGCGGTGGATATCGTCGAAGAGGTTTTCGATCTCATCCTCGCGGGTATCCATCTGTGCGGTGATGAGGTACTTACCGCGCACCTTGCCCTTGAGGTAAAAGGCGAGCCTGCCTTCCACCAGCAGGTCGTCGTCGTAGTGATCATCCGCTGCCAGCGGCTCGATAGCTCCGGATACGCTCGCATCCGACACCGTGACATCCGCGAGCGCGACCAGGAATCGGTAGGAGCCGCTCACCGTGAATGGCACCTTCTGCACGACGCGCTCACCGCTCGGGGTGATTACATCCACGTGCATCTGGTGCTCGCCGACCGGCAGCAGGTATTCCACGGCAAACCGCTGACTGCGATCCAAGGGGATGTCTTCACCCTGAATGCGCACACGGTAGTCGGGCCCGACATTGTGGCCTGCGACGCGAACGCGTGAACCGTAGACCGGAATGGTTCTCAGCACGAGATCGTTGCCGAACTGCAGCTTTGCCTGCGTCTCGCCGGTGGCCTGGTCTTCGGCGGCACCGATGTGTCCCGGTAGCGTGTCGCGGGGCACCAGGTGTACCTGCTCGCCATGCTCGCCGTCCCCGCCGTGCAGGGTGGCGGCTGCTCGCCGGTTGGCGGCGAGGCCTGCGACGGTTGCGTTGTCTGCGACCGGCTGGTCGGGGCCGTGCCCTGCTTTGCTGATATCCACGAGCTTGTCGCCAAGGGCCTGGCGGAAGAAGTCGGCGACCACATCGGCGCGGGCGTTCGACAGCACATAGTTGTCGGCGAAGATGTGCTGGCTGCGTTTGGCGATCGGTTTGGATGACGTGTGTCCGTCAATCCGCAGCTTCACGTGCGGCGCAGCACGCAGGGCATCGACGATGCCGTTGAATGCCGCGAGGTCATCCGCTGTAAGCTCCGTGCCGAGCTCGCTGAAGTGTGCCACGTGCTCGAACAGACGCTCGCCGTCCGTGCCTGGCACGAATACATAAATCTGGTCGTCGATGCTCTGCACGGCGACCGAAGGCTGCCTTCCCGCGGCTGCAAAGAGCACCTGCTCGGCGTACATATCGGCATCGACGAGGCTGATCTGATGCGCGTGCGTGCGATCGTTTCGCCCACGCTCGTCCGTTGCGGTTACCACGTATTCGTAGCGGTCGCCGCTGCGCCCGGACATGCCTGCCGCCTGCCAATCCAGACGGTACAGCGTGCGTTTCTCGTGCCGCGTGTCGATGCGCAGGTGTGCCAGAGGGTTCTTGTGATCTGCGTCGCGCACGTCATAAACGTCGACGGTCAGCGCGTCGATGAAAGCGGCATAGTTCGTGTGGATGACGAAACTCGCATTGCCGCTGACGCGGCCGTCCCGTACCGGCAGGTGGCTTGGGCCTACCACCGCGAGGCGTGGGGTGAGCTCGAGCGGGTCTTCCGTAAACCAGATGACACCGCCGTCATCGGTGCGCACCATCCGGTCGGCGATGAGATCCACGCGCCCCTGATCTTCGATGGTCGCGGCGTCCTCGTACACGCTCGGTTCTGCGCGCTCGATGACCATAACTGGCACGCCCTCTGAGTTACGGCACACGTCCGCCAGACATCCAGCTTCGTCCGCGTAGGCAGCGGGCACCAGCAGGCCGAGGACAACGTCGAGCGCCTGGCCCCACGCCCAAGCAAGCGGTGCGTTGGCTTCGTCTTGGTCGAGCACTGAGATCTGCGCGCTGACATCTCGCCCAACCAGCTCGCACAGTGCGTCGATGAGGGCTTGAGCGCGCTGCTCGGCGAGCGTTCGGTCACCGGTTTCCGGGTTTGTGTAAGCATTGATGCGCAGGCGCACGTATGCACCCTTGTCGAGCTCGGCGGCCAGGGTGCGCAACCCTTCCCGATACCCTGGCAGAATCTCTGCGGAGCCGGGACGGAAGAACATCTCGGCAATCTTTACGGTCAGTCGCTGCTCGCCGAGAGACGCTTCGGGTAGCTGCACGCCGAAGTCGAACTGGTTGGCGAGGCCCTGGCTCAGGCGCTTTACGCGCGGGTTTTCCGTGGTGACGCGGCTGCCCGGCGGCAATGTGCGCGGGTCGAGCTTGACGATGTAGTTGCGGCCGCGGTCCTGGAACCCGGCGTCCACGCCGGCAATGTGGTACCGGCCATACGGGTCTGTTTCGATCAGCAGGCCTTCTACCGTCGCCAGCCTGACGCCCGGTATGCCCGGTTCGCTCAGGCCGTTGTTGGTGACGTCGATGACCACCTCGTAGCCGGAGCGATAGGCATCGACGCTGTACCGCACCGTGAGATTCTGGCTGTTCGTGCCGCGTTTCACCGCGCCGCGATGGTTGGTTTGTACGCCGTCCTCCCGCGCTGCAAGGACGGTGCCCTCGCGGCTGGTGACGTTCACCTGGGATACGGTGACGGGCGCGGCGTAGCGCAGGCGCAGTCGCACGGTGTTGCTGCCGGATCTGTCGTTGACGCTGTAGCGCCCGGGAACATCGCCGGCGCGGATACCCGCACTGACGGGCTGGGTAATGCCGCTGCCCGTGGCGGAGCCGGCCGGCATGAGCACCGCTTCGATGGGCGGGCTGCTCGATTGGATCATTGGCGTGATGACCACGCCGGTAGCGGTGGCGCTGTCCTGCCACCCATCACCGTCACGGTCATCGAACACTTTGCCGAGGATGGTTGTCTGCTCGAAGTCGGGGTCCGCCAGCACGGTCACCGAGGCGGTGTCTGTGTTGCCGATGGGCGCCGGGCCGAGTAGCGGTGTTGCGCTGTTGATCTGCTCGCCGTGCACCGTGGACGGACCCACCCGCAGCAGGTAGCGCAGCGTGCGGCGTTCGGCTGGATCGAGGTCGAAACTGGCAAATCGCAACGTGCGTGCGCCGCTCACAGTGACCGCCTGACCGTTGTCGACCGTGGCTGAACCCGCAACGTAGGTGAACCCGGCGGGTATGCGGTCGTCGATGACCACGCCTGGCAAAGAAAGTGCTGTGGTGTTCTCGATGCGCACTGTGTACGCCACCAGCCCGCCGATCTCGCTCGTGCGCTGGTCTGCTTGTTTGATCAGCCGCACCGCGACACTCTGCGTGCTCGCGGGGTCGAGCGGGATGTGGTTCCACACGGTGTTGGGGTCGCCCAGTGCGAGCGTGAAACGCACGAAGTAGTCTGTGCTCTCGTTGCCCGTGGGGGCTGTGCCAGCGTCGCCGACCTGTACCGGGTCCGCCAGACCGGTGGGGTCGAGCGGTTGTGGGTTGGGCGGCAGCACGGTGGAGTAGCCGGCGCTGTAGCCGGTGGGTGCTGCGACTACGATCAGGAACGTGTCGTTCGAGGCGCAAGCCGGGTCTGCGCCGAGATTGACGTCGAAGCGATAGAAGCCGTCGTCGCCGGTGGTCTGGTTCTGCTGGCCTGGCAGCAGGCAGGCCTCAGGTAGCGCTTCGCCGCTGTCATCGCGCACGAACGATACCACCGCCCCGGCGATCGGCTGACGGGTATCGCTGTCGTAGACGATGCCTGACGGGTCGATCGGCAGGTTCTGATCGACCACGATCACTTCCGCCTGCAGTGTCAGTCCGTCTCGCAGCCCGTACGTTGCACCGCTGACCGGATGCACCAGGTGCACAGCATAGCCGGTGCCTGGTGGCAGATTGGTGATGAAGTAGCTGCCGTCGGCGCTCACCTGAACGTCAGTGATGAAGCGACCGTCCCGCGTTACGCGAACGATCCAGCCTTCGAGCGGCTGCTCGCCTTCGCTGAAGTCGTTGTCGATGTTTGAATCCAGCCAGGCGTTACCGGAGATGCCCGCCACGCCGACGATCGTGCCGCTGTCGGTGGCGGTACCGGTGCCGCCGGTGGAGGTGAGCAGGTCCTCGAAGGTGATACTGACGATGTCGTCAGGCTCTACCAGGAGCTCACCGTCGTCGTTGGGCCCGGCGTTCTGTCCGAAATCTGTGGGCACGTCTGTTGTGAACACGCCGGTGTCGTTGCCGGTCTCCGTGAGCGTTACCGTCTCGGACTCACCAGACGTATCGTTGGTGACTACCGCGGTTACCGTTTCGGTGCCGTTGGGGTCGGTGTTTTCGTCTGCATCCGTGACGGTGACCGTCAGCGGCTCGCCAGGTGTGGACTCGTCGGTAATATCCGCCACGGCGTCCACGCCAGGCGTGAAGGTGACCGGTGTTGGTGTGCTGTTGTCACCGGGATTGCCATTGCTGTCCGGGTCGACGTTTGTGCCATCCGTGGAAGTGTCGAATACGTTCGGAGTGCCCGGTGTCGGATTGCTCGGGCTTTCGCCTGAAATCGTTGCAGTATTCTGGAACGGGCCGGCGTTGCCGTTCGGATTGAATATCAGATTGAAAGTCACCGTTGCCGCGCTA
>JAUIED010000112.1 GCA_030428905.1 Gammaproteobacteria bacterium
AGCAGCCTGGTATCCCGGCCAGGGACGGACGGGCCGCGAACCAAGCACGTAAGTGCTTGATTCGGCGTGAGCGGGCGACAGCCCGCGGTCGCTGAAAAAGTACAGGAAGTACTTTTTCAGCACCCTGTTAGGAAGCCGCGCCGGCCTGAGACCGCTCGGGCAACAATATCGTGAACGCAGCTCCGCGCCCCGGCCTGTTGGCAACAAACAGCTCACCGCCGTGGCTGCGCACGATGCCGTGCGCGACGCTCAAGCCAAGGCCTGTGCCCTTGCCCACATCTTTGGTGGTGAAAAAGGGCTCGAACACATGCTTCATCACCTCCGGCTCGATGCCCGGGCCCGAGTCGAGTACCTCGATGTTGGCGTAGCGTCCTGGTGGTATCGCCGCGTCCTGAATCTCCGTCATGCTGGCGCGCAGTTCGATGCTGCCATCGGACGGCCCGATTGCCTGTACGGCGTTTGTGCAGAGATTCACCAGCACCTGCTCAATCTGCGTGGGATCGGCCAGCACGGTGGGCAACGGCTCGGCGTGCACGACGATCTGCACGGTCGCCGGCACTGATGCCCGCATGAGCGAGGCCACGCTTTCCAGCACCGCGCGAAGGTCGGTTGGGCGGTGTTCGGTGGGCTGCTGACGGCTGAAGGCGAGCATCTGCTGCACCACGCGGCGGGCTTTCTCAGCAGCGAGTTCGATCTGGCGTACTTTGTGCAGCACATCTTCCGCAAGCGGCTGATCGGCGAGCAGAGAAGCGTAGCCGAGGATCGGCGTGAGCAGATTGTTGAAGTCGTGGGCGATCCCTCCTGCGAGGGTGCCGACCACCTCGAGGCGCTGGGAAAACTGCAGTTGCTGCTGCAGGCGGTGCGATTCGGTGACGTCGATGGCGATCACCAGCGTGGCCTGACGCCCCTCAAAAGGAACGCGGGCGATCTGCAGCCGTTTGTCGGCCAGCACGGCTTCCGAGTGTGCTGCGGTGCTATGCGAAAAGATCAGACAGTCCTCGCGGTCCTGGCGGCTGAAGGCCGGGTCGATGAGTGTCTCTACGGTGGTTTCGTAGAGGGCAGCGGTAGCCTGGTTGGCAAACACCAGGCTGCCGTCTGGACGTTGGGCGTAGATGACATACGGCACCAGATCAATGATGTTACGGATGAGCTGCCGCGCGCGCCGTTCGGCCAGTTCCAGGTCTCGGCGCTGCGCTGCCAGCCGCTCGGCGGCTTTGCGCGCATCGATCAGGTGTGCCAGCCGCCGGTTCATGGCACCGGCCAGCGTGCGTACCTCCAGCGGTGCTGTACGGTGTTCGCTGAGATCCAGTGGCTCGGAGTCGCTGCGCTCGAGCTGACCCGCCAGGTCAACCACACTCCAGGAGGCCCTTGCCGCCAGCATGCGGACCAGCAGCAGCGCCAGGAGCAGTAGCCCGGCGAAGATGGCCAGCACCGGATACATCGCGCGCAGCATCTGGGCGTGGGCCACGGCATAGGAGATATGCACTTTTACCGTACCCGCGTTGTGGTCTTGCCATATCACCGGGTGGCTGGCGTAGAAGTGCTGCTCCAACACGGTGTCTGCCGATGGCGGGCAGGGCTGGGTGCCGAACCCCGCTAATAGAGTGCTCTCGGCGCCGTAGATGCAGGTTCGGGTAATCAGCACATCGTTCTGGATCGTGTGCAGGCGGGTCTGGAGTTCGCCCAGATCCCGCAAAGCGACCTGCTCGGCGACGACCGCGGCAATGAATTGGGCGGCGTAACGGCTGGACTCGCCGATCGACTGCACTTTGTTCTGCCATACGCTGTTCAGCGCCAGCAGAGCAAACAGCACCGTGCCGATGCCGATGAGCATGCCGAATGTGGCGGTCAGCTGGCGCCGCAAAGAGCGGCCATTTTCAGGCATGCCACCTCGATTCGTCATTTACAGGAATTGCCGGCGCTCCGCCAGCCGGTTGGTTGCGCATCTGCAAGCCGGCAGCCCGCATTCTTTCCGTCGTAGGATGTGTTGTCCAGCTTGTTTTTCCGGCCGGCGCCCGGTCCGTAGCACCGGCGAATCAAAAGGCAGTAAAGATGTCAATATGGGCGACCTCTCGGGCTGCTCAACTTACGCGTTTTCGGCATTCGAGTTCGGATGAAATTTGTGGTGGCAAGGCCCGCCGGCATGAATTTTTCCGCCCTGGAATCTACGAACGTGGGGCGAGATCTCGTATCATTGCGGGTTTGAAGCAGCAGATCGCCGGGCGCGCAAAGGTAGTGGCAGATGCTACCACCGGTTGGGCCGGTTGCCTGTATGTTCGCCTTCGGCGTAAGGGGCGTAAGGGGCGTAAGGGGCGCTGGGCGAATGCAATTGGAGCGGAAATAACACGGTTCATGGGCGGATATTCCACCAGAGAGGTCTCTGAGCTCATCGGTCTCAAGCCGCATCAGGTGCGCCACTATGTGCGCAGGGAGCTTCTCACGCCGGACCGTGGGGAGCGCGGAGAGTTTCTCTTTTCCTTTCAGGATGTGGTGCTGTTGCGCGCCGCCAAAGGGCTGCTCGACAGCGATGTGACGCCAAGACGGGCTTATCGCGTGCTGGTCAACCTCAAAGGCCAGATGAAACAGGTTCGCACCCTGTCAGCGCTACGCATCGCCTCGGATGGCGACGCGGTCATTGTGCGAGAAGAAAATCAGGTGTGGGACGCAGAGAGCGGCCAGGGTCGTTTCGCCTTTGCCACGGACGTGCCGCAGTCCTCTGCGAACGTTTCGACCATCGTGGGTAGCAACCTGGCGGTGGCCAAAAATACCGACGCCATGAGCAGCGACGAGTGGTACAACCTCGGGCTGGACCTTGAGGAGCTCGATCTGGACAAAGCGCCGGATGCGTACCGCAAAGCGCTGGAGATGGATCCGAGCAACGCCGACGCCCATGTCAACATGGGGCGCCTTTACCAGCTCAAAGGCAACCTGCGCCATGCACGCCGACATTATCAGTTCGCGCTGAAAGCCGTGCCTAACCACCAGCTCGCAAACTACAACATGGGCACCATCTACGATGAGCTCGACGAGTTGGAAAAAGCGGCCGAGTACTACGAGCAAGCGCCAGGCGTTCCGGATGCGCACTACAACCTGGCGCGTATCAGCGAGTTGCGTGGGGACGAGGTGTCCGCCTTACGGCACATGCGCCACTACCGCGAGCTGGTGGAGAAAAAGGACGCCTAAGACCGAGCGCGTCCGTTAGTCGGTCAGTGGTGGCGCGACAGGTTCATCCTCAATGCGCGTTTGCGTCAGCTCGGAGCCGACGAGGTTGGCCAGCTCCCCTGAACTGACCTGCAGCTCGTAGTAATTCTTGAACATCTCGGAGCTTACCCGGTACCAGGTGGCCTGCGAGTTGAACAGGCGCTCTTCCACCTCGATGAGCTCGATGATGCTGATGTCGCCCATCTCCAGGTTTTGTCGGTTCAGCCGGCGCAACTCGCGATTGGCGACGATCTCGTCTTCGGTGGCGTCGAGCGTGAGGCGGTTGGTGGTGATCTGGTTGTAGGCCTGCTTCACTTCGCGGTCAACCTCGTTGAACAGCCGCTCATCTTCGTATTGCAGCTCCTTGAGCTGCGCGCGGGTGCGGTTCAAGCGAGCGCGTCGGGCGCCACCATCGAAGAGGAAATACTCGGCTTTGAGCTTTACCTCTGTGGTGTTACGCCCTGCCAGGTTTCCGCCCTCGTCTGCCAGTGCTTCAGACTTCAGGTTCAAGCTCAGGATCGGGCTGAATTGGGCCCGCTGTGCGCGGATCTTGTAACGCAGTGCGCGCTGGTTGGACTGGTTGAGCAGCACGGTTGCATTCTGCTTGCGCGCGGCATCGATGTACTCGTGCAGGTTGAGTACCGACAGGGCGTGGATATCTTTCGGCGGTACGGCGCTAAAGTCAGGCAGTGGCCCGGTGAGAAACTCAAGGTTTGACAGCGCGTCGTTCAGCTGCGCCTTGGTGTTTCCAGTCTCTGCGCGAGCCGACGCCAGCCGGGCCTTAGCAAAGTCCAGTTCCAGCTTGCTCGCAGCACCGCTTTCGAACATGACTTCGAGCTTCTCGACGATGCTCTGCATCTCTTCGACAAACTCCCCTGCAACCCTGGAGGCTCGTTGGTGCTGCAGCACCTGGCTGTAGAAATCGGCTGCCTTGACAACGATGTCTTCGACAATCAGACGGGTCTCGAGCTCCGTCGTGCGCCGCACCTGCAAACGGCGGTCTGACTCGTTGAGCGACACGCCGCCATCGTAGAGGAGTTGGGTGACGCGAAAGCTGATGGTTCTACCCGGGGTGATGTCTTCGTTGTGGGAGGACGCCGTCGCTGGGCGGTTGTACTCCGGTCCGCCCTCGGCTACGACATCAATGGACGGGTACTTGTACACCTGGCCCTCACGGAACTGCCAGCGCGCCTGCTCCTCCCGCGCGAGCGCCGCGCCTACTTCCGGGTTGTTTGCAAGTGCCAGCTCAAGGATGTCGTGCAGTGCCAGGGGTGGTGCATTCTCATCTCCATGCTCTGTCGCGTAGTCGAAGCGTGGAGATTGGGTGCTGCCGACATCGGGTATTTGCCGGTCCTGGGCCCCGTGGGCTGCGATCTCCTCCGTGATGTCTGCGTAGTCGTCGTGACCGGCAGCGGCGAGTAGTCCAAGATCTTCGAGGTATTCCGTGTTCGCCGCCTCCTCGAGCACTTCAGTTGCGACCAGAAAGTCCTCATTCAAGAGGGGATCGGAGTCAACCTCAGTCGCGGACAGCGGTTCGGCGTCAATTTGCGCTGTGTCGAACACGACCTCATCCGGGCTGCTATCGAGCAGGTCGACTGCCTCAGTTTCTTCGGTGATATCTCCAAGCGCCGCCACCGGACCGAAAAACTCCATTTCGTCCCAGGGGCTTGCTGACGGCTCTGCGACCTGCTCTGCTTCCGGCATCGCGATCTGCTCATCAAGTTCCCATCCGTCGAACGCCAGAGGTTCTGCAATGACGATCGGCAGATCGTCTGCCTCGCTGATGGCGGGCACAGTGGTTGCGCCGGCTGGTAGCGACGGTGGTACCGACCCAAGCGTCGTAGTCGCAACGAATTCCGGAACGGCGTCGCTCAGCCAACGTTCCGGGTAGGACTCAGCCACTTCTACCTCTGGTGCAACGAACCAGTCGACGTCTGCCGGCAGCGCGAGATCGTTCATCTGCACCGGTGCTGTGGACTCTTCTGCCGGGGGTGGTTGGTCCGGGCTGTAAACGACCGTCGACCAGTGCAGACGCTGCTGCTCTGCGTGGCCTGTCGAAACCCCGCAGAGCACGACGCTGCAGGCCAGTCTAGCGAACCACTTCAAACTGGATCTTTGCCCAATCATGGTCGTCCTCTATGGCCTGGGTTGGAAGCACGTTCAGGAACGTCTGCTCCTTCACGATATCCGCGTCTAGAAAGCTGTTGCGAACGTTGAATATGCGTGCGACCGCTACTTTCCTTGCGATGGTGTCTATGCCGCTGGTAGTTTTTGGTGAGGTGATGTGCAGCTTGAGCCTGTCTGATGGGTAGCGGCCCAGCACTTTCTCTGCGAATGCGCGCAGTTCGGCGCTGGTGCTTTCCGTGATGGTGATACTGTTGATGCCGAAGAAAACCACGGCAGACATGCCGTCGTCGCTCCAGGCTATGCGCTGATCACCTTCAGTTTCGGAGAAAGTCGCTTCTGTTTCGATTATCTTGTTTTGCAGGCCGCCAATGGCGACTCTGAGCTCGTTGTTCTCCACCTCAAGCTCGGCCATCTGTGCCTGGGTCTTCTCCAGCTCAGACTGCGCGGAATCCTGCTTGCTGGTGTAGGTGATGACGTGGAAAAACAGCGCCACGGCGGTAATCAGAACGAAGAAGACGAACATCATGATCGCCGCTGACAGGATATCCACGAACCCTGGCCAGGAGTGTGATTCGAGATCGTCGGTGTTCTCGCTCATGGTCGTTATGCTTCCGGACGCTCAGCGTGCTGGTCGTCTTTCTTCAGGGAAGGTGGCAACCCATGGGTTTCCTCGCTCGCAGCACTTTTCAGCTCCTGGTAGGTGTCTTGCTGCTCCAGTAGTGCCTGTAGTTGGTCTACGAGAGAGGTGATCTGATCCCGTGTGGCATGTGGAGAGGGTGGTGCCTGTGTGTCAGCAGCCAACCGTCGGACTACGGGCGCCTCGACGTCCTCTCCGACCGCGGTGCTTGACTGGGAGTCACCGGACAAGCGCCTCAGGCGTGCGGCGAGTTCGAATGCGCGATCGTTGACTTCCTTGCGTACCACGTTCAGTCCACGTGCATGCGCGCGTCGCAGCTCTTTCATCTCGTCGTCCATGGCGCGTTGGCCAGCCAGTATGTTGCGCGTGTTCCGTGCAGCCGACAGGGAAGTTGCGGTGGCTTCGCGAACGGTGGCTACGAGCTGCGCGATCTGCCGGTTTGTCTCTATGGAGGTCTGCACGAATCCGACGAGCCAGGCCTTGAGCTCGTCGGAACCGGCGACTTTCGGGTTCTGCTTGCCTTTCTGCATGGCGGCGTTCGGGCGCGGAATACGCTCGTCTATCCAGCGGCTGACGCTCTCGATGAAGTAGTTGTGCACACCACCGCAGAGGAAGTTCACGAAGCTGATCAGGAGCGACCCCGATAGCCCGAACAGTGATGAGCTGAACGCGAGGCCCATACCTTCCAGGGGCGCGGCAATGGAGGAAAGAAACCCGCTCATGTCCGTTGCATCCGCGCCGCCGATCTGCGACATGCCGCCCATGGCTTTGCCCACGGAGTCGATGGTGGCCAGGAGACCCCAGAACGTACCCAGCAGCCCGAGCATCACCAGCAGGCCTGCCAGGAAACCGGTGTTACCTCGCATCATCGAAACGCGAAAGCCGAGCTTGGACTTCACCATCCGGGCGTCGTTATCGGTGATGTTCAGATGCCCGTACTGGGGAAGATTCTCGAGCAGATCTGCGAATTGCTTGGTGTTCAACACAGACGCCTGCCGCTTCAAGCCGGCTTTGAAGCGGGCAACATGCGCGGGTGTCGGCGTATCAGGTGCTTTGACGACGTCATCGATTGCCGTCAGATATCGTGCGGTTCCCCAGCACTTCAGGTTGGAGAAGACGGAGCGGGCGAGGCCGGTAAGCATGACGAAGACGATCAGCCCGTTGAGGGGGATGTTCGTTACGAAGGCGGTGTATAGCTGTTCCCAGCCGCTGTAGACGATCCCAGCCACGGCAGCGAACGTCAGCCACATCCCAGTGCTGATGTAGGTGAGTATCGACGTCGATACGCTGCCGTCGGCAGTCTGTCTGGGCTGAAACAGACGCTTCAATGCGCTCTGTGATGCCTGTTCTGTGCTCATCGCGTCCTTTCTCTTGGCAACGCGTCGTTTTCTTGACGCGCCGTCGGCTTCCTTGTCCGATATCCGCTTTGGGCCACACGGCGCAGATTTCGCTGCACGCAAAGCTGTGCGGGCCTTTTACGGCTTCTTCCTACCAAGCTAGCAAATCCTGGGCAAAGCGCCACGCGGGTTGCCGGCTGGACTACAGGCACGGGTAAGTATGCGTAAAGGCTGTCGTAGCCGGCGTGACGTGCGTCACAACAGCCGGACACAAGCGACACTTTCCTGCCTGGTTCTACTAGTGTTAACAGACGGCAGAAAAGGATGTCGGCGTGTGCCGTGGGCACCTGGTTAAGTGAACAGGAAGGGAAGTAGTCCGAGTTATGGCTAGTGCAGAAAAAGTCGTTGTCTCATTCGCAGATGTAGAAGCTGGCGGCAGCACAAATGTTCTCGTTGGCCCGAATGCACAGCTCGTGTTCAAGGATGTCGACCTTGAAGACGTGCGCATCGATATCGTCGACTCGGACGTCATAGTTACCCATGAAGACGGCACCAAGATCATTTTTCCCGGTATGGCGCTGCTGCTCTTCGAGGACGAGCTCAGTCCGAAGATCTACTTCGATGACGACCTCATCGCCACCAACGTTTTCCTCTCCAAGGTCGGTGAGATCGGCAACCTGACCGTGCAGGATTACATCGCGATCTCCAGCATCCTGCGTGAAACCTTGCAGCAGGAGATGGAGGCAAAACAGAAACAGCAGCAGGAAGCGGAAGAACAGCAGGAACAGTCGGAGGAGGCGGCACAGATCGCCGTGCTTGAAGCGATCAAGGAAGCGATCGAGGTCCAGCAGTCGGCGCAGCAGAACGACAACATCAATGAAAGTGAGGGGGACTACACCAGGAAAGCCATAGATGAGGAGGGCGTATTTGTCGAACCGCGTCCCCCCGTGGTGGATAAAGCGTCCAGCAGCGGTATCTCCTTCAACGTCGATGAAGCACCGGAGTCACCGGAAGACAAGCCACTGTTCGAGCTTCGGCTGCTGCAGCCAGGCCGCGTCAATGAGACCATTGAAGGCGGCATGGCGTTCATTCGAGGCGGTGGCGGCTCGGAAGCGTCCGCCTTCGATCCATCCAACGAGTCGCAGTTTTCCACCGAGACGCTGAACCTTTCTACTTCCACGGAAGATCTCGTGGTGGAGGCGGATCACTCCGCCTACTTCTCCTACACCATGATGACGCGTGTTGTGGAGATGCAGCCGATCCTGCCATTGGGATTCCGTCCCAGCAAACTGTTGATCGAGGGCCTGCCGGATGGCTTCACGATAGAGGGCGCGCAGCGTACCGCGGATGGATGGGAAGTGTCGGATCCTTCGACTGACGAGCGCGGCAACATTCGTCTGAATCTGACCTATCCCGTCCCATCCGATGACGAATTCACGCTCAACTTCACGCTGGAAGCCAACTTCGATCCCACGGCGACGGATGAAAATGGCGTGCTGCTGCCGGCGCCGTTGACGACTTTCCTTGAGACCGAGGGTGATCAGAAGGTCGTGGTGCGCAATGTCTTCGCACCGCAGGACCTGAACTTTACAGATGAAGACGGAGATCTGGTTTGGGTGTTGGCCAACAATCCGAACCCCAACCGCATATTCACCGGAAGCGGCGATGATCAGATAACGGGTGGTGTTGCCAGCGACTCCATCCAGGGCGGCGACGGTAACGACACGATTCTGGGGATGCGGGGGGACGACGAACTTTCAGGTGAGCGTGGCAACGACACGCTGATTGGCGGCCTCGGTAACGACCTGTTGGATGGCGGGCCTGGCGTCGACCTGGCGGACTACACGGATCAAACCGTGGATATCGTCGCAGACCTCTTCACCCTGGTGAACGGCAATGCGGTCGTTACCATCGATCCCTTGGGTGACTCGTTCGAGGAAGACGAGTTGCGTGGCATCGAGAACATCTTCACGGGATCCGGAAACGATACGCTCATCGGCGATGCGGAAAACAACACTTTTGACGGAGGCGCCGGTGACGACACCTTCGTTGGCAATGGTGGCAATGACACGCTGATTGGCGGCGCCGGTAACGACACCGTTGACTACTCCAACTCCGCAAAGGCACTGATTGCAGACCTTCGCAACGCCACCGACAACGTGTTCATCGATACCGGCAACATCGATACTGTTCTCGAGATCGAGAACTTTATCGCAACCAGCCTCGACGACCGCATCATCGGCTCCGACAACGTCGACAACATACTGGGCGGCCAGGGGGATGACCGAATCTCTGGTGGCCGCGGCAATGATTTCCTGGATGGCGGCGAGGGCGATAACGACTTCATTGATTTCGAAGACGCCATCACATCGGTCTCCATCGATCTTGGCGAGCCGGCCGATAGTAACGGCTACACCACCGCAATCATGGGCGCTGAAACGGACCGGTTGCGCAACTTCGAGCACGTCACCGGTTCGAGCTTTGGCGATGATATCCGCGGCAGCGGTGCTGGTGAGATTCTCCAGGGCGCTGGCGGCGACGACCTGATCCGTGCACGCGACGGCGACGACATCCTCGACGGCGGAGACGGCGACGACGATCTTCGTGGTGAAGGAGGGGATGACCGGTATCTGGTGAGTGCGGGCTTTGACCGCTTAGATGGTGGTGATGGGTCCGATACCTTGGATTTCTCGGGTTTTGCAGCGGCGCAATCCATTGCTGTGCAGCTTGCTGCGGCAGCCGACGCGACCATAACGGTGACCGGTGCAGACGACCAGGTTGTTCGCAATGTGGAGAACGTGGTTGGCACCGCTGGTGACGATCAGATCTTTGGCGACAGCCAGGACAACCGACTGGAAGGGGGCGCCGGAAACGATGCGCTCGCAGGTGGCGGCGGAGATGACGCGCTGATCGGCGGTGAAGGGCGGGACAGCGCCGACTACTCCATTGCCTCTTCGGGGGTCACCATCGACCTATCTACCGGTGTGGTAGCGGATGACGGAGATGGCGGCAGCGATACGATCTTCGAGATCGAGGATCTCACCGGATCGAACTTCGATGACGATCTTACGGGAGACGCGTTCGACAACGTGCTCACCGGCGGGCTTGGGGATGACGTTCTGCGCGGACGTGGCGGCGACGATACGCTTGTTGGTGGCGACGGTTCAGATACTGCGAGTTACTCTCTGGCGCCCACCGGTGTGAACATCGACCTGTCGGCCACCACGCTGGTGGACGATGGGGAAGGCGGTGACGACACCTTTATCAGTATCGAGAATGTCGAAGGCTCGGAGTTCGACGACGTGCTCACCGGTGATGATGAAGACAACACGCTTAGTGGGCTCGGCGGTGCCGACCTTCTCGATGGTGGGCTCGGCGATGATACGTTGCTCGGTGGGCTGGGTGATGACCGTCTGCTGACCAATCTCGGCGCGGACACCTTCGATGGTGGCATAGGTAGCGACTGGGCTGACTACAGTAGCCTTGGTGCGGGAGCGAGCGTGGATGTCACGCTCGCCGGTGCTTTTGATGCCACAGCGAGCGTTGCCGGGCAGGATGCCGACACGCTACGGAATGTCGAGAACGTTTCCGGTACGGCAGGTGCAGACCGGATCGGTGGCGACCTATTCGCCAACATGCTGCTCGGAAACGACGGCGACGATGTCATATCCGGTGGAGCCGGTGCGGACACTCTGGACGGTGGCGCTGGCAACGACGAGCTTCGTTTCGACGATCTGGTGGGGTTTGGAGTAACGCTGGATCTGGACAGCCGCACTGCGTTGTTTGACGGCGATGGTAGCGTTGATTCGTTTGTAAATTTCGAGCGCTACGTGGGTACGTCTCAGGCTGACACCATCTTCAGCTCTGCGGCGGCCGACGTGGTGGATGGTAACTCGGGCGATGATCTGTTCTACGCTGCCGCTGGAGCCGACGACTTTGACGGCGGGCTCGGCTCTGACACCATTGACTATTCGCTGCACGAAGACGCGAACTTCATCAACGTCACCCTGGTGGCCGGGGCGGATACAACCATCCAGGTTGATGGCAGCGACAACGACACCGTGCGTCGAATCGAGAACGTCACGGGTTCGATAGGCGATGACTCAATTACCGGTAGCGATGCAGACAACGTGCTGCGCGGAGACCTCGGTGACGACTTCATTGACGGTGGGGACGGTAACGATTCGCTGTTTGGCGACGCTGGCGACGACGTCTTTGTCAACAACCTGGGAGACGACCTCATTGAGGGTGGTACCGGCACCGATACCATCGACTACAGTGCCGCCGCCAACAGCATCAACGTTGATCTGGCGTCAGGCGAGGCGCTGAGCGACGGGCAGGGCGGTGTGGATACCATTGTCGGTATCGAGAACATCGTCGGTACTTCTTTTAACGACATCATCACTGGCAACAGCGTCAATAATGCGCTCTTTGGCCGCGATGGAAACGATGTGCTGCGCGGCGGTGGAGGTAGTGATCTCATCGACGGCGGTGCTGGCACGGGAGACCAGGCACGGTTCGACGATCTGCTCGGTTCTGGTGTCACCCTTGATGTTGGTGCAGGCACGGCCTTTTACGCCGGCGACGGTAGTACCGATACGCTGGTGGGTGTTGAGCTCTACTACACCACGAACCAGGACGACACCATCATAGGGTCTGCTACGGCGGACACTGTTTTCGGCCTGGCGGGGCGTGATACGTTCGAGGCGTCTGCCGGAACCGACACATTTGATGGTGGCCTGGATGCAGACGTTATTGATTACTCCGGCCTCGCCGGCGTCAACTTCATTACGGTCACGCTGGCTGCCGAAAATGACGCCACGGTTTTCGTGGATGGTGGCGACGATGACACCATCCGCAACATCGAAGGGGTTATCGGTACGGCCGGTAATGACTCGCTTACTGGCGATGCGGAGAACAATACGCTTTCTGGTGGTGCGGGTGATGACGTCATTCGCGGTGGACGCGGCAGCGACATCCTCTCCGGTGGCGACGGTTTCGACCAGCTCCGTTTCGACGAGCTCACCGTGTTGGGTGTGGAGCTGAACCTGGCTACCGGCAGCGCGTCCTTTGGCGGCGATGGAAGTACAGACACCTTCAGCGGCTTCGAAGAGTACTACGCGAGCAACCAGAATGACCTCATACGTGGTTCTGCAAGTGCAGACGTCGTCTTCGGTCTTTCAGGCGACGACACCTTCGAAGCCAGCGGTGGCGTAGATAGCTTCGATGGCGGCCTGGGTTCCGACACCATCGATTACTCTACGTTCCCGGACGCCAGTTTCATCACGCTGACGCTCGACGGCGGCAACTTTGCCACGGTGAATGTGGACGGTTCGGACAACGACCAGATTCGCAACATCGAAAACGTCATTGCCACCAGCGGTGATGATACGGTTACCGGCGATTCGGCAGACAACGCGCTTTATGGTCTGGCCGGCGTCGACCTGCTCACTGGGGGCGATGGTGACGACCTTCTGGATGGTGGCTCAGGCAACGACATCCTGCGTGGGGGCGTTGGTCTGGACGTTCTCCAGGGAGGTAGTGGATTCGACACTGCAGACTACTCCACCGCCAGCAGCGGCGTTACCGCCGATCTGAGTGCTGGTGTTGCCTCTATCGACGGCGACGGCGGATCTGACACGCTCATCAACGTCGAAAACCTGCTCGGTTCGGACTTCACGGATTCACTCAGTGGAAATGCTGCGGCCAACACCATTGACGGTGGCCTCGGTAACGATGTGATTCGCGGGGGTGGTGGGGCTGATGTGCTCATAGGCGGCGCGGGTTCAGACCAACTACGGTTCGATGATCTTTCGGCTGGCGTCATTCTCGATCTTGCGGCGGCCACTGCAGAGAGCCTGGCAGATGGCTCGGTTGATACCTTCTCCGGCTTCGAAACCTACTTCACTTCGAACTTTGCGGATACGGTATTCGGTTCCAACGCTGCAGATACGGTCTCCACGCTGCAGGGCGATGACTTGCTCAATGCCTCCGCCGGGAACGACGTCTTGGATGGTGGTGCGGGTACAGACACGATCGATTACTCCGGTCTTGCTGGAGTGAACTTCATAGATGTGCGCCTCACCGGCGCTATCAACGCCACGGTAACTGTTGATGGCGGCGATGACGATACGATTCGCAATATCGAGAACGTCATTGGCACCGCCGGTAACGATCGAATTGAGGGTGATGCGAACGCTAACGTTCTGGAAGGACGGGACGGCGATGACCGCTTTGTTGCAAGCCGCGGAAACGACGTGCTTGATGGCGGCGCCGGCGTCGATACCGCTGACTACGATGTGCCCGGTGTTGCGGCAGCGATCAACGTAGACCTGCAGGATTCGGGCGACTCTACCGTGCTGGTGACCGGCGGCGATGACGACGTTCTGCGTAACGTGGAGAACATCGTTGGTACCGTTGGTCAGGATGTCATTACCGGTAACGCCCAGGCGAACGTTCTGAGCGGGCGGGGAGATGATGATACGCTGGATGGGGGTGCTGGCGACGATACCCTCGAGGGTGATGCAGGCGATGACCTCCTCCTTGCCAGCCGGGGCAGCGATACGTTCGACGGAGGCGCCGACGTCGATACGCTGGACTACTCCGGCTTTGCTGACGCCACCGCCATCGACGTGGTGCTCAACGGTGCGGCAAACGCTACGGTTATCGTTACTGGCAGCGATGATGACACCGTACGCAACGTTGAGAACATCATCGCCACCGCCGGTGATGATGTACTGACGGGTGATGGGCAGGACAACTACCTCCAGGGCCTTGCTGGTAGTGATGAGTTCGGTGCCAGCGGCGGTGCGGACCTGCTGGACGGGGGTTCTGGAACGGACCTCGTGGACTACTCGCAGCTTGCAGGCGTGGTATCTATCTCGGTTACGCTCGATGGTGGAAACAATGCAACTGTAAATGTGGTCGGTGGTGTAAACGACACCGTTCGAAACATCGAGGATGTTCAAGGCAGCGCCGGTAACGACACCATCGTCGGCGACGCGCTGGACAACATGTTGGCAGGTGATGCCGGTAACGACGTCCTCTCCGGCCGAGGTGGTACGGACCTGCTGGATGGCGGTTCAGGCGTCGACACGGCCGACTACTCCGTGGCTGGCAGTGCCGTGAACGTCGATCTGGAGGCTGCGCAGGCGCTCGATGATGGTGATGGCGGTACGGACCTGCTGTTCGACATCGAGAACCTCCGTGGATCAAATTTCAATGACACTTTGCGCGGTGATCAGTTCGTAAACCTCATCGAAGGTGGCACCGGCGACGACCGGCTGCTGGCGAGCGGCGGCTCGGACACGCTGGACGGCGGTGTCGGAGCGGATACCGCCGATTATTCAA
>JAUIED010000113.1 GCA_030428905.1 Gammaproteobacteria bacterium
GCCTCTTGGACATGGCACCACCATGCCCTGCGAGACGCGCCTAGCCAGTGACGCCGTGGCACGCGTCATAGTTCGACGAATTAATGTGACGGGTCACTAACCGTCGGACTTCGCGACCACTACAGCAAAGACCTTTCCTCCGGCGCCGCCCCGGCGTCGAGACTGAGCAGTGTTCCATCGCGAAGCACATACACCGGGCCGTCGTACACCTGCGACACGCCCTCGAGAAACGGCCCTTCGAGCAGCCGCCGGGGTAAGGGTGGAATCATATGCGTGAAGGCCAGCGCGCGCACGCCAGCCGCTCTCGCTGCTTCGGCTGCCTGCACTGGGGTGGCGTGATAGTTCGGTATGTCGTGCATGACCGTCGCCAGCGTTTCCTGACCGGCGGCACGTGCTGCCTTTTCTATTTCCGCCACCATGCGCGGCGCAAGTGCCTCGTGTATCAGCAGATCTGCATCATCTGCCGCGGCAACGAGGTTGGTCGATGACATGGTGTCACCGCTGATGACCACACGCATACCGTCGTGCTCCAGCCGATAGCCCACGGCAGGCTTGACCGGACCGTGCGGCACGGAAAACGCTCGTATGCTGACCCCGTCCCTTTCGTACACCACCGGAAAGTACCCTTCCGTCGGGGGAGCAAACGCACGGGGATCGAGCTGAAGCGCCTGGGGTGGCGTCGTCAGGGTGTGATGATGCGCCAAGCGGTAGGCATGATCCTGGGCAAACGCCGCATCAAATCCCCGCGTCACCTGCGCCACGCCATCAGCGCCGTAGACCGGCAACGCCGTGGACACGCCTTCGCCGAGGTTTCGCTGCAACGCAAGTGCGCCGAGCCCGGCAACGTGGTCGGAGTGAAAGTGGGTGAGAAACACAGCTTCGATGCGCGCCGGACGCAGGCCCATCCGCGCAAGGGTTTCCGGCGCGCCTTCGCCCACGTCAAAAACAAAGAGCCGACCGGCTGCAATCACCGCGGTGCAGCCGCCGGCGAGGGTCAGGTCGGGTAGCGGCGTGCCGCTGCCACAGGATGCGACATGCACGCCCGCGGCATGTTCGGCAACGATGTCCGTGCTCACCTGCTTCGCGATTACCTGGCGAAAGAGCATCATGGCGATTTCGTTGCGCAAGAGCAGCAATCCGGCGACAGCCAGCGCGATGAGCACCAACCAGCGCTTCATCACGGTGGCGTCAGTGCCGGGAGTATCGCACCCTCCGCCCGACCGAAGCCGATGCGGCGAAAGCCCTCTCTGCTGCAGCTCGCGGTCAGCGTCAGGGCATCGCCGTCTTGCAGCGCAACACGTTGCTCGCCCTGTTGCAGACACACCGGACTTGAACCCATCTTCCCAAGCTCGAGCAGTGATCCTGCCTCGTGGGCTTCGGCGCCACTGATGGTGCCGGTGCCGAGTATGTCACCCGCAACCAGCGGGCAGCCGTTCGACGCCTGATGCACCACGAGCTGCGCCGGGGTCCAGTAGGAAGAAGCGTAATTCGCGCCAGACAGGTGCTCCTCGACGCCGCCTGCCGGCGCCAGACGCGCTTCAACATCGATGTCCAGGTGGCCGGCCGCTTCGTTGGCTATACTTTGCAGATGCGGCAAAGGCGTCGGATCACCGGCGAACCGCGCGAACGCCGGGGCGCGAAACGGCGCCAGCGCTTCCAGAGTGACGATCCAGGGAGACACGGTGGTGGCGAAGCTCTTCGCAAGAAACGGTCCCAGAGGCTGATACTCCCAGGCCTGCACGTCACGCGCCGACCAGTCGTTGAGGAGCACCAAGCCAAAGATGTGATCTTCCGCCGTCGCCATGGATACCGTCTCGCCGAGGCAGGTGCCCGGCCCGAGAACCACGCCCAGTTCCGTTTCGAAGTCGAGAAACTGCGTGGCGGCGAACACGGGCTCCGTGGCGCCGGCGGGAAACAGTTGGCCGCACGGTCGGCGAACATCCGTGCCCGAGGCGACGATGGACGATGCACTTCCATGATAGGCAATGGGCATCCACTTGAAATTGGGTGTCAGAGGCGCGTCGGGACGGAACAGCTTGCCGGCGTTGTAGGCGTGGTAGTAGGACGTGAAAAAGTCCGTGTAGTTGGCCGGTTGTACGGGCAGGCCCAGCTCCACATCTGCGAGCGCCACGAGAAATCGTTCGACACGCCCACGCTGCGCCTCATCGGACAGCAGGCGGCTCAGGCGCAGGCGCAGATCGCGCCACCGGCTGCGTCCCTCCTGCGCCAACGCGTTGAGGCTGTGCTCACAGGCTGCGTCCACGGCGGCGAGATCGAGCACGCGGTCGCCTATGGCTGTGCAGGCGCGCATAGGGCCGCCGTCTCCCCGCCTGCGATACATGCCGAAAGGCAGGTTCTGTATCGGAAAGTCGGCGCTTTCAAGATTGGCGCCGATCACCCAACTGGTGAGGTGCATATCGTGGGTTTCGTCGAGATCAGCCATGTTTTGTTTCCGAGGGTTCGCCATAGGGCGTGCCACCGAGTTCAGGATCGGGCTTTTTCGAGTAAAAGTTCATCGACAGCCGTTGGAAGATGCCCCGGGGACCAACGTTGAGCGGCGGGTACATCAGCTCCGTGGGAAACGTCGGATGACGGCGAAACACCGCGCGGGCGTTGGACAGCTCGCGGAATCCTTCCTCGCCGTGATAGCTACCGAAACCCGAATTGCCTACACCGCCGAACGGCACCGCCGCGTTGACCACGTGCCAACCCCAGTCGTTGAGCGTGACACCACCGGAACGCGTGGCACCGAGCACCTGATCACACACCGCGCGCTGTTTGCTGAACAGATACAGGGCAAGCGGATGCGGTCGCGCCGACACATAGCGCGTCGCCTCCTGCAGCGTATCGTAGGGCAGCACCGGCAGGATCGGCCCGAACACCTCCTCCTCAGCGATACGCATGTCGTTCGTCACGTTGGTGACGATGTGCAACGGAATCCGGTTGCCTTCGCTCCAGGGAGCACACGCCGTGATTGTGGCGCCTTTGGCACGGGCATCATCGAGCAGCGATCGGATGCGCCAGGCATGATGATCGTTGACCATGCTGCAGTACTCAGGACGGTCCTGGACGCCATTGGGGAAGAAGCGCTGGAAAGCCTGCTGGGCAGCAACCTTGAAGGCATCCACGCGGTCACTCGGCACCAGGGCATAGTCCGGCGCGACGCAGATCTGCCCCGACATCGCCACCTTGCCGTGTGTGATGCGCAGCGCCGCATCCTCCGCTGAGTAATCGGGCGCGACGATGGCAGGCGATTTACCTCCCAGCTCCAACGTCACCGGCACCAGATGTTTCGCCGCGGCCGCCATCACCAGCCGGCCCACGCGCGGACTGCCGGTGAACACCAGATGGTCGAACGGCAGCCCGGTAAACTCACTCGGGTCGGTAACGTCCGATGAGAACACGGCCACTTCTTCCTCCTCGAAGATCTCGCCGAGAAGCCGGGCTACCACGGCGTTGGCTTGAGGGGTTTCGTCCGGCAGCTTGATCATTGCCCGATTGCCGGCAGCAAGCGCCGTCACAAGCGGCCCAACGGATAGATACAGCGGCATGTTCCACGGCGTAATGATGCCCACCACACCTTTGGGCTGGTATGTCACTTTGAGCGTGTTGGGGCCCGCAAAGAGCATCTGCGGCGAGCGTTTCTGCGGCTTCATCCAGCGTTTGACGTTGCGCCGTGCGTGATCGAGCACCCAGAGCGTGCCGATCACCTCGATGAGCCGGCTCTCGAAATGCGGGCGGCCGTCGTAGTCTGCGTTGGCGGCGTCGGCGTAGACATCCTGGTAGCGCTCGAGCTGGCGCCGCAGCGACTTCAGCTTGGCGATACGCTCACCAACCCCAGACGGCGTCCCGCTGGTGCCGGCTTGCAACCTGTCGAATGCATCCTGCAGCCTGCTCATGACTCCGCCTCCTGCCTTTGCAGTTCCCGCGCGTACTCGGCCTGCTTCTTCTCGAGCTGTGCCATGACCATGGCAATCATCTCGGCAGTGAAGTTGCCGATGAGGCTGCCGTCTGCCTGCATAGCCTCGATCTCGGCATCGCTGAAGCCAAGCTCCCTGCAGATCTCGACGTTCTGCTCACCCTGCTCCGACGGCGCTCCCGTCGACGGCAACTCAGCGCCGGAAAACTTCCAGGGCCGACCGGGCAAACGGTACTCACCGCCCTGCCGGTCCGTCACCCGGTATGTTGCATCCCAATAGTCTGCCCACTCGCTGTCAGCGATGTGGTTGATGGTGCGAACCTCGCCAATGGCGATCTTCGCTTCGTCGAACTGCGCATCTACGGTTGCCATGTCGGGGAACGTCCAGATCCACTTCTGCACGATGTCTTTGAGCGCCTGCAGGTTGGCGCGGCGCAATGCGGAGTTTCTAAAGCGCGGGTCATCCGCGAGGTCGGGCCGGCGCATCGCGGCCAGAAACCAGGTGAAGGTAATCGTGTTCACCAGGCTGATGGCGCTGAGAAACTGCTCACCGTTCGGCCCGACAAAAAACGACCCATCTGTGGCCCCCAGAATCGCCGGATCATCGCCTGGGTCGAGATCGTTGAGATCCATGTGCGCATGCTCGTTCATGTTCATCAGCGTTGCTGCCATGGCCACGTCGATGTGCTGCCCTTCACCTGTGCGTTGCCGTTGCTGCAGCGCCGCCAGCACGGCAATGGTGGCCTGCATGCCGGCGTACACGTCAGCGTGGCTCAGCGCATCGGTCTGCGGCGTCTTCAGGTTAGGTCCGTAGTGACGCAACAGATGGTGGGTGAAGCCGGCCTCCGCCTGAACGGTGGGCGCATAGGCCATCCGTCCCCGCCAGGGACCACCCTGGCCGTAACCCGAGATCGACACGTAGATGAGCCTCGGGTTGCGCGCCCGCAGGCTTTCGTAATCGAAGCCGAATGAGGTCAGCGTGCCTGGGCGGAAGTTCTCCACGACGATATCCGCCCCGTCGCACAACCGGTAGGCGATCTCCTTAGCCCCGGCCTTGTTGAGATCGATGGAGATATTGCGTTTACCTGCATTCTGCTGCGCGTAGTAGCCCGTTACGCCGTTTGCGTTGATCGGCGCGGCGAGGCGCGACACATCTCCCCTGGGTGGTTCGATCTTGGTGATGTGTGCGCCGAGATCCTGCAGCGTCTTGGCACAGAACGGACCGGCCAGCACACGCGAAAAGTCGACAACCCTGATGCCTTCCAACGGACCGCCCATCGTTCAGCGCCCCTTGAAAACGGCGAGTCCGGGGCCGTTTTTCATCAGACTTTCCAGGCCGATCTGCAGATCTTCCGACTGCCACAGCGGCAATTGCAGCTGCTCCATCGCCTCATCTGCCGCCTCCACTCCTTGCGCCGCTGCAAGATTGGCGATCTGTTTGGTGATCTTGTGCGCAAGGGTCGGGCCGTTCGCCAGTTCCAACGCGATGGTCAACGCCGCCTCCTCCAGCTTCTCGTCGTCCACTACCCGGTTGATGACATTCCACCGTTCCAGCGTCTCGGCGTCATAGCGACGGCCAAGCATGGACATCTCCTTGGCGCGGGCAATACCGGCCCGCTGCACCTGCCGCTGGATGGCACCCATGAGCGGGTTGATGCCGATGGTGACCTCAATGGAGCCGATCTTCGATGAACGTGCGGCAATGATGAAATCGCAGGCGAGTGCCAGCTCGAATCCGCCGCCGATACAAACGCCCTGCACCGCCACTACCACCGGCAGCGGGAAACTCTCGAGCTCCCGAAGAAATTCCAGCGGCGACACACTCAAACCGCCGTCGCTTTCCGTGGCATCGACGAACAGTGCCGTATCCGCACCGGCAGAGAAGTGCCGCAGACCGCTCCTGAGCAACACGGCCCTGCTGCCCGCACGCAGCGCTTCGGCCAGCCCCGCACGCACTCCCACCATCAGATCCGGTCCGAGCAGATTGTGGGGGGCATATTCCATCGAAAGCACTGCAACCGGGCCTTCGTGCGTCACTTTCACACAGCTTGCGTCAACCATTGGCAATTTTTCCTGACAGGCTCAGGTAGCAGATTGCAAAAGTACCGCGTACTGTTGAAGGTGAAATCGTGCCACAAACCAGGTGATATCGTGCCGCAATCGGATCACTTCGCCCCTTCCAGCAACTACGGGCTGAAGGCACTGGTGGAAGAACTTCAGGAGCAGGGCGTGTCCGAGCAGCAGCTGCTTCGCGCGGCGGGTGTGCGCTCGATTGCGGGCCAGCTCACCAAACCGCAGAGATTTGCGATCGTGAAATCCGCATGCGAGCTTGCGCGCCAACCCGACACGGCCCTCGCCGCCGGCACCCGCCAGCGGGTTCACCACCTGGGCGCCTACGGTTTTGCCCTGGCAACGAGTCAGACCCTGGGCGACGCCATGACCTTCGGCAGACAATACCTGGAGCTGGCAGGCGCGCTCCTGCACGCCACCTATCGACAGGACGGTGCGGTGGGCATCCTGAGCAGTTCCAATCCCCATGCGCTCGGTCGCTTTCTGCCATTCGTGGCCGAGTTCTGGCGCAGCTCCCTGGTGACGCTGCTCGGTCAGATCCTCGGCGCGCCCTTTCCCACCAGGAAAATGACGTTTCCCTATGCGACTCCGCCCAACAGAGCGTGCTACCGCGACTACTTCGACTGCCAGGTGGAGTTCGAGAGCGACAGCATGGAACTGCACTTCGACGCAGCCGTGCTCGCCCAGCCGTGCCCGAACGCCAGCGAAGTCACCACCGGCATCTGTCGCGAATTCTGTGAAAGCGTCATCGGCGGCGACACCGGCGACTCACCGCTGCAGAGGCAACTGAAGAGCTTCATCCTCGGTAACACCCGCCGGCGCTGCACGGCCGACGAGGCTGCACTCGCCACAGGGCTGTCGAAGCGAACCCTTTTTCGCCGCCTGTCAGAGGAGGGAAAGAACTTCCAGGGGCTGCTGGATGAAACCCGTGCAGCACTTGCCAGTGAGTACCTTGCCAACACCCGACTGCCCGTGAGCGAAGTCGCTGAGCGCTGCGGCTTTCGCGACGAAGCCAACTTCCGCAAGGCCTTTGCACGCTGGCAGGGCCTGTCCCCGAGCCGCTGGCGCGCTCGGCTGAGGCCGTGAGAAGCCCCGCCTGTTGCACCGGGGCTCCCACACACAGAACGGTCCCGTGCGCGGAGGAACAACACCGGCACGGTTCAACCGCGATCAGGGTCATTCCCGCTCAGGGATCCTCGAGATACCCTCGATATTCATAGCCCAGGCTTGCCCGGACGCGCAGAAACCCTGCATTTTCGGGATCAACTCACGACGCTGCCTGATCGCTCCCACGCGCAGGCTGAACGGCCCTTCGGCGTCGTTCTTTGTCGAGTACAGGGCGGTTCCGCAATCCGGGCAGAACGCCACCAGCACCTCTCTGCCGCTCCCCCCGATCTTGGTGTAGATCCTCGGAGTTCCTTTGAGCGACAGGTTCTCCAACGCAACGCCGAACACACTCACACGATAAGGCGCGCTGGAGAATGTCTGACAATCCGCGCAGTGGCAGATGACCACCTGGCCGGGATCGATCTCGGCTTGATAGGTCACGCTTCCACAGTGGCAGCTCGCGTCAACTTTCATCCAGCCGCCCTCCCATAGGCTTCAGCGGGCCGACTAAAGCTTCAGCACCTTCGCCGCATTCTCATACAGAAACTTCGGCCACACGTGCTCCTTGAACGGCACGCCTGGCATGTCGGCAAAGATCCGCTCGATGCTGAGCCCCATGGGGAAGTAGCCCGCGTAAATCACCTTGTCAGCACCGCGTGTGTTGGCGTAGTCGACGATGGCCTTCGGGTAGTACTTCGGCGCGAAGGCTGAGGTGGAGTAGTACAGGTTCGGCCACTTCAGCATGAGCTTCACGGCCAGATCCTCCCAGGGTTCGCAACCGTGCCGGGTTACGAATACCAGCTCGGGAAAATCGTACATCACCCGGTCAATACGGCTCACTTCCTGGGGCCACATGGGAAAGCGCGGCCCCGGCACGCCGGCGCAGGAGAAGATCGGCACATCCAGCTCCACGCATTTGGCGTAGATCGGGTACATCAACGCCTCATCGATACCCACCTGCGGGTTGTAGCCGGCGTTGAAGCTGTGGAAGGCGCGCACGCCCCAGGTCTCGTACTGGCGCACCATGTCGCGCACACCGTCCATGCCGCGATTCGGGTCCACGGCACCCGCCGGCACGAAGCGGTCCGGATGGTCCTTGAGCGCCTTCTGGCTAACCTCGTCGCCGCAGCCGATGAGACCCTTCTCGATGTTGAAGCGGTCCATTTCGTGCAGCGTGACGCCGATCGGGTCCTTCGAGCCGTACAGGTCCTTCGGCACGTTCTTGAACATGTACTCCACCGGGAAATCAAAATCGGTGGAGCCGTCCTTGAGCTGCGCACGGATGAAGTCGTACATTTTGAAGTCGGTGGCGGGGAAACCGATCATCGTGTCGATGACCGGCAGGCTGGCGATGCTGCTCATGATTGTGTACCTGCCAGCGCGTTGTGGAACAGGTAACAGCCGGAGTCACGGGGGATATCCTCCCGCGGCAGCGCCACATCGAGCTGCGCCGGCGTCGGCCCGTATTGTGCGGCCAGAGGCTTTAACGCTTCGAGATCGAAGTTGTAGAGCGCGGCCGCGTTTTCGCCCAGCAGCAGCCGGCGATCGCGGTCAGAAATGTCGGTGAACGTCAGGCGCAGCGATTCCAGGTTGTAGGGAAACGTGCCCTCGTAGTGCGGATAGTCATTGCCCCACAGCACCTTCTCCACGCCAATCTCCTCGATGCCGGCAAGGTCTGCCACGCTGGGGAAGCTCGCGCCGTACCAGCAGTTGCGCTTGGCATAGAAGCTGGGCGGCTCCTTGAGCACCCACTCCATGCCCTCGTAATTCATCTCGCCGATGGCGCCGTGTACAAAGCCCATGTGAATGCGATCGAGCTGACGCAGCATGTCCGGCACCCAGTGGCAGCCGGATTCCGTGAGGATGTACTTCAGGCGGGGAAACTTCTCGAACGCGCCGCTCATGAGCAGGTGCCGGAAGCCGGCCTGACAGTAGAAGGCCACTTCAGAAATCCACAACGCTTCCGCCACCGGCCCTTCGCCGTAGCTGGGCGATCCCTGGCCGGAGTGCTGGTTGATCACCAGGTCATGATCCTGAATGGCCGCTAACACACGATCCCACGCCGGGTCGTGCAGCGGCTTCAGCCAGGTGCAGTCCGGCGGCACCAGTGGCAGCAGCACGCCGCCGCGCAGGCCTGCGTTGGCGATGAACTCGATATCCTTGATCGCTTCGTCCATGTCGTTCGGGAGAAACAACCCGATTCCAGCACGCCGCACCGGATCCTCGGCACAGAAGTCCGCCAGCCAGCGATTGTGGGCGCGGATGCCAGCGAGGCAGAGCTCGTAGTCTTCCGGGCGCGGCGGCTGCGTGGTGACGATGCTCTTGCGATAGAACGGCGGCACCGTATTGGGAAACACCACCTCGCCCACGACACCCTGGCTGTTCTGGTCTGCGCTTCGGATGTCGAAGTCCCAGTTCTTCATCTTCTTGGAGCCGTAATGCTGCTGCGACGGGTTTTTGTAGCCGCCCCGCCACGCGTCGAACCGCTCCCGATACTCCGGATCGAGATACTCGCGGTACTGCGCGTGGCTGCCGCCGGCGTGCGTGTCAGCGGTGATGAGGATGTACGGATCTGTGGA
Source organism: Gammaproteobacteria bacterium (assembly GCA_030428905.1). Taxonomy (GTDB): domain Bacteria; phylum Pseudomonadota; class Gammaproteobacteria; order Pseudomonadales; family Azotimanducaceae; genus SYFY01. Next base: position 9,676 of record JAUIED010000113.1, read on the forward strand.
CATGTTCCCTCCTGTGCGGGTTCGCTATGCAAGCCGCTCAGCGTGCCAGCGCAGATGCGATTCGATGAATGTGGCGATGAAGTGGTAGCTGTGATCGTACCCCTCACGCATGTGCAGTGTCAGATCGATGCCGGCCCGTTGGCAGGCCTGTTGCAGAAGGTCGGGCTTGAGCTGGGTTTGCAGAAACTCATCGGCACTGCCCTGATCCACCAGCAGATCGGCAAGCCGTGCGCCATCGTCGATCAGCGCGCACGCGTCCGCCGCCCGCCAGGTGGCACGATCCTCACCCAGATAGCCTGCCAGCGCTTTCTCGCCCCACGGACAGGCGCTCGGCGCGCAGATCGGCGCGAAGGCGCTCACCGAGCGAAAGCGGTTCGGGCTGCCAAGGGCCAGCGTCAGCGCACCGTGACCGCCCATGGAGTGGCCGCTGACGCCGATGCGCGCCGCATCCAGCGCAAACTCGCGGGCGACATCCGGCAACAGCTCATCGAGCACGTAGCTGCGCATGCGGTAGTGCTGCGACCACGGCGCTCGCGTGGCGTCCACATAGAAGCCAGCGCCGAGACCAAAATCCCAGGCACCCTCAGCATCATCGGGCACCCCTTCGCCTCGCGGCGAAGTATCGGGTGCGATGAGCGTGAGCCCGAGCTCAGCCGCCACGCGCTGCGCGCCGGCCTTGCTGCAGAAGTTCTCGTGCGTGCACGTCAGCCCCGACAGCCACAGCAGGGATGCCCCGGTGCGCCGCGCTTCCGGCGGCTGAAAGATGCCGAACCGCATGTCGCACCCCAACTCCCGCGTGCGGTGCTCCACCACGAGCTGCTCGCCCTCGAACAGGCGGCTGGTACTGGTAACCCGCATCAGCCAGCCGACTGGATCAGGTCCATGGCCTGCTCCAGCGCTGCGGTGTGGCCTTCCTTACCGGCGACGACGCGCAGGGTGACTCCGTTGATGCCCACCGCTTCGTAGGTCTTGAAGCGCTGCCGCACCATATCTGGTGTTCCGACCGCGCCGAATTCGGTGATCATCGCGTCTGGCACGCGCTTGGCCGCTTCGTCGCGCTTACCCTTGATCCACAGATCCTGAATGGCGAGCGCGTCATCTGTGAAGCCGGCGCGCTTGAAGGCATCATTGTAGAAGTTGGTGTTGGCACTACCCATGGCGCCCATCTGGAACGCGACTCCCGGGCGCAGCTTGTCAATCAGCGCCTCCACGTCCTCACCCACCGCCACCGTGCAGGCCGCGTTGAGGAAGACGTCAGAAAGGCTGCGGCCAGCCTGCTCGGCACCCCGGCGAATGTGGGAGAGATGCGCTTCGGCATGATCCGGCGAGAACGACGTGCCCAGCCAACCGTCTGCAGCCGCACCGGTGAACTCCAGCGACTTGGGCGCCAGCGTTGCAAGGTAGATAGGAACCGGCACCGGCGGGTGGTCGAGCCGCAGCGCCTTGCCTTCGCCGCCGGGCCGCGGCAGCACGAAATGCTCCCCCTCGAAGGCCAGCTTCTCACCGGCAAAGGCCTTGCGCAGGATGGCCACCGTCTCCTTGAGGCGGCCCAGCGGCTTCGCGTACGCCACCCCGTGCAGCCCCTCCACCACCTGCGGGCCGCTGACCCCGAGGCCGAGCAGAAAACGCCCTTCCGACAGCTCGTTGAGCGACAGCGCCGTCATGGCGGTCATGGAGGGCGTCCGGGCGCTGATCTGCATGATGCCGGTGCCGAGTTTGATGCGCTCGGTTTTACCGGCCAGGTAGGCAAGCGATGTCACCGCGTCAGATCCCCATGCCTCCGCCGACCAGATGCTGTCCACGCCGAGCCGTTCGGCCTCCTGCACCAGATCCACCAGTTCCCGTGCATTACTGCGCGCGTAGCCGCCCACGGCGATGGCTGCTTTGAGCATGTGTCTTCCCCCTATGTAATTGCGCTCGAATCTACTGTGTGCCTCTCGGTTAAGCAACGCAGCCGGTTAAACAACGCGGCGCTGCTCTCGCCGAAGGTTGCAAAGTCATCACGTCCTGCTGCCATAATGCCATCGAGGCCTACACTCACGTTGCGTTGCATGCGGCACACCGAGATCTGGACGATTCTGGCTGTGGGATTGGGAGTTGCGTTGCTGGCCGCAGGTGCGGTTCTCAGCTACCGGCACCGCTCTGGCCGTTTTGTCACAGCAGTAAACCGTTACGCATACCTGAGTTTCTGTTCCATCTGCGTGGGTATGCTGCTTGCCAGCGCACGAAAAGTCAGCATTGCTCACGAGTTTCTGGCGTCAGTGAAGCAACTGCCAATCGCTAGCACCTACTTCATGGGCTTACATGACTATTGGTTTGAACTTGGTGCGCTGGGCGCTCTGGGCGCGGTGGTAGCCGGCTACATCGTGGAAGGACGAGAAGGCGACGAATTGCTCCGCGCAAGAGTGCGGATCAACACCACAGGTTTTACCGTTCTGTTGGTCGCCCTGATACTGGGTTTGTACACCATGTTTGTGTTGCCATGGGGATTCCAGAAAGTACGTTATTGACAGCTGCTATCATCCCCTCATGACGCTCACGCTCGAAGACCTGCACGCGGCGCACCGTACGGTGCAACAGTACGTTCCCCCTACCCCGCAATACGCCTGGCCGCTGCTGGCTGAGGCGCTCGGCCGCGAGGTGTGGGTGAAACACGAAAACCACACCCCTACCGGTGCGTTCAAAGTGCGCGGAGGTATCACCTACCTGGAGGCGCTGAGCCGCCGCGGGCAGCTTCCCGAGCGGCTGATCACCGCCACCCGCGGCAACCATGGGCAGAGCATCCCTTTTGCCGCCCGGCACTACGGTGTGCCTGTGACCGTGCTCGTACCCGAGGGCAATGCCCGCGAGAAGAATGCCGCCATACGCGGCTGGGGCGCCGAACTGGAAGTGATCGGCCGCGATTTCGACACGGCCCGCGAAGAGGCGGAGCGGCGTGCCGCAGCCGGCCAGGGCGAGCTGGTGCCGTCGTTTCACGATGATCTGATCCTGGGCGTGGCGACCTACGGCCTGGAGCTGATGCTCGGCGTGCCAGACCTCGACGCAATCTACGTGCCCATCGGCATGGGCTCAGGTATCTGTTCGCTCATCCGTGTGCGTGACCTGCTGGGGCTGGATACAGAGATCGTCGGTGTGGTGAGCGAGCGCGCCGACGCCATGGCGCTATCTGTGGAGCAGGGCCAGCTCGTGACCACCGCCACTGCGGATACATTCGCTGACGGGATCGCCACCCGCGTACCCCACGCGGCGGCGTTCGAAGAGATCCGGCGCGGTGCTGCGCGCATCGTGCGCGTGAGCGATGAGGACATTACCGAAGCGATCCGGCTCCTGTACCGAACCACCCATAACGTTGCGGAAGGCGCGGGCGCAGCTGCCTGCGCGGCTGCGGCGCACGAGCGTCGTGGCGAGCGCATCGCCGTGGTGCTCACTGGCGGCAACATCGACGCGTCGATGTTCGCAGACATCCTGGCATCCTCCTGAGCCCTTCAGGCACCCGGCAGCAACTGCAAAGCGCTCGAGGATGCGTTAGACGGCTAAGCCGGCATCCCCTATAGTCGCCGGTTCAAAATTTCAGGACTTGATCCGCGGACAGGTACCGATGCTACTCGCCCTCGATGTCGGCAACACTCAGATCTTTTGCGGCGTATTCGTCGATGATGAGCTGCAGGTGCAGTTCCGCCGCACCTCCACCACCCGCTCATCCTCCGATGAGCTCGGCGTATTCCTGCGCGCCGCGCTGCGGGAAAACGATGTCGATCCGGCGAAAATCGACATGGTCGTCGCCTGCTCGGTGGTGCCGGATCTGAACTATTCCATCAACGCCTGCTGCCAGAAGTACTTCGGCGTTGAGCCGCTGATGCTGCGGCCGGGTATCAAGACCGGCCTGAAGATCCGCTACAAAGATCCCAAGGAGGTGGGCGCCGACCGTATCGCCGACGCCATGGGTGCCGTGAAGCTCTATCCGGACCGCAACCTGATCATCGTCGACTTCGGCACCGCCACCACGGTGTGTGCCGTTACCAAAGCGCGGGAGTTTCTGGGCGGCAACATCGTCCCCGGCGTGCGCCTGGCCATGGATGCGCTGGAGACGCGAACCGCACAACTGCCGTCCGTGGAGATTCGACCCATGCGTTCTGCCATCGGCAAGACCACGGTCGAGAGCATCCAGAGCGGGCTGTACTGGAGCAACGTCGGCATGGTGCGAGAACTTGTCAAGCGCATCACCGATGAAGCATTCGAGGACGAGCCGCCGCTGGTGATCGGCACCGGCGGCTTCGCCCACCTGTTCGATCGCGAGGACTTGTTCGACGCGGTCGTGCCGGACCTGATTCTCGAGGGGCTGCTTGAGGCGTTGCGCCTCAACCCTCCAACCAAACGAAAAAGCCATCAATAGGAGCACACCATGAAAGATGTCGTCATCGTTGACGCTGCGCGCAGCGCGGTAGGAAAAAAGAAAGGCTCGCTCGGCTGGGTGCACCCCACCGACACCCTCGGCCCTATCATGATGAAGCTCCTGGAGCGTAACGGCCTCACCAGCGGCCAGGTGGATCAGGTGGTGGGCGGTTGCATCAACAAACTCGGCGCCCAGGGCATGAACGTCACCCGCACCGCCTGGCTGTCCCACGGCGGCGATGAGCGCACCCCCTGCATCACCATCGATTCCCAGTGCGGCTCCTCCCAGCACGCCAACGGCCTCGGCTACAGCATGATCCGCTCCGGCATGGCCGATATGGTGCTGGCGGTGGGCGTGGAGAACATGACCCGCTTGCCTATCGGCTCCGATTCCGTCGGCCTGCCGAAGGAATACGGCAAGGTGGTTTCACGCAGCTACTTCGACCATCACGAGTTCACCAGCCAGTTCGAAGGCTCGGATATCAGGCGGGCGAGGGTGCTGATTCGAGCGGGTCGGCGGTCCAGAAGGAGAGCAGCGTTTGGAGGCGGGGGTCGTCT
>JAUIED010000337.1 GCA_030428905.1 Gammaproteobacteria bacterium
GGTGTACTTGATGACAGCCACCTGAGCCGGCTCAATACCAGCCTCACGGGCGCGCAGTTCCGCCGTCGAAATACCCGCAGCCGCTGCATCAAAATCTGCGCTCGACACGAATCCATCAGCCTCCTGGCCATCCAGCCGCACGACATGCTCGATCGGCGGCAGGCCGGGCAGTACCTGCCCCAGCAGGCCAATGAGGTCCGCCGCGGCATCCGTCTCGGCAGCGGCGGTGAGGAGCGCTCGCAGTTCGACCTGTTTGAGCACACGGCCGAGCTCGAAGGCTTTGAAGCGGTTGTTCACCGGCACCGCAGTCGCCCCCGCCTTGAGCATGCCAAACAGCACCGGCAGGCTAAGCGGCCCCTCCGGCAGAAAGTAACCTACCCGGTCGCCCGGCTGCACCCCGAGGCCTATCAGCCCGCGTGCGATGTGGTCGGAGCGCGCCTGAAGCGCTGCATAGGTGAGCATTTCATCCGGCAGAACGATGGCCGGATGATCGCCGCGCTCTGCGGCGCAACGGTTGATGAGTTCCGGCAGCGTAGCCGCGTCGGTCATGGTCTACCCCTTACTCTTGTGCGAAAGGCTCGCGGCGTTGGCTTCCCAGTTCTGCCCATCGAACGGCACGATGGTCACAGAGGCTGGCGGCGTGTCCAGACAGCGCAGATTGACATCCATTCCATCAGGGTTGGAGCGCGCCACATAGAACGGCTTGATGCCGCAAGTGCTGCAGAAGTAATGTTTAGCCACACCGGAGTTGAACGTGTACAGGCTCAACGCCTCCTCGCCTTCCAGCAGTTCGAACGCCGAGCGCGGCACGATCAGATGCAGATGCCCTGACTTGCTGCAGATAGAGCAGTTGCAGTCTTCCACTTCCACAGACTCGGGCGCCTCCACGGCGAACCGCACCTGCCCGCAATGACACCCTCCGGTGTAACGCATCGTGCGCCCCCTTCCAACCCTTCTAAAGCCCCATAAAACACCGAGCAATCGTTCAGAACAAGTGCACGGGGCGACCAACCGGTTACACTGGCGCTCATGTCCAGGGAACGCAAACTCAGAATCCTCGAGAGCATCCACGACGTCGACGCTGAGCTGTGGGATCGCTGTGCAACCTCTGATGGGAACTTCAACCCGTTCCTCACCCATGCCTTCCTCGCCGCACTCGAAGACAGTGGCAGCGCTGTATCCGAAACCGGCTGGCAACCCTTTCACGTTGCGCTGGAACACGCCGGCGAGCTGCAGGGTGTGGCGCCCTTGTACGCCAAAGGCCACTCGCAAGGTGAGTACGTATTCGATCATGCCTGGGCCGACGCCCTGCATCGGGCTGGCGGACGCTACTATCCGAAGCTGCAGGGCAGCGTGCCATTCACCCCAGCTAGCGGCCGCCGTGTGCTGCCGGTGCGCAACGAGCCGGAGATCGAGCGTGAGCTGCTTGGTGCCTGTGCCCAGGCAGCAGAGCAGTTCGACGTGTCTTCGCTGCACATGACGTTCATGACGCAGCACCAGTGGCAACTCGCCGGAGAGCTCGGCTACCTGCGGCGTATGGATCAGCAGTACCACTGGCGAAACGCCGGCTACGACACGTTCGAAGCGTTCCTGGACGAGCTGTCTTCGAAAAAGCGCAAGAACCTGCGCCGGGAGCGGCGCGAGGCGTTGGCAGCGGAGATTGAGATCGAGTGGGTGACTGGCCGCGATCTCACGGAGGCGCACTGGGACGCCTTCTACCGTTTCTACATGGACACGGGCTCGCGGAAGTGGGGCAATCCCTACCTCACCCGAGAGTTTTTCAGCCGTATCAACGACACCCTTGCCGAGCATACGCTGCTGATTCTTGCAAAACGGGAAGGACGCTACGTGGCCGGTGCGCTGAACTTCATCGGCAGCGATACTCTGTACGGCCGCAACTGGGGCTGCACCGAGTACCACCCGTTTCTGCACTTCGAGGTGTGCTACTACCAGGCCATCGACTTCGCCATCGCCCGCGGCCTCGACCGGGTGGAAGCCGGCGCCCAGGGCCAGCACAAGGTGGCGCGCGGCTACCTGCCCCAGGCCACCTACAGCGCCCACTTCATCAAGGATGCAGGCTTCCGACGCGCCGTGGAACGATACCTGGAAGAAGAGCGCGGCTACGTGCAGCAGGAAATCGACTACGTGGGCACGCACTCACCGTTTCGCAAGCAGACCGAAACGGACTGATTGACCACACGCCAACGCCGTGCTCAGGCGCGGTTTCAGCTATCATCCGCGCCATGAAATACTCCATCAAAGCCTTAGCGAACGCTCCGCTCGACGCGTCCGTCACCATTGAGGGCTGGGTGCGCAGTAAGCGCACATCCAAGGGCGGCTTTTCCTTCATTCATGTGCACGATGGCTCCTGCTTCGACACCATCCAGGCGGTTGCCGACGGCAGCCTCGGTAACTACGAAACAGAGGTGGCCGAGCTCGGTACCGGCTGCTCCGTGCGCATCACCGGCAAGCTGGTGGCCTCGCA
>JAUIED010000114.1 GCA_030428905.1 Gammaproteobacteria bacterium
AGCCTGGTATCCCGGCCAGGGACGGACGGGCCGCGAACCAAGCACGTAAGTGCTTGATTCGGCGTGAGCGGGCGACAGCCCGCGGTCGCTGAAAAAGTACAGGAAGTACTTTTTCAGCACCCTGCTACGAACTGATCGCAACGGACTACGCAAGCTCAGCGGTGCGAACGCCGGAATTCCTGGCGCTGAATCCCAACGGTAAGGTGCCGCTGCTGGTGGACGGTGATACCGTGCTGTTCGAGTCGCTTGCCATCAACCTGTATCTCGCCCGGCGTTATGCGCCGTCGCTGTGGCCGGCGACAGAGGCAGAGCTGATGCAGTGGATGATGTGGTGCATGGGCGAGTTGGAAGGCCCCCACGATGCCGCTAACCGCGCCCAGGCGCCGGTAGATACGGCGCGCCTTGACCGAGCGCTTGATGCGTTGCGCAGGCAGATTCGCAGGCAGGGCCATGTGCTGGGAGAGCGTTTTTCCGTGGCGGATCTCAATGTCGCAGCGGTGCTGATGCGCCCGCAGTACCGTCCCGTCGCCCGCGCCGATGCGGCCCTGGCGGGCTGGTTTGCCGACTGTTCGGGCAGGCCTGCTCTGCAGCGTGCGCTGGCCGTCGGCGACTGACTCAGAACTCGATCTCGATGGCTCCCGCAGGACAGGCGTTGGCGGCGGACTGTGCGTCCAGTTCGAGTGCTTCCGGCACTTCCTCCCCACCGCGCACTCGCGCCTTGCCGTCGTTTGCCACCTCGAACAACTCGGGATACAAAGCAGAGCAGCGTTGGTGCCCTTCGCATAGCTGCGGATTCACGCGGCACTTCACGCTGGGGCGGTCGCCAAAGGGTCCGACTGCAGCCACAGGTAGGCCATCTGCCGCAATGCGAGGCCCGGCACGTAGTCGTAGCTGTCGGCACCACGCGCCAGGCGGAAGTTCTGCCGGCTGGCCAGGAGAACCTGAAATGACAGATTCAGCTCCAGACGCGCCAGCGGCGCGCCGAGGCAATGGTGGGTGGCATGGCTGAAAGCGACATGGGAACCCGCGTTGCGGCGCTCCACATCCAATCGGTCGGGGTCCTCGAACTGGCGCTCATCGCGGTTGGCGGCGGCGAAACGCAGATGCACGGCGGCGCCCTTGGGGATGGTCACGCCGTGCAGCGTCACATCTTCCGTCGCGAACCGGTACATGCCGGCGGTGGGTGAGTGCAGGCGCAGACACTCCTCCACGAACGTTTTGATGCGCTTCGGTTCCTGCCGCAGCCGCTGTTCAAGCCCGGGTGTGTCGATCATTGCGCACATGGCCATGGCGAGGCCATTCTGCGTGGTTTCGTTGGCGCCCACCACCGCCTGCTCGGCAAAGCCCACCATCTCCTGCGTGGTGAGAGGGCTGCCGTCCTCACGGCGTGTCTGCACCAGCAGCGATAGCAGGTCATCACCCGGGTTTCGCCGTTTCGCTTCCAGGTGTTCGAGGATGTAACGCTGCAGCTTCACGCCTTCCTCGGCCACGTACATCTCCTGCTCTGCGGTCATGGCGTGTGAGTAGGGTAATACCCACACGTCGGTGTAGTGCTTGAGCAGTGCGTGGTCTTCGAGCGGCAGCCCGAGCAGCACGGTCATCACGCTCATGGGCAACGGAAAGCAGAAGGTGCGCACAAAGTCTACCGGCTGGTCGGTGTCGAGGCCGTGCGCCAGATCCTCGATGAGGTCTCGCAGGTAGGGCTCCCACTGGCGTATGCGCGAGGAGGTGAAGAACGGCTCTACCCGACTGCGAAAGTCCGTGTGGTAGGGCGGGTCGCTGGACAGCGGCGTGTAGCGGGGCAGGCCGTGGTCTTCGTAGTACTGTACCGCTGCGTCTGTGCGGAACAGAAAGCCCTTGTCGGGCTTGCGCATGGAGAACCTCTCGGAATCGCGGACGATGCGGCAGATGTCCTCGTACCGGCTCACCACGTACATGCCGACTTCGGGTAGGTAGTGCACTGGCGCCTCGTCGCGCAGCGCTCGGTACGCTTCCCACGGGCACTTCTGCACGGTGGGGTTGGAGAGATCCATGACGCTATCGGTTCGCATAGGCAGCAGCTACTCACCCGCGGTCAGGGTTTGGACATCCATTCGTTATACAACATATGGAAATGCCTTGGCTTGCTCTCTCCGTAGTTGGCAAAGATCACCTCATCCAGCGAGTGCAGACCTTTCTGCACGAATGGCAGGTTCAGGGTGTCCTGGTTGAACACCTTGGCCAGGTGCCCGAGTTGCGGTGCTTCGACGTAGTCATCGTCGAGGTCGAGCCACTGCATCTTCGCCGCCGGCGGGCGCGGCTGGCCTTCCGGCACCGGCCACATGTAGAGGCACTCGTGTATGCACTCTTCCGGGTTGTCGCCATAGGGACGGAACCGGTAGAAGATCTGATTGAACGAGCCCCATGGGCTGATGTTCGGAAAGACGCTGTAGTAAATGGGATCGAGCAGCTCCGCGTCGCTGACGTCGTCCATCATGTCGCCCAGAGTTTTGCGCAGGTCTTCTCGCCGTAGCGCTGCGGCGTTCGCGCGCTTCTCGGCAAAGTCGCCGGTGGGTACATTGGATGGCAGATCGGCCATGCCGTCCACTAGGCGGCCGCCCACCCAGTTGCACAGGTGGATATCGGCGTGGAACTTGTCACCGTCGAGGTGGTTGCCCCAATCGTCGAAGTATCCCACGCGGTTGTCGGTGGTGGTCACTTTCACCCGGCCTTCTTCCACTCGTTCGTAGATGTTGCCGGTGAGCTCGTGGCGTTGGCGGGTGAACGGTGTGGCCTCGGTGTAGGGCTGTTCGCGGAGCCATTCGGGTACGTGCGGGCTGCCTACCAGGTGCGCTGACAGCGCCCGGGAAAAGTTGCCGAACACGTCGTACTTGGAGTTGGCGCAGCCGAGCGAGCCGAGCAGCGTGGGGTGGGTTGCCACCGAGTGGTAGGCCTCGGCGAATGCTTCGTGCGCGGCTTTCCAGTTGCAGGGCAACCGCTTGGCAACGTGCACCGCCTTGTATCGGCGTTCCATGGGTAGATGGGTCATGTGCGCGTCCAGGTCGCCGAGGAAGTCTTCCAGCGGCTCGCAGTCAGGATCGGGATTGATGAACACGAAGCCGCCCCAGCGCCCTACGCGAACCTGTTTGAGCGAGTGCGTTTCTTTTGACACGGTGGGGAAGTCCCAGTGGCACGGTACTTCCTGCAGCGCACCGTCGAGCCCCCAGGACCAGCCATGAAATGCGCACCTGATGTTGTACAGACCTTCCTCGTTCTGGTGCAGGAGCTGCCGCCCGCGGTGCAGGCAGGCGTTGGGAAAGGCGTGAAATTCCGTCTCTGCGCTGCGCACGACGATGTAGGACAGGTCGGCGATGTCGTAGACGATGGCGTCGCCTACATTGGGGATGTCGTCCTCGTGACAGGCCATCTGCCAGACGCGCTTCCACAGACGCTCTTTTTCGAGTTCGAAAACTTCCCGCGAGTAGTAAACCTTGGGATCGACGATGGTCGGGCCCGGCGGTAGCGGGTTGTCGGCGCGCAGAATATCTCGAACCGGATGCGAGTCGCGGTCGAGTACCTCGTTGTAACTGATGCCTGCGGATCGATCGGTGCCGGTAACGGTTTCGACCATGGTAGAGCCTCCCCTGAGCTAAGACTGAAGAACAGGGGAGATAAGTGCCGCAGCAGGGGTGGAAGCGCAATAGCGGGTAACCCGTAGTTGCGCTTCCCTTCAGGTGGTGGACGGCTTAGTCGATGGGCGAGAGCAGTTCGGGCGCGGTAACCAGCTTACGAACGCCGTGGGACTTGCTCTCCTTGAACACGTTGCCGCTTTCGGCCCAACGGTGCAGCGAGTTGATGTCGAGTTTCTCGCACTGCGGACGCACGCTCCAGGTGACCTGCGCGGGCGAGCACACCGCCTGGGTGTAACTCGGGCCAGTGGTGGACCCCAGAAACTCCACGGGTGTGCCGGTGGAAGCAGGCAGGCTGCGTGGCTGATGTAGGCCATTCACGGTGTTGCCCTGATACGCCATATTCATGAAGTCCAAAGCGTTGGGATCGTTTACCACCAGAAAAACCTGCGTTTCAACTCGCAGCAGCGGGTCTGTGCAGCCTTCGGGAACACATGCGCCAAGGCCTTCGCCCGGGGTGGCGTCGCAGGTGGTGTGTACCCAGTGTACTTCGATGGTGTCTCCAGGCTTCACGCCCTTATAGGCACCAGGAGCCGGTGCCAGCTCGGCCTCGGTGAGGTCTCGCGTGTCGTTGCAGGCGAAGCCTGATGTGCCGTCGTTCACGGCGATGTTGAAGCCTGGGCCCTTGTGTTCAGCCTGTGTGTGCGTGTGTATGTTGCACAGGTTCATCTCGCTGCTCGGCGGCGCGAAGGGGAACGCCACGGTGTTGCGTCCGTAGCCGCTGCTGATGTCGCGTGGGGTTTGCGGGCCGGCGTCGAGGCAGAGCTTGTTTTCTTCCGCATTGACGCCAGGAGACAGGGAGAGACATGCCAGAACTATTGCAGTCCAAGTCGTGCGTAGGATCATGTGGGTATGCCGGGTTCCTTTTGATAGCGGGGCGCAGGCTAAGGCATCTTCGGCAGTCGCTCAACTCGATCCTTTAGTCAGGATAGATCGGTCAAACCGATGTTATGCCGTGTGTCACTCCAGTTTGTAGCCAACGCCGTAGATAGAACGGATCAGCTCGTTTGAGCACCCGGCAATGTTGAGTTTTCGACGCAGGTTCTTGATGTGGCTGTCGATGGTGCGGTCGCTGACGATGCGATGGTCGTCGTAAGCTCCCTCCATGAGCTTTGCCCGGGAGAACACCAGTCCTGGTTTTTCCGCGAGCTTTGCGAGCAGTCGGAACTCTACGGGTGTCAGGTCAACGAGGTTGCCGCAGGCTGTGCAACTGTAGCGCTCGATGTTCAGTTCGAGGTCGCCGTAGCGTATTTGCGATGCGTTCGAGGCGGTTACGTCCTTGCGCTCGATTCGGCGCAGGATGGCGCGTGCTCTGGCAACCACCTCGCGCGGACTGAATGGCTTGCACACGTAGTCATCCGCACCGAGCTCCAGACCCAGGAGCCGATCGATCTCATCGACCCGAGCGGTGAGCATGATGATTGGCACGTCAGAAAATGTACGTACGCTCCGGCAGATGTCCAACCCATCGCGACCGGGCAGCATGACATCGAGCAACACGCAGGCGAAACCGCCCCTGCGAATGTGCTCCACGGCGTGCGTGCCTTCTGCGAGGTACTGCACGTCGAAGCCTTCGCGTTCCAGATAGTCGCGTAGCACTGCGGCGATCTTGATCTCGTCTTCGACGATGAGAAATTTGCTCATCGGATCTCCAGGCGTAGTTGCACACGTAAACCGCCGAGCGGCGATGGATGGGCGCTGATGCTGCCGCCGTGCGCCTGGGCAATGTTCGCACAGATGGCGAGCCCCAGACCGGCACCACCGCGGCGTCGGTCCCTGGCGTTGTCCTGGCGGTACAGGGGCTCGAACAGGCTGTGGAGGGACGCCTCCTCCACCCCTGGTGGTGAGTCGTCGATCGTTACCAGTACATCCTGCGCCTGGGCGTCTAGACGAATCGCCAGATTTCCAGGTGTGTCGGTGTAGGCGCAGGCGTTCTCCAACAGGTTGACGAAGAGTTGCGTCAGGCGTTGCGCATCACCGCGCATCAGGCAGCGGGGTGGCAGCAGGCATTCTATCTGCAGCTCCGGATGGCGCGCGCGTCGGTCGTCGATGAGCGGTTCCAGAAGGCGTACCAGGTCCACGTCTTCGAACTCGTAGCGCAAGCCACCAAGGTCTGAAAGCGACAGGTCGTAGAGATCCTCCACCAGGCGTTTGAGCCGTTCGACTTCCTGAGCGAACGAATCCAACTGTTCTTCAGACAGCGCCCGGACGCCGTCGCGCACGGCTTCGAGTTCAGCGCTGAGCACGCTGATGGGGGTGCGCAGTTCATGCGAGATGTCAGCGATCCAACGCCGCCGGGCGTTCTGGCCGCTCTGCAGGCTGGCTGCCAGCCGGTCGATGTTGCGCATCAGCGCGCCGAGTTCGTCGGTCCGCGTGTCGTTTAACCGTGTCTCAAATGCACCGCCGGTGAGCGCATCCACCCCGGATATGGTCCGTCGGATCGGTGCGAGCAGAGCGCGAGCCATTGCCAGGGCGATGAGTGCGGCAAGCGCGACGGCTGCCAGGCTGATTGCGGCCATGGTGGTGCTCTGCTCCCCGGCAAATCGGGTTTCCAGGGGCTCGCTCAGCATGGTGTGTTCGCTTGTCGAAAGTGTCGCTATGGTCTTGCCGTCGAGGATGACCGGCACACGCAGCAGTGGCGGTGCCTGCGGTGAGCCGGCAACCAGGCTGTCCTGCGCATCTGTCAGCCAGGTATTGCGCTCCTTGTCCCGGCGATGGGGCGGAGGCATGCGGGGTGGAGGCGGTCGGCCGGCTTCGGGACCGCGTGGTGGGCGGGGCCGCATGTCGTGCCGGCGAATGATGTCGTCAAATCGAAGCTCGTGCAGGCCCTCCCAGGAGCTGCCGAGACGTATGTAAAGTTCGGCCAGATCTTCTGCGGTGTGCTCCAACCGCTGCACCTCCTGGCTGTTGAGGTAGTTCAGAAATCCGTAGCGAAAACTCCACCAGGCAAGCGCCATCGTGGCTGCCAGCACCACTGCGGTGAGGCCGAGCATGGCAACAACGAGTCTGGCGGTGATACTGATTCGCATGTTGGCATTACAGCAGATTGCCGTCGCCGTCGCGCGCGTTCAGCTGCTGTCCGTCCGGTCCTGGACCCTCCGCGGGAACCCAAGGTGCCAGGCAATCGCGGTCTTCCACACACGGATCGGTGAGCGCGCGCAGGAACGCGACGAGGTCTGCACGTGCGTTGTTGTTCAAGTTGAGATTGGGGAATCCAGGCTCCGGGCCGTTGCGTTCGTCGGCAAGTTTGTCGAGTGCCGCGCGGCTTGCGGCCTCGGCATCGGGGTACAGACTTGCGCAGTCGGCGCGGTCCTCGAACTGTGCCAGAGTGCAGGCGCCGCCGTCATCGAAGAAGCCATTCACCGTACCGTTTGGGTTGTTGTAGTGCGCCATCACCTGGTTGAGCGTTTCATAGGTGCCCGCGTGACCGTAGGGTGCGGTGACTGAAACGTTTAGCAGGCTCGGGGTGCGGAAGCGGTATCGGTCTGCGGGGTCGCTGCTCTCCCGTTCACGGCCGAAGTCGTCCCCGGTGCCGTCGCCTTTGCCGGGGCCGAACTGCGGGAAGGCTACGGTATGGTGGGCGCCGTCTGTGAATGCATCGCCTGAGTGGCAGTTTACGCAACCCCCACCACCATCTTCAGGGGCGGTGTAGAAGAGGATCGCGCCGCGTTTCTGTGCGTCTGTCAGGGCGGTATTGTCTCCCTGGATGTAGGCGCTGAATGGATTGGTTACGAATACCATTGAGCGTTCATAAGCCGCGAGCGCCGCGGCGATGTTGCCGAAGGTGATCAGCGTTTCAGCGCTTCCGGGGCCAAAGGCGTCCTGAAAGGCTGCCAGCCATGCGTTGGTAACCAGCTCGCCTGCGCCGACACCGTAACCGCCGATACGTGCCGCCAGATGCTCGCGCACCTGCGCGTTAGAGGCGCCGGCTTCGAAAGTTGCTCCGCGCATCTCGGCCTGTGATGTGACGGGGAAGCGGGCTTGCGCTGCGGGCAGATTGGCGCCTGCGTCTGTATCGGCCAGGCCGAACGCTACATCTGGCGTGCGGATGTCTGAAACCGCGCCGTTGGCCTGTGGTTCTTTGCCGAAGCTCTCTACCCGTGAGTCCCAGAACATGCCCGTATCCCATAGACCGCTGTTGAACACGGTGGGAGCGTTGCGCGGCACGTTGGGCAGACCCGATGCGGTGGCTCGACCCGGTCCCAGCACATCCGCGTCGATGGCGCCCACGCCCACCGGCAGCGACAGGCTGTCGCCGCCGCCGAGGCTTGGGTGGTGGCAGCTCACGCAGGCGGAATCGAAGTCGCCTCCAAGGCTCTTACTGAAGAACAGCGCCATGCCGAGCTGCGCGAGCGGCTCGTCGATGCCGGGTGGGGTGCGGTTGAAGGCCGCATTCCCAGTGAGGCCAGCAGCGTCGATGAGCGCACGCAGTTCGGTATCCAAATCGTTGCCATTGTTGTCTGCCGTTTGGGCGGGCGCTGTGGCTGTTGTCGTAGTTGCAGTGGCAACCGCCGGCTCACCTCCGCCGCCGCCCCCGCCCCCGCAGGCTGTGGCGGCCAGGAGAATCGAAATGTGCAAAAGCGTTCGGGTAGGCATCGGGCACCTCCGGATGGATCAGTGCCCGTATTTGCGCACCCGAATGTGCAGCCAGTGTGCAGTCGCGGTGGAGTCGCAGCGCAGATGTTGCCGGGGTGTGCGCTACTCCACAGCTTGCGAGGCCAGGCGCCCGGAAGTGCCGGCCACCATGTCGCGGCCCTCGTTGCTCGGCTTCAGGCTCGGCTCGCGGCCGCGGGAGAAATTGAACGGCTCGGTGTCGATATCCTCGAGCTCGATCTCGCGGTTCAGCACCGCCTGCTTCCAGGCCTGATGATTGTCTTCGTCGGCGTGGAACTCCGGCATCACTTCGCGAGCAAAGAGTTCCAGGCTGTCGCAGATGTCCTGGTGGGTGTTCTTGCCCGCCTGGTTGAGAAGAATCACCTGGTCGACGTTGGCTTCCTTCAGCTCCATGAGACGCTGGCGGATGGTGTCAGGCGAGCCGATCAGCTCGGAACCTGAGCGTCGCTGTCCTTCAGGCGTTGCTTTCCATTCCTGATAGCGTTCCCAGAAGTTCACCTGTCCCGGCTCGAAGGGGCCCTCCTTGCCGTACAGGCGCAGGGCGAACTGGAAGAACGTCCAACCGTCGGCCTTGCGCCAGGCCTCCTCATCGGTCTCGGCGCACATGAATCCGGACACAACCGCGAGGTTGGGATTGGTCTGGTAGTCGGTGAGCGGGTCCAGGTGGTTGAGGTAGGTGTTGTAGTAGGCGTTCACCCAGGCGCGGGAAGCGTCGAGGTCCACAAACTTGAAGCACAAAGCGCCCATGCCGCGGTGTGCGCTGTACTTGATGGTGTCGAGCTGCGAGCAAGCAACCCACAGCGGCGGGTGCGGCTTCTGCAGCGGCTTCGGCACCACGGCACGCTTCGGGAAACTGAAATACTCACCGGAGTACTCCCAGCCGTGGTTGTAGAACATCGGCAGCGTGCATCGCACCGCGTCTTCCCACACCAGGCGCTTGTCGCGGAAGCGCAGGTTGAATGGGTGCAATTCGGTGACGGACGATCCTTCGCCCAGGCCTAGTTCGACACGGCCGTTCGACACGAGGTCCAGCGTGGCAACCCGTTCCGCCACCCTCGCCGGGTGGTTGGTGGTGAGCTGGATGATGCCGTGGCCGAGGCGGATGTTCTTCGTGCGCTGACTTGCGGCACCCAGAAACACTTCGGGGGCAGAGGAGTGCGAGTACTCCTCCATGAAATGGTGTTCCACTTCCCAGGCGTAGTCGAAGCCGAGGCGGTCGGCGAGTTCAATCTGATCCAGTGAATTTTGAAAAAGCTGGTGCTCGCTGAAGTCTTCCCAGTCGCGCGGTAGCTGGTGCTCGTAAAAGATTCCGAATTTCATGACTCACCCTCCCAAGTTCGTACCACACCGAGTTTGGCACAGCGGCCATCGAGCGGCCACAGCAGCGCTCAAGGGGTGGCGAGCGCCTGCAGCCGCGCCATGGCCTGTTCGGCCTGCTCCGCCGGCACGAAGATGTGGTCGTGGTGAAAGCCTGCCATGACGTTTGCGCTGATACCGCCATCTGCCAGGGCGGTGGCGAAAGCAGCGGTGAGCCCCACGGCATGTAAGCTCGAGTGAACGCGCAGGGTGATCCGGCGAAACACGCCGTCGTAGGCAAACGCGGCTGCGTCCGCGTGCGCCTGTGGTAGCACCAGGGTCCAGCCCTCGGGCTCCTCGCATGCGGCAACTGGGGCGAATCCGGCGGCGTCGCTAAGGCTCAGTGATGCGAACGTGCAGAACACAAAGTGACCCGACGTCAGCTCCGGCGACATATGCTCCAGTAATTGGCGCAGGTTCTGCTCACCGTGAGCCGTTGCCATGGGAGCGGTTAAGCCATCAGCGCTTGCAGCGCCTCGAGTACCTTTCCGGGGTGATCTGCGGCCTTGGCCACACGGCGCCAGTGCTTCGCGACCTTGCCTTTCGGGTCGACGATCACGGTGGAGCGGATGACGCCCATGGTCTTCTTTCCGTACAGGGTCTTCTCGCCGAACGCTTCGTACTTTTCCATCATTTTCTTTGATGGATCGGACAGCAGGCTGAACGGCAGCTGGTACTTGGCAGTGAACTTCTGGTGGCTTGCAGCATCGTCAGGGGACACGCCGTACACCTGCGCACCGAGCTTGTCGATATCTTTCCACAAATCACGAAACCCGCAGGCTTGCTTGGTGCAACCGGGTGTGTCGTCCCGCGGGTAGAAGTACAGCACGACCCAGTCACCTCTGAGGTCCTTGAGTGCCACCTTGGCCCCCTGGGTGTCCGTGAGGGTGAAAGCGGGCGCCGCCTTGCCTTCTTCGATCGCCATCTGGCCTCCTGTGTGTAAAGACTTGTTGACGTGTGTGTCCCGTACGGACCCCGTACGGACCCGGGCCAAATTAGCAGGAAGGCGCGATCTTGACTACAACCCGGCCGCTCTCGATAGTGCACCCTGGCAGAGGAGGGGACTCTATGAGCTATACCGGAGCGGATCTGATCGCGCGCGCCCTGGCAGACCTCGGCGTGCGGCACGCCTTCGGCATTGTCAGCATTCACAACATGCCGATCTTCGATGCCATCAACCGCCTCGGGGCGACACAGATCATCGATGTTCGTCACGAGCAGGCGGGCACCCATGCCGCAGACGGCTACGCACGCGCCACTGGCGGCATTGGCGTCATGATCGCCTCCACCGGCCCAGGAACATCCAACACCGTGACGGGCCTGTACGAAGCAGAGTACGCCTCCTCCCGGGTGTTGGTGATCACGGGCCAGGCGGAAACCCGTTTCTACGGCAAGGCGCTGGGCTACGTGCACGAAGCGGAGCGCCAGGTGCCGATGCTCGCCGCGGTTTGCCGCCGGGTGGAGAGCCCGCGCCACGCAGCTCGCCTGGGTGATGCCATTGATGCCGTGGTGCGGGATATGTACACCGGCAGGCCGGCGCCAGCGGCGCTCGAAGTACCCATTGACCTGCAGTATGCCGAAGTCGCCGAACGGGCATTTGCCCTGCCGGAACCGGTGATGATCGCGCCGGATAGCGCTGCAGTCGCAGACATCGCCAAACGCCTGGCCGGCGCGGCCCGTCGGGTGATTGTCGCAGGCGGTGGTGTTGTGAGCGGCGATGCGCATGAAGCGCTGCAGGCGCTAGCCGAGAAGCTCGACGCGCCGGTATTCACCACGTCCAACGGCCGCGGCATCTTGCCGGAAGATCATCCGCTATCGCTCGGTAACTACTATGCGAGTGCGGGGATGTACCAGGCGGTGGCCGATGCCGACGTCACCCTCGCCGTAGGCACCCGTTTCGCGGTGGGCGTGGACGGCCAGCAGGCACGGCTCACGCCGCCCGGCACGCTCATTCAGATCGACGTGGACCCGGCGGTGATCGGTCGCACCCACCGCGCGCATGTGGGTCTTGCCGCCGACGCGGGCCAGGCGCTCAAAGCCATCAACGCCGCGATTGACGCGCCCGTACCGAACGATGCGCAGTTCAACCAGGCCGTGTTCGAAGCGCGCGACGGAGTGCGCACGGCCATGCGTGCGCGGCTGGGCGAAGACTTCCCGCGCATCATGGATAGCCTGCGGAGGGCACTGCCGCGAGATGGTCTGTTCGTGCGCGACCAGACCATCTCCGCCTACAACTGGGGCAACCAGCAGTTCCCTATCTACGCACCGCGTACCACCATGAATCCTACTTCCGGCGCAATCGGTCCGGGCCTGCCGTTGGCCGTTGGCGCGGTGGTGGCCACCGGCAGAAAAACGGTGGTGATTCACGGCGATGGCGGCTTCATGTTTCACGCAACCGAGCTCGCCACCATTGCGCAGTACAACCTGCCGCTCGTGGTGTGCGTGTTCAACGACCAGGGCTACGGCGTGCTGCGCTGGCTGCAGGACACGCGCTTCGGGCGCATCAATGAAACCGATCTCGGTAAAATGGATTTCGCCATGATGGCAGCAAGTATGGGTGTGCCGGGTGAGCGGGTCGCGAGTGTGGAGGCATTCGAGTCGGCGCTCGATCAGGCCATACGCCGTGACGGGCCGTACCTCATCGATATAGACATGGAACATCTGGCGCCAATGGAGATTTCCATCATGCCGAAACGGCGCGACTGATTTGGATGTAAGGCGAGGTTGATGCTCAACAAACCATGGCGCGAAGCCGGCGATTGGACGGGGGTGTGGGGCCAGCTCGGCGTCTATGAACTCGCAGACGCCGAACAGGGCGTGGTGTTCGTCGGCATGGCCGGCGGGCGCAGCCGATTTGGTCTGCGTGGTGAGCTCATGGATGCGGTAGCCCGGCAGGGCGCGAGCTACTATCGCTGCGAGATCACCTCTGCTTACCTGACGCGCTATCGGGAACTGCTCATGCAATATGCACGTGATAGGCGTGATGTGCCGCCGCACGCGCCTGCGCTTACGTTGGGACGGCTCGGATGATTCAAGGCAGTACGTCTGACGCATGCATGTTTCATCCTCGACCGCGTATGCCCAATACTGAGCAGGTGCTGGTGATACCCGGAGTAGTGTCCTCATGGATCTGAGCCTCACCGAAGAGCAGGAACTGATCGTCGGCAACGTGCGCCGCTTCGTGCGGGAAGAGATCGTGCCGCGCGAGCTGAATCTCGACCCGGATGCGGATGAGCTGCCGCCGGATGATAAGGCCGCGCTCGTAGACAAGACCCGGGCGATGGGCCTCTACGGCCTCGATATCCCTGTGGAGTATGGCGGCCCGGACATCGATCTCGTCACCCGCACCCTCATCGCCATGGAGATGAGCCAGCACCGTGCCGGCCTCTACGCGCCCTGTTACGGCACATTCGGGGGCGCGGGGCTCGCACAGCTATTCGAAGCGACCGAGGCGCAGAAAGAGAAGTATCTCTACCCCACGCTTCGCGGTGAAAAGCGTGGCTTTTTCGGTCTCACCGAACCCTCCGGCGGCAGCGATCCGGCGCGGGCGATCCAGACCCGTGCGGTGCGCGACGGCGGTGAGTGGATCATCAACGGCGGTAAGATCTTCATCAGCGGCGCGGACCGCGCTCAGTACGGCCTCGTGTTTGCGCGCACCTCACCAGACAAGGGCAGAAACGGCGTCACCTGCTTTATCGTCGATACCGACACGCCCGGCTTCAAGGTGCAGCGAGTGGTCCACACACTCCGCTCAGCCCACTACGCCACGGAGCTCACTTTCACCGATATGCGCGTGCCGCACGCCAACATTCTCGGTGCTGAAAACCGTGGCTTCGCCATTGCTAACGATCGGTTGTCGCGCCAGCGCATTCCGTACGCCGCGGGCTGCATCGGCGTCGCCATCAAGGCGCACGAAATGGCCCTCGAATACGTGCCCGACCGTGAGACCTTCGGCGCACCGCTGTCCACGCGCCAGGCGGTGCAGTGGATGCTGGTAGACAACGAGATCGACATCCGCCAGGCGCGCTGGCTCACGCTGGACGCTGCGCACCGCGCGCAGCAAGGCCTGGACTTCCGCAAGGAGGCCGCCATGGCCAAGCTCGTCGCCACCGAGGCGGCCAGCCGCGTGGTGGATCGGTGTATGCAGATGTTCGGCGGTTACGGCGTGACCAAGGATTTTCCATTCGAGCGCTGGTATCGCGAGATGCGCATACGCCGCATCGGCGAAGGGCCGAGTGAGGTGCAGCGGCATATCATCGCGCGGGATTTGTTGGGGGCTGGGCTGCGGTAGGTTCCGCGTCGCCAACGACATGGATCCTCCAACGGCATGGACACACATGCTAACTAGCGTTCGAACGCGAATGTGATTGTCCTGTCAGGTAAAACTGCTGTTCTCATCGACTCAGGTCTCGCGATTCGCGCATCCAGCAGTTCTCTTGTAAACGCACAAGCGCCCATATGCGCGCTAGCTCGTAAGCCATAGTCCCTTCTGCCCACACTTGAGCGACAGTCGGCTTGATGCAGACAATGTGGCTGAGCCCAGCCGAAAGACGTTATGGGTAATCGAAGAATACTGCTGGTGGTGCTGACCGAGTGCGCTCGCGATTGAGGAGGCGCGCCATCCAACTGGATACCTTCACAGGGTATCTTGCGTTTGGGTGACACAAGTACGCGATTGCTTCGTTGAGCTGGAGCGCATACTCCCGCACCGTACATCGCAGCGTTCTCGGCCCTGAGGTGTCCGGTATCGCTCAGTCCGACGGCGATCGATGATCGAGTGCGTTCACGCCGGGTAGACCGTCGAAGGCACGGCGGTCAGCGCTCACGACCGTGC
>JAUIED010000115.1 GCA_030428905.1 Gammaproteobacteria bacterium
CGATCAGCGCAGGTCCTGGGGACCCCCGGCACGACGTGATTCTGCACGGTAACGTTGGATAGCGTCCGCCTCTACATAGTCGCCCGCATCTGGTGGGGCATCGCCTGGTCGCTCACCACCACCATGAGCCTCGTGTACATGGTGGTGGATGCGGGCCTCGATCCGCTGCAGATGGTATTGGTTGGTACGGCGCTCGAGCTCGCTGTGTTTCTGTTCGAGATTCCCACAGGTGTGGTTGCGGACCTGGTCAGCCGGCGCCTGTCGGTGATCATCGGCCACGTCGGCGTGGGCATCGGGTTTCTGGTCGTCGCGCTGGTGCCGGAGTTCTGGACCATTCTGATAGCCAATGTGTTCTGGGGCGTGGCATACACGTTCATCAGTGGCGCCTACCCCGCGTGGCTATCTTCAGAGGTGGGCAAGGAGCGTGCGGGGGAGGCGTTTCTACGGGGTTCCCAGCTGGGGCACGTGGGCGCCTTTGTCGGCATCATCGCGGCAGTCGGACTTGCGCATCACTCGCTGTGGCTGCCCATCGCTGCGGGCAGCGTGGGCCTGATTGCCCTGGCGATATTCATGGCGCTTTTCATGCGTGAAGATCATTTCACCCCTGCGCAGGCGGAACATCGGCAGAGCTGGGCGCGCTTCAGCCATACCCTGTCGCAAGGTGTGGGCGAGATCAGATCCCGGCCTGTCCTCCTGCTGGTGCTTGGCGTCACTGCGGTGTTCGGTGCCTACAGTGAGGGGCTGGATCGCCTGTTTACGCCGCTGGTACTGCAGAACTTCGAACTGCCGGCGCTCGGGCCGCTGGATGGCGTTGCCTGGTGGGGGATCGTAGCCGCGGTGTCGCAGCTTATCGGCATCTTTGCCGTATCGTCTGCACGCAGACGGGTGAAACTGGTGGACGTTGCCTTGCTCACTCGGGTTATGACAGCAGCGTTGCTGGTGATGGGCTTGCTGACCATCGCTCTTGCGTTTGCCGGCTCGCTGTTGTTGGCGATGGTTTGTTTCTGGTTGTCGCAAGGCGCGCGCTCCGTGTACGGACCGCTCATGACGGCGTGGTTGAACCAGTTGCTGCCGGAGGAGGGTAAAGCGACGCTCTTCTCCATTTACGGACAGGCCGATGCGCTCGGCCAGACGGCAGGCGGGCCGGTGATCGGCGCGATCGCACGTTACGTGTCTATTGCCGCCGGACTGAGCCTGGCGTCGCTATTGCTGTTGCCCGGCGGCTGGCTGCTTGCGCGCGTGCGGGGCGTGTTAGCCAAGTAAGGCGATATGCTCGGCCACCTCGTCCAGGCGCCGGTCGATAGCGTCCGGCTTCTGCGAGCCGAGGTGCAGCACCAGACGATCCACGCCGAGGTCTCGGTACGCAAGAATGTCGTCGTCCCGCAGCGTTGGGGGCGTGATGACGAGCTGGAAGTCTTCTCCTCGCGCGCGTCCTGCGGCAGCCAATGCCGTGTCCAGATCGGCCACCGCCGTGCGGGTCTGTTCCGGGTTGATACCGAAGCCATACCATCCAGATCCGAAGCGTGCTGCGCGGCGCATCCCCGCTCGGCTGTGGCCGCCGACGATGATTGGAACGTGTGGTGCCTGCACCGGCTTGGGATCCATGCGGGCGGCATCCACGCTGAAGAACTCGCCGTGGTGTGTCACCACCGGCTCCGTCCAGAGTTTTGTCACAAGCTCGAGAAACTCATCGGAGCGGCGGCCACGGTCATGCCAGCCATAGCCGGATGCCAGCACCTCCTCCTTGCACCAGCCGACACCCACGCCGAAGTCCATGCGGCCGCCGGTCAGCCAATCGAGGGTTGCGAACTCGTTGGCGGTGTAGATGGGGTTGCGTTGCGAGATCAGCGCAATGCCTGTGCCGAAACGCAGGCGCTCGGTGATGCCGGCGAGAAACCCGAAGGTAGCCACCACGTCCAGCAGACCGCCGCCTTCGGGTACCGGCAGCTTGCCGTCGCGGGAGCCGGGGTAGGGGAATTCCGTTTCGTCGAACAGCACCACGTGCTCACCCATCCATAGTGACTCCACACCTGCGGCCTCTGCCTTGCGCGCGAACTCGGCGATCGCTGCCGGCGTGGATCTTGGTGACATGAAGGTGGCGAACAATCCGATCTGCATGTGCGTGTCCCGATGAATCAACCCGCCCAGTGTATGTCATGAAGTGTATGTCATGAGCAGTTGTCGCGGATGGTTTCACGCAGCTCGTCCGCGCGCCCGGCCAGCCGTACGCTGTCTGCCAGCGAGTAGCCTTTGCGTTTACGTAGCTTCAGCGCCTCCAGGTCTTGCCGAGCCTCGTGGCAGGCGCGCTCTGACCGGCGGACGTCTTCAGCCAGGCGGGCACGCGTGCGTGCGAGCGCCTTCTGACGCGCTTCGCTTCGCGCTCGATTTTCGCGGGCTGCTGCATCCAATTGCTGACGCTCTGCTTCTGTGAGAGGCGCCATGCTGACGGTGCTGGTGGGTTGCAGCTCGACTACGACACCGTTGCGACACGGCCGGTCGGCGAACGTCACCGGCTCCCCAGGGACCTGACACCGATAGATGGCGGCGGTCGATGGCATCCAGAGAAGTGCTGCGAGCATGAGCTTTGTCATGCCCGCATCCTCTGCCAGGGCCGCGTTCGTGCGAAGCAGCCCAGGCCTCAATGGTTGTGAGCCTCAGCGCATACGCGGCGGCGGCGTGAACCGGAACCCTCGCGCCTCGAGCTGCTGCGCGACCTGAATGGTGAGGCGATCGCTGAACGCGTTACCGACGATCTGCACGCCGATAGGCAGCCCGGCGCTGTCCGGTCCCGTTGGTAGGACGGTGGACGGCAGGCGAGCGATACCCACGAGCCCAGCCCAGAAGATCTGCTGAAAATACGGTTGCTGCACACCGTCTACCGTCAGGGTGCGCTCCTGCATTGGGCGATGGTCGTGCGGGAATGCCGATGTCGGCGTTTGCGGCGCCAGCACGATGTCGTAGTTCTGGAAGAACTCGTGCCACGCCCAGCGCAGCCGGTCGCGGGCGCTGTGCAGCCTGATCCAATCGCGGTGCGCCATCGTGCTGCTGCGTAACAGTTGCGACTGTGGATCGTCAGCGTCGGGCGCCAGGTTGGCGGCCTTCGCCTGCAGGTCGCGAAAATCCTCCTCGGGCGTACCTACGGCCATGAACGACCACAGCAGCGACTGATAGATGTCGTGGGATTCTTCGGAAGTGAAAGCCGGGCGGGCGTCATGGTGCACCGACGCACCTGCT
Source organism: Gammaproteobacteria bacterium (assembly GCA_030428905.1). Taxonomy (GTDB): domain Bacteria; phylum Pseudomonadota; class Gammaproteobacteria; order Pseudomonadales; family Azotimanducaceae; genus SYFY01. Next base: position 3,235 of record JAUIED010000115.1, read on the forward strand.
TCAGCCAGAGCGTCGGCAACAAGGCGCACGCGCGCCTCCACCTCCCGCGACACGGGTGCGGCATCGTCGTTGGCCCACACTGCCACGCGCAGGCCGTCGAGACTGCGTAAACCCGGCAGCTCGTAACGTATCCCGGGTTCGAAATCATCCGCACCAGCCACCACGTCCAGCAGCAGCTCGAGATCGTGCGCGGAGCGGGCCATAGGGCCGATCACCGCGATGTCCGGCTCCGCCAGCGCGCCTGGCAGGGCGTGGCCTCTCGAAGGTACCAGAGCCCAGGTTGGCTTGTGGCCGAACACGCCGTTGAAGTGCGCAGGCGTGCGGATAGAACCGCCGATGTCGGAACCCATCTCCAGCGCGGTATAACCAGCTGCCAGTGCCGCACCCGATCCGCCGGAGGAGCCGCCGGGTACCCGGCTCAGGTCCCAGGGGTTGCTGGTCTGGCCGTAGATGTCGTTGTAGCTCTGCAGATCAGCAAGGTCTTTGGGGACATTCGTCTTACCGAAGACGATGCCGCCAGCGGCGCGGATGCGCTGCACGGCAAGGGCGTCTTCCTGGGTCACATTCCCGGCGAACTCCGGGATGCCCCAGGTCGTGGGCGAGCCCTGCACGTTGTAGGCCTCTTTGACCGTCATGGACAGGCCTGCGAGCGGACCTGAGAGCTTGCCGGATGCAGCCTCTTCGCGCGCGCGGGCCAGGTCCGTCCACACCACAGCATTCAGGTCGGCGTCGTGCGCTTCGATCTGCGCGATGTGGGCCTCGAGCAGCTCGGCGGCTGTGTAATCGCCGGCCTGCAGGCGCTGGAGATGCTCAGTGGCGGTAGCAAACACATCGATCATGTTTCATTCCTCGAAAATGTAGTGCCCAGTGTCATCCCGGTGACACATCGCTGCCTAGTGATCAGGCAAGGTATGGACACACGGATCACGGAGCGGCAAGCCATGATGCATGCCAAGACCCGCAACACCCTCATCGGCCTTCTCATGTTCAGCCTTTTGGTCAACCTGGTCATCGCGTTGATGAGTGGCTCGATCTAGAGGGTAGCCAACCAGTCGTCGTCAGAGCCCTCGTTGATGCCCTCGAACAACGGCGTGGACAGGTAACGCTCGCCGGTATCGGGCAGCATGGCCAGGATGACCGCTCCGTCTTTGGCCTGTTCTGCCACCTTCAGCGCGGCGGTGAACGTCGCACCAGCAGATATGCCTACGAAGATGCCTTCCTGCTGGGCCAGCAGGCGTGCGTTGGCGATAGCTTCGTCATCGTTGACCGGCACGATCTTGTCCGCCACGGAGCGATCCAGCACGCTGGGAATGAAGTCCGGTGTCCAGCCCTGGATTTTGTGCGGGCTCCAGTCCTTGCCCGACAGCATAGCCGCCTGCTCGGGCTCGGTGGCAACCACTTGCAGATCCGGTCGTGCGGCCTTGAGCACGCGGCCGGCGCCGGAGAGCGTGCCGCCGGTGCCCCAGCCGGTTACCCAGTAGTCCAGCGCTTCGCCGGCGAAATCGCGGAGAATTTCCGGCCCGGTGGTTTGTGCGTGATAGGCGGGGTTGGCCGGGTTCTCGAACTGCCGCGCAAGAAACCAGCCGTGCGCTTCGGCCAGCTCTTCGGCGCGCCGCACCATGCCGCTGCCCCGTTCGGCGGCGGGCGTCAGAATGACCTTGGCGCCGAGACCACGCATGATCTTGCGGCGCTCCACGGAGAACGTCTCCACCATGGTGGCAACGAACGGGTGGCCGAGGGCTGCGCACACCATTGCAAGGGCAATGCCGGTGTTGCCTGAGGTGGCCTCCACCACTGTCTGGCCGGGCTGCAGCGCACCGCTGTCGCGGGCGTCCTTGATGATGGCGTAGGCCAGACGATCCTTCACCGACGCCAACGGGTTGAACGATTCCACTTTTACGTACATGGACACGTTTGCCGGCGCCAGCCGATTGATGCGGACCACCGGTGTGTTGCCGATGGTTTCGAGAATGTTGTTGTAACGCATGTCGATACCTCTCAAGCGATGTGTTGTGCAAGGAACGTAGCAGCTTCATCCATTGCCGTGCGTGCCTTTGTGACGATGGCCTGCATGCCGAAAAAGCCGTGCACCACGCCATCGTAGCGTGTGTGCTGCACCTCAGTGCCGGCGGCGGCGAGCGCGGCGGCGTAGGCTTCGCCTTCGTCGCGCAGCGGGTCGAACTCGGCGGTCTGCACGAGGGCCGGCGGCAGGCCAGCGAGTGAAGCGGCGCGCAGCGGTGCTGCGTAGGCGTCGGTGCGCTGCGCTTGCTCGGGTACGTAGTGATCCCAGAACCACTGCATGGCGCGTCGGGTAAGCAGATAGCCGTCGGCGTTGGCTTCATAAGACGGCGTGTCGAATGCCGCGTCGGTTACGGGATAGATCAGTAGCTGGCAGGCGATGCCGGGGCCGGCCTCGTCGCGGGCCTTCAAGGCCACCGCCGCGGCAAGGTTGCCGCCAGCGCTGTCGCCGCCGACGGCGATGCGTGTGGGGTCGATGCCGAGGGCCGCAGCCTGGCCGGCGAGCCAGCGCGTAGCGTCGTAGCAGTCCACCAGCGCACCGGGAAATCGGCTTTCCGGCGCCAGCCGGTAATCCACGGCAACCACGGTGCAGCCGCTGCGGGCGCAGAGAATGCGGCAGGTCTCATCATGGCTTTGCAGATCGCCGATCACCCAGCCGCCGCCGTGAAAGTAGGCAAGCGCACCGCGGCCGGGATTCTCCGGCCGGTAAACCCGCACGGCTATGCCGGTCTCGCTGCCGTCGACCACCAGATCCTCTACCGAGCCCACCGGTGTCGGGACTTCGGGCGGCGGCGTGAGCGACAGGTTGCGCGCATCGGCCACGGACAATTCGGAAAAGTCCTGCGCGCCGAGTGATGCCAGAAGGTCCAGCACACCTTGAGTTTCTGCGTCTACGGGCATTGATGCGCCTCCGCGTATGTTTTTTCTGAGCTTACACGCCCCTATGAGCCCGCGCACCGTTGCGGTGTAATCAGCGCATGAGCCATGAGGATCGTACCCGTTGGGATCAGCGTTTTGCGGACGGCGCCTACGCAGAAAGGTTGCATCCGAGCGTAATCGTTGCGCGCTGGGCACCGCCCGGGCCAGGTCGCGCGTTGGATGTGGCCGCAGGCGCGGGCCGCAATGCGGCGTGGCTCGCGTCGCAGGGCTTTGCGGTTACCGCGCTGGACATCTCGCCGGTGGGGTTGCGCCGAGCGCAGCAGCGCACCCCGGAAATCGTCACTGTCGCCCACGACCTGGATGAGGGACTGCCTCCAGGCCTTGGCACCTTTGATCTGATCGTCATGACGCGTTATCTCAACCTGGCGCTCATTCCTGCACTGATAGAAATGCTTGCCTGCGGTGGACGGCTGATCGTTGAGGTGCTGCTGCAGGGCGGCGGTGTGGGGCCAGCTGGTGGTCGTTTCCGCGCCGCGCCCGGTGCGCTGGCGCACGCCTGTCAGGGACTGCGCGAGCTTCACAGCTACGAAGGAGAGATCGAAGATCCTGACGGCAGAAATGCGCAGGTGGCGCAATTCGTCGGGGTGCTATAGTCCGGGGATGCAAGGCGTACCCACCATCAACCTGCAGGCTTGGCGGCATGGCGAAATGGCCCGCGAGGACTGGCAGGCGCTGGATGCGGCGTGTAGCGATCACGGCTTTTTCATGCTGGAAGGGCACGGCGCGGATGCGGCGATCGAGGCCATGTGGTCGGCCACACGCGCGTTCTTCCATAGCCCGCGAGCCCTCAAGCATTCCGTGCTGCGCGATGCGGACAATCCGCTCGGCTACTACGATCGGGAGCTCACCAAACAGAAGCGCGACCAGAAGGAGGTGTTCGACTTCAAGTGTGGTGGTCATCAGTCCAGAAACCCCGCACGGCAGTCCCGTTGGCCGCAGCTCGATGGTTTTCAGGACGCTTTGCAGGCCTACTACGATGCCTGCCGGAGCATCGCCAGCGAGGTCACCTGCATGGTCTTTCAGGCGCTCGGTATGACGCCGGAAGCCGCGCGCGCACTGGAGGCGGCGAGCTTCGGTGATCATCACACCAGTGCGGCACGGCTCAACTTCTATCCACCCGTCGATCCGCTTCCGGAAGCGGAGCGCGGCACGGTCAATGCGCTCGGCGATATGGCATTGCACCATCACACCGACCCGGGCGGTGTGACGCTGTTGCTGCAGGACGCGGTGGGAGGCCTGCAGGCTGAGTCCAGCCAGCATGGCTGGATCGATGTGCCGCCGCGCGGCAACGCGTTCGTAGTCAATCTGGGCGACGTGATGCAGGTGTGGACCAACGATCGCTACAAGGCCGCGGTACACCGGGTGCTGCCCATGGCTGCTGAAGGTGCCGGTCGCTACTCGGCGCCGTTCTTCTACCAGCCGGCATTTGACGCCGACATTGAACCGCGCCACGTGGACGACGTTACGCTGCCCCGTTATCGCAGCTTTACCTGGCGGGAGTTCATCCGCGGCCGGGTCACTGATAACTTCGCCGATATCGGCGAAGACGACATACAGATAGCCCGCTATCGCGTGGCCTGATCTGAGGGCTTAAAAGCGGTAGGCAAGTGTCAGTGAGCCGAAACGGTTGTGCTCGGGCTGGCCTTCGAACTCCCGCGAACGCACCACGTGGCTGTAGGCCAGGCGAAAGCGCTGTGAGTTCATGACGAAGCCGACCTGAAAGTCGCCCACCCACCTGCGCCGATCGACCGAGTGGCTGTCTTTGTGGGTGTTGCCGTCCAGGAAGATGTTTCGGCCCACGTAGCGCCCGTCGACACCGGCATAGAGGTACCACGTGATGCCGTCGGCGTTGGGCTTGAAGAACAACGACCCCGGCAGCGCGGGGCGAATGCGAGGCGGCCCGTAGTCGGAGCTGAGGTTGCGTCCAACGCGAAAAATGGCGCCGACGTTGGCGGTGCTTGCCACGTTGCCCAGCGAGATACCGAGATGCGGCAGCAGGTCGACCCCCCAGCCGGTGCACTGCGAATCGCACAGGGGGCGCCACTGCTTCTCGTAGAGGATGCCGTAGGCCAGCTCATCGTCGAGCTGATTGTCCCAGCCCTCAGGAATGGGGCTGCCGATACGCCGGTGCAATTCTCTCTGCATATTCTTGGCGCGTGCTGACGGCCCGACGATACCCAGGTTGAAGCGCCAGGTAGACAGCGTCTTTTCTGTGCTGATGGTGAAGTCGGCGGCGGCGTAGAGGTGCCCCGCGTAGGGCCGGTCGTCGGTGATGAGCGTTGGTACCTTGATCTCCCTCGGCGTGTAGATCTCGTGGCCGATAGACAGCCCAACATGCAGATCGTCGCCCTCGTCGATCATCGGCAGACGTCGGGCGAGGGCGTCCACGGTTTTCGGCCCGCGGTTCAGACCGCTCACATAGGAAACCAGCACGCCGGAGGTGTAGTGGCGGTCGGAGCCGGTGATTACGTCGTTCTCCACCACCACCGTGGTGACGGAGTCGGTCTTGCCGTGGGCAACGCCGAACATGAAAGCCAGAAAAACAGGTAGCAGGGCACGCATGGCGCGATCATAACCAGTTGCGCCTACAATGCCAGGTACGTGACCTTTCGGGAGAGCAATGCATGGAAACGGGTACGATACCGAGCGCTGATGTGGCACTCGATCGGTTGGCCATCCAGGAGGTGCTTGCGCACCACAGCCGTGGCGTCGATCGCGCCGATGAGGCAACGCTGAAGGCTTGCTACTGGCCGGATGCGACGGTGGCCTACGGCGGCTTCAACGGCAACGCGCATGAGTTCTGCGCGGTGCTGCCTGCGAGCATCAAACGCTACACTGCCACACAGCACACCATCACCAACATCTGTGCGCGCATCGACGGTGATGCGGCTGCGGTGGAAACCTACGTGACGGCGTACCACTTCCTGGAGGGTGAGTCGGAAATGACCTACCTCGGCCGCTATCTCGACCGTTTTGCCCGTCGCGGTAATGTCTGGAAGATCCAGCACCGGCAAGTGGTGATGGACTGGAACCAGAACGCGCCCACCACCGCAGTGATGAGCGGCCCGCCGTTCGACGGGCTGGCGCGCGGAGCGCGGTTTCCCGAAGACCCGTTGTACGACATGTTATAGCGCGTGCAGGAAGTCTTTCTCCGCGATGATCTGGCCGATGCGTGGGCCGGATGTGATCCCTTTGATGCGGCGTTTGCGCTGCGCGGCGAGCTCGCGCGCGATGTGGCTTCACGGCAAACGCTGCGGACGGAGATTGCCGGCAGGAGCTACTACGTCAAACGCCACGAAGGCGTCGGCTGGGCTGAGATCCTGAAAAACTGGCTTGCCGGAAAACGCCCGGTGCTCGGTGCGGAGAACGAGTACCGTGCGGCGCTGGCGTTGGCCGCGGCGGGTATCAACACCTTGCCGGTGGCAGGCTTCGGACAACGCGGCAAGAACCCTGCTGCGCTGCAGTCGTTTCTTGTAACCGATGATCTTTCACCCGCTCGCAGCCTGGAAGAGATCTGCCTGCACTGGCCGGAGCGGCCGCCGCCTGTGGCTGCCAAGCATGCGCTGATCCGCCGGGTGGCGCAGATGGCGGCCGGCATGCACGCCCTGGGCATCAATCACCGGGACTTCTACATCTGCCACTTTCTGCTGCGCAGCTCAGTCGAAGATGAGGCGGATCTGGTTGGTGCACCGCTGCACCTCATCGATCTGCATCGGGCGCAGATCCGCTCGGTTGTGCCACGCCGTTGGCTCGTGAAAGATCTCGGAGGACTGTTCTTCTCAGCCTTCGACATTGGTCTGACGCGCCGCGACGTGCTGCGATTTGTCAAAGCTTACTTCGGTAAGCCGCTGCGCCAGGTCCTGACGGAGCAGGCGGAGCTGCTCGACTCCGGTGACAAGCGTGCGAAAGCACTGTACGGAAAGGCGGTGGAGCGTCGGCAATTGCCGCGTCAGGTGGCGGGCCTGCCTTTTACCCGGAGCGTGTTCAGCTAAACCGTAACCGCGCTGTACCGAACAGCCGGGTCTCGGCGGCGTCGTTCCGGATGGTCAGATCCAGCTCCACCAATCGCTCATCTTCGTCGATATCGGTGACCACCGCCGACACCTCAATGGCTTCGTCGGCGATCATCGGCGCGCGAAATACGGTGTCGATCTCCTCGATGATCGCCTCCGGCGCCCAGGTACGGATCAATGTGGTGAGAAAACCCATGCCCATGATGCCGGGCACCATGGCTCCTGCATGCCCCTCTGCCCGCGCCGCTTCGTGGTCGCTGAAACGCGCAGCCCTGCCCCAGCCCACGGCTTCGGCAAAGGCGCTGGTGCATTCGATGCTGGTGTCTGGTTTCCAGGGGCCGAGCTCCGTGCCGAATTCCACCTGATCCACGCTGCTGATGCTCATGAACGCTCCCGGATGATCATCTTCGAATCGCTGGTGGCGAGAAGTTCGCCCTCGGCGTTGTGTAGCTCCATGCGCGACACCAGGAAGATCATGCGCCCTGAGCGGCCGCTCTTGTCGTAGATGTCGTGTAGGTGGGTGCGGCCCGTAAGCGTCTGGTCGGGCTTCACCGGCTTGAAGCACCGCACGGCCTTGCCGCCGTCGATCGGCAGGCCGCCGAGTTTCGGAAAGTCGATGGGCAGATGGCGCCCGGAGGCGAGGCTTGCAAGGTAGGCGTGGGGCACCGTGAATTCAGGGTGGTCAGGGTCGATGCACTCCGCGCGGGTTTCGCCTGAGAGGCGCGCTACCGTGGCAGCCCGCTGCGGGTCGATGCGGAAGTCCTTACGGTCGAACTCGAGGTTCAGATACCGGCTTTTCAGTTCTTCGATGTCCATGCCGGCAAGTGTGGGAGGGCCGTCGTCGAGCGTCAACGCCCGCGGGCGCTCAGCGTGTGGAAAAGCCGTAGGTGAGCTTGCGCCACAACAGCTCCACGGGGCCGAACCGGTTTCGCGCTAACCACCAGGGGCTCAAACACAGCTGCAGCAGCCAGACCGCAACCACTATCAGGTAGAGCTGCCAGCGTTCGAGTGCGCCTACCAACCCGAAACCGGCACCGGTAAAGAGCACCAGCGCGATGGCTGAGTGCATCAGATAGTTGGTGAGCGCCATGCGTCCCACCGCCGCCAGGCGCGTGCGCAGGCTGCTCCACCAGCCGAGCTTGCAGGCAAGCATGACAAGGCCCAGATAGCCGAACGCCATGCCCAGGCGGCCGAAGTGGTAGGTCCATTGCACATAGGGAAACGTGCTCAAAGGGTGGAACTGATTGGTCGACGCGTGCCAAACCTCGTAGATGTTCACGGTCAGACCAACGGCAAAACCGAGGATCGTCAGTCGCGTGTAGAACGCGGCGCTGCGGCTGGCATCGAGCACGCTGAGTTTGTACAGCGCCATGCCGATGATCATCATCAGCAGCGCGTCCCACAGCAGGATGCCAGGCACCACGAAGGTCAGCGTGCCGACCATCTGCTGGGCGGTCCAGGCGGCGGCAGACAGGTAGCTGCCGCGGCGTTCGGCGAGCTCCGCTGCGATATCTTCCTCGCTCTGACGCATGCCGGACTCGAAACCCTGCCACGCTTCAGCCAGATCGCGCACCTCGGCGCTTGCCTCCGGATTGCGCTCCAGCTCCATAGCTGCGCCGAAGGTGTGGCTGAGACCAATGTGCATCACCATGTACAGCGCCGAAAGAATGACGAGCATGACGCCTGCGGTTGCGAGCAGCGCCCGGGGTGATGCATTGCGCACGGGATACAACAGAAACCCTGCCAGGGCGTAGACGATGAGGATGTCGCCGATCCACAGCAGAAGGAAGGCGTCGAACAGGCCGAACACCAGCAGCCAGGCGTTGCGCTTGTAGTGCAATGCCGCAGTCTTACCCCGCGCGGCGTCGGTGAACAAGGCGACTCCGGCGCCAAACAGGATGGAAAACAGACCGCGCATGGCGCCCTCGAAGAGCACGTCCACGCTCGCCCAGGTGGCGAGGTTAGCCATCCCATGGCCGCCGTCTCCAGCGATCGGGTTGAAGTAGGCGGACGAGATCATGCCGAAGCCGAGAATGTTGAGCAGCAGGATGCCGAGCAGGGCAAAACCGCGCAGTACGTCCAGCGAGGCGATACGCTGGCTGTTCGAGGTGGGTTGTGTCATTCCGGCAATGTGACAGAAAGTGCGCGGGAAAAAAATCGGCAGTCCTTCGCCGATTCGAAGTCCGGATCGCTGGTGCGCTCGATCTTCGATCGCTGTACCCAGCCCCGGGGAGACGGGATAGATCCGGGTCTATGCGTGCGCGTCGTGTGGACCCCAGAACCACAGCGGCGCGCTTCATCGCATAGGTTTTCCATCCTACCGATTCGTGCGCGCCGCGTTAGCAGCAGGAGGTAAGTCATGAAAGGGATATGTAAAGGGAACCTGACAATACGCACAGCGCATCAGCGTTAGAATCAGCCCACCGATGGAGGATCAGACTATGCAGAACCACCTGTATTCGCAGGCTCTGGGCCTGTGTCTTTTATTTTGCTGCGCCGCAACCCATGCGGCGTATGAGGAAATTCTCAACATCCAGGCGGCACCGGTGCCCGCTGGTCTGACGGATGCGCAGATCGAACAAGGGGTGATCCAGGCCGGGGCACAGCGAGGCTGGGTGATTGCGCCTGTCGCCGCGGGACATCTGCTTGGCACGTTGAATATCCGCACGCACACGGTGCGTGTGGACATTCGTTACTCGTCAACCAGCTACAGCATCACCTACAAAGACAGCGACAATCTGAAGTTCCGCAACGGCAGGATCCACGGCGCCTACAACAAGTGGGTGCGAAAGCTCAACGGCGATATCCAGCAGGCGCTGAAGATCATCAGCCTGTAAATTTTCGGAAGATGAGCGAAGTGTTGATGCCGCCGAAAGCGAAGTTGTTGGTCATTACCACGTCGCAGTCGATGTTGCGCACTTCACCGCGGATGTAGTCGAGCTCACCGCACTCTGCATCCACGTTTTCCAGGTTCAGCGTGGGGTGAAACCAACCCTCGCGAAGCATGTGGAGCGTAACCCAGGCTTCCAGCGCCCCGCAGGCGCCGAGCGTATGCCCCATGTAGCTCTTCAACGAGCTGATGGGTACGGCCCGCCCCAATACATCGCGCGTGGCGCAACTCTCGGCCACATCGCCGCGATCGGTGGCCGTGCCGTGTGCGCTCACGTAGCCGATGCTTGCCGGGTTGGTATCCTGGTCCGCCAGCGCAAGCTCCATGGCGCGTGCCATCGTCGAGCGTTGCGGCTGGGTAACGTGCGCGCCGTCGGAGTTGGTGCCGAAGCCGACGATTTCCGCGTAGATCCTCGCACCGCGCGCCAGGGCGTGTTCGAGCTCTTCCAGTACCAGCGTTGCTGCCCCTTCTCCCACGACCAGGCCGTCGCGATCTGCATCGAACGGCCGTGGCGTGCGCTGCGGCGCATCGTTCATCGTCGACGTGGCGAACAAAGTATCAAACACCGCCGCCGCGCTCGCCGAGAGTTCTTCCGAGCCGCCGGCGAGCATGGCCTTCTGCTTGCCGTAGCGGATCGCCTCGTAGGCATAACCGATGCCTTGACTGCCCGATGTGCAGGCGCTCGAGGTGGTGTGCACACGGCCCTGCAGGCCGAAGAAGATGCCGATGTTCACGGGGGCTGTATGAGACATCATCTTCAGGTACGTGTTGGCGGTGATTCCCTCCGTAGTCTTCTCGGAGATCATCCTGCCGAAGTCGTGTACGGCGTCCGGGGTTCCGGCAGACGATCCGTAAGACACACCCACCTCCCCGCTTTTCAGCCATGGGTCGTTCAGCAGCCCAGAGTCTTCGAGTGCCAGCTCTGAAGCGCGGGTGGACATCAGCGCAACCCGGCCCATGCTGCGCACGGCTTTGCGGCTGTAGTGGGCGGGTTTTTCGAAGCCCTCCACGGGAGCCCCGAGGTTGGTGTTAAGGCCGTTGTACTGTGCCCAGTCAGACATGGTGCGAATGCCGGAGCGCTGATCGCGCAGGTTCGCCGCGACGGTTGCCCAATCGCTGCCGATGGGCGAGATGCCAGCCATGCCGGTGACCACGACGCGCTTCATACCTCCCTCCTCAGCCGCTCAGTCCGCCGTCTACGCAGATCACCTGCCGGGTGATGTAAGCGCTGTCTTCCGACATCAGAAAGCTCACTAGTCC
>JAUIED010000116.1 GCA_030428905.1 Gammaproteobacteria bacterium
ATGCGTATGGAAGCCCTCGGTCAACGCGTGGTAGCGGTAGCCGATCTGGATGAAGGTGAGTTCAGCTTCGACGAGCCGGCAGCGTTGGGTGGCCCTACCGCAAAGCGCAGCGAAACGCTGCGGCTGATGGATCTCGAACGCAGCTTTGCTGAGCTCAGCGAGCGTCTGCGCGGGCGCGAAACAGAGCTGGATATCCTCGAGAGTCTGCTGGCAGATGAGGAGTATCGCGACGCCGTGGCGCTGGAAGGGCGGCCGGTGAAGTGGGGCTGGCTGTCTTCGCCATACGGCTACCGGGTTGATCCGATCACCGGTAAGCGCGCCTGGCATGCGGGGGTAGATTTCGCAGGCAAGGCAAACTCTGAAGTGATTGCGGTCGCCAGCGGCGTGGTGACCTTCGCCGGTGAGCGCCAGGGTTACGGTAAGGTCGTGGAAATCAGCCACGGTCAGGGTCTTCTCACCCGCTACGGGCATCATGCGTCTCTGGTAGTGGAGACCGGTCAGATCGTCAAACGCGGCGACGTCATTGGTACGATGGGGTCCACCGGCCGTTCCACTGGCCCGCACGTGCATTTCGAGGTGGAACACCTCGGACGCGCAGTCAATCCCGTCAAATATCTCAAGCGCGCTTCCTGATCACCGCTGCCCGACGGCAGACGTACACACCTGATCAGAGTACACTGCGCCGGTTTTCCCCGGTCCAACCAGTTCCATCATGTTGAAATGGCTTTTCGGCAGTAAGAATGCCCGCGAGCTGCGCCGTATGGGCAAGCTCGTGAAGAAAATCAACGCACTCGAGCCTGACTTCGAGGCACGAGCATCGCTTGCCGAAGTCACGACCGAGCTGCGCGCCCGGCTGGAGGGCGGCGAGTCGCTGGCTGACGTGCTGCCCGAGGCCTTCGCCGCCGTGCGCGAAGCAGCCAAGCGCACGCTGGAGAAGCGGCATTTCGACGTGCAGCTCATAGGTGGTATCGCCCTGCACGACGGTCGCATCGCCGAAATGCGCACCGGTGAGGGGAAAACCCTGATGGCGACTCTGCCGGCTTACCTCAACGCGCTGACGTCGAAAGGCGTGCACATTGTCACTGTCAACGACTATCTGGCGCGACGTGATGCGGAGTGGATGAGCCCCATCTACGAGATGCTCGGCATGACGGTGGGCGTGGTGACGTCCCGACAGGACGCGCAGGAGAAGCGGGCAGCCTACCGCTGTGATATCACCTACGGCACGAACAACGAATTCGGCTTCGATTATCTCCGCGACAATATGGCGTTCAGCCCGTTGGATCAGTTCCAGCGCGGCCAGCACTACGCCATCGTCGACGAGGTGGACTCCATCCTTATCGACGAGGCGCGCACGCCTCTCATCATCTCTGGTCCTGCCGAGGAGAGCACAGAGCTCTACAAAAAGATCGACACGCTGGCGCCGAAACTCACTCAGCAGGCCTACGTGGAGGTGGCCGGTCCGCTCGACAAGCGGGACGACGAGGAAGACGAAGGTGACTTCATGGTCGACGAGAAAAATCGTCGCGTGGAACTCACCGAGCGCGGTCACTCCCGCGTGGAAGAAGAACTCGTGCGCATGGGCCTGCTGGAGGAGGGCGATAGCCTCTACTCCACTTCGAACCTCAACCTGCTGCACCATGTGCATGCTGCGCTCAAGGCGCATGCGTTGTTTCAGCGGGACGTGGACTACATGATTGCGAACGGCGAGGTGGTGATCGTCGACGAGCACACCGGGCGCGCTATGCCGGGTCGGCGCTGGTCCGAGGGTATCCACCAGGCCATCGAGGCCAAGGAGCGGGTACGTATCCAGAACGAGACGCAGACGCTCGCCTCCACCACGTTCCAGAATTACTTTCGCCTGTACGACAAGCTTGCGGGTATGACCGGTACCGCGGACACCGAAGCATTCGAGTTCAATCAGATCTACGGCCTGCAGGTGCTGATCGTGCCGACACACAAGCCGATGATCCGCAAAGATCACAACGACCTCATCTACCTCACTCTGCAGGAAAAGTACGACGCCATCATCGAGGACATTCGCGACTGCCAGTCGCGTGGACAGCCGGTGCTTGTGGGTACCGCATCCATCGAGTCCTCGGAGCGCATCTCGGCGGAGTTGGAGCGCAGCAAGATCGACCACAGCGTGCTCAACGCCAAGCAGCACGAGCGGGAAGCTGAGATCATCGCCCAGGCCGGTGCGCCCGGCTCGGTCACCATTGCCACCAACATGGCCGGCCGTGGCACAGACATCGTGCTCGGAGGAAACTGGGAAGCAGAGATCGAAGGGGTTGCGCTCACAGACGCCGAGCTCGAGCAGCGCCGCACGGAGTGGCAGAAGCTGCACGATCAGGTGCTCGAGGCAGGAGGCCTGCACATCATCGGCACCGAGCGGCACGAATCCCGTCGTATCGACAACCAGCTGCGGGGCCGTTCCGGCCGTCAGGGTGATCCGGGGTCCAGCCGCTTCTATCTGTCGATGGAAGACAACCTCATGCGCATCTTCGCCTCCGACCGCATGCGCAACATCATGCAATCGCTGGGCATGGAAAAAGGTGAGGCCATCGAGCACCGCATCGTCAACAACGCGATCGAGAAGGCGCAGCGCAAGGTTGAAGGGCACAACTTCGACATTCGCAAAAACCTTTTGGAATACGATGACGTAGCCAACGACCAGCGCCAGGTGGTGTACCAGCAGCGTCGTGACCTGATGGCGGCAGATGACATCTCCGACATGATCGTGGGGATGCGCGAAGAGGTGGTGCGCGATGTCATGGCGGAGCACATTCCGCCGCAGAGCCTGGTGGAGCAATGGGACGTGGCGGGCCTCGAGCAGGCCATTGCCGCAGAGTTTGCCTGTGAGCTGCCGGTGGCCCAGTGGCTCGAAGAAGACGAAGAGCTGCACGAAGAATCACTCATCGAAAAGGTCACGCGTGAGATCGAGACGGTGTACGACGCCAAGGAGCGCAAGTGGGCGGAGATCGGCGTAGACATGCGACTCGCCGAGAAGCAGATCATGCTGCAGATCCTCGACCAACGGTGGAAAGAACACCTCGCTGCCATGGACCACCTGCGGGCCAGCATTGGCTTGCGCGCCTACGCGCAGAAGCAGCCAAAACAGGAATACAAACGCGAATCTTTCGAGCTCTTTCAGGAGCTGCTGTTCAATATCAAGCGCGACGTTATCCGTTTTCTGTCGCGGGTGGAGATCGAACAGCCCGATGATGTGGAGGCAGAAGAGCGTCGCCGCCGTGCAGAGGCGGAAAAACGCATGAACTTCTCCCACGCCGAATCCTCAGCGCTGGCGGGTGGGGACGGTGAAGAACAAGCGCCACCCGAACAGGCCAAGGGAGAAACCTTCGTGCGCCAGGAACGCAAAGTGGGGCGCAATGAACCCTGCCCTTGCGGCTCGGGTAAGAAGTACAAGCACTGCCACGGGCAGGCAGCCTGATGGCGCCCCGTATGCCGGAGATGGGAATGCTCGCGCCGGTTGCTGGTGTGCGCATCGGCACCACCAATGCGGGCATCAAGCAGCGCAAACGCGACGACATGACGGTGATGCTGCTCGATCCGCGAGCGACGGTGGCAGGCGTGTTTACGCAGTCCGCTTTTCGCGCAGCGCCCGTCGAGCTTGCCTCGGCGCGTCTGGAGGGCGCTCGTGCGCTGGTGATCAACAGCGGCAATGCCAACGCGGCTACAGGCTCGGTCGGACGCGAGGATGCGCGGCGCGTATGTGACGCCGTGGCGGCGCAGGCCATGGACGTGGATGAAACGGCGGTACTGCCGTTCTCTACCGGTGTTATCGGCGTGCGTTTGCCGGTTGAAGCGATGCGCGAGGGCGTTGTCGCCGCGGTGCAGAAACTGCGTGAAGATGCCTGGACGGATGCCGCGCGCGCCATCATGACTACCGACACGGTACCGAAAGGTATCAGCCGCGTGGTGCAGATCGGCGGCGCGCCCGTGCAGATCACCGGCATCGCCAAAGGCTCGGGCATGATCAAGCCCAACATGGCGACCATGCTTGCGTTCATGGCCGTGGACGCGGCGGTGCCGCAATCGCTGCTGCAGGGCATGCTCAGCCGTGTAGCCGACGTGAGCTTCAACCGCGTGACGGTGGATGGCGACACGTCCACCAACGACTCCTTCGTCCTCATCGCTTCCGGCGCAGGGCCGGTGCAACTCGGTACGCAAGACCTCGAAGCGCTTGAAGCACTGGAGGTGGCGATCACGGACGTGGCTCAGGAACTTGCGAAGTGGATCGCCCGCGATGGCGAAGGTGCTACCAAGTTCGTCACCGTGAAGGTATCTGGCGGTAAGAGTTCAGCGGATTGCCTGGCGGTGGCGTTCACCATCGCCGAAAGCCCGCTCATCAAGACGGCGATCTTCGCTGGCGACCCGAACTGGGGCCGCTTCTGCATGGCTATCGGCCGGGCGGATGCACAGGTAGATCCCAACACGGTGAGCCTGCATCTTGGCGATGTGTGCATCGCCCGCAACGGCATGATGGCGGAGGGCTATGTGGAGGCAGACGCCGCCCGGGTCATGGCAGAAGATGAGCTGACAGTGCATGTAGACCTCGGCCAGGGTGACGCCGAGGAGTGGGTGTGGACCTGCGATTTTTCCTACGACTACGTGAAGATCAACGCGGAGTATCGGAGTTGAGATCCTCTGACAATACGTCGTCTTCCGTAGGCGAGCCGGGAATGCGGTGAGATTCGTCGGCCCAGGCGCCCAGGTCGATCAGCTTGCAGCGTTCGGAGCAGAATGGCCTGGCCGGGTTGGTAGCATCCCAACGCACACTCTTGCTGCAAGTGGGACAGGCGACGATACGACCAGGCTCTTTTCTCATCTCTTTGCTGGTCTCTGTTCTCGGCTTGTTCTCGGACACGGGCCCTCAAATTTTCAGTAGCGGTGCGATGTGCTCGCCAAACACGAACGCCGCCCATCCTCCGGCGGCCAGATAGGGGCCAAACGGCATGGGTTGGTCGCGTTGCATGCGCTTCAGTGCGAGGCTCGCCAGAGCGTACAGAAGTCCGGAGCCAGCGGCCAGCAACACCACCGTGGGCAGCGCCGACCAGCCGAGCCAGGCGCCCAGTGCCGCCAGCAGTTTGAAGTCGCCGTAGCCCATGCCTTCCTTGCCGGTGAGCAGCTTGAAGAGCCAGTAGATACTCCACAGCGACAGGTACCCTGCTGCCGCGCCGATCACGGCGTGTTCCAGCGGTACGAAGGTTGCCGAAACATTGACGAGCAGGCCGAGCCACAGCAGCGGGTAGGTGAGCTGGTCCGGCAGCAGCATGGTATCGGCGTCGATCAGCGTGGCGCTGATGAGCACCCAGGTAAAAACACACACCCAAAGCGATGCCCAGGTGTAGCCGAACTGGCTGACCACGATCAGCGTGAGCAGCATGGTGGCGAGCTCCACGAGCGGGTAGCGGGCCGAGATCGATGTGCCGCAGGCGCTGCAGGAACCGCGCAGCGCCAGCCAGCTGATTACCGGCACGTTCTCCCAGGCGCGGATCTGATGGCCGCAGCCGGGACATGC
The DNA here is from genome assembly GCA_030428905.1 of Gammaproteobacteria bacterium. Lineage (GTDB taxonomy): Bacteria > Pseudomonadota > Gammaproteobacteria > Pseudomonadales > Azotimanducaceae > SYFY01. The sequence continues at coordinate 5,543 of JAUIED010000116.1, forward strand.
CGAACGCGGCACCATCAGGTTGTAACGGGGTGGCGGCTCAGCCGCTTCCAGTTCGAGCACCTCGCGGGCTTCTGCCTCGAAGCTGCGCTGCAGCATGATGGGCAGTCGGTGCACCACGACGTTCAGGAAGCTGCCTACGCATAAGCCTACCCAGGCGGCGGCGATGAGTACGAGCCAGCCCTGGCTCAGCAGGATGCTCAAACCGCTGTATCAGCCGCCGACCACCTGGCCGAGCTGGAAGATCGGCAGGTACATGGCGATGATCAGGCCGCCCACGAGCACGCCCAGCACGGACATGATGAACGGCTCCATGAGGCTCGTGAGGTTGTCCACGGCGTTGTCCACCTGCTCTTCGTAGTAGCTCGCTGACTTGTCGAGCATGTCGTCGAGTGCGCCGGCTTCCTCACCGATGGCCACCATCTGGATGATCATGTTGGGAAACACGCCGGTGCTGCGCATGGAGAAATTGAGCTGCTGGCCCGTAGAGACGTCGTCACGAATCTGATACACCGCGTTGGTGTACACCGAGTTGCCGGTAGACCCGGCCACCGAGTTCAGCGCGTCCACCAGCGGCACACCGGCAGCGAAGGTGGTGGACAGCGTGCGCGCGTAGCGGGCGACCGCAGACTTCTCGATGATGTTACCGGCTACGGGTGCCTTCAGCGCCATGCGATCCAGGGAGTCGCGCATGGGTTTGGATCGCTTGTAGATATACATAGTGCCGGTCACCACGGCTGCGATGGCGGCGACGATTATCAGCCACCAGTCCTGCACGAACTCGGAGAGGTTGATCACCATCTGCGTGAACGCAGGTAGATCGGCGCCGAACCCGGCAAATACCTGCTCGAACTGCGGCACCACCTTGATCAGCAGAATGCCGGAGACGACGAAAGCCACCACGAGTACGGCGATGGGGTAGGTCATCGCCTTTTTCACCTTCGCTTTCAGCGATTCGGTTTTCTCTTTGTAGGTGGCGATGCGGTCGAGCATGGTCTCCAGCGCACCGGATTGCTCACCGGCATCCACCAGGTTGCAGAACAGTTCGTCGAATTGCAGCGGATGCTTGCGGATGGAGTTGGCGAAGCTGTTACCCGCTGCCACATCTGTACGAATTTCGCGGATGAGCTGGCCGAGCTTGGGTTTGTCGAGGCCGTCGGCGACGATGTCGAACGCCTGCACCAGCGGTACGCCAGCGCGCATCATGGTGGCCATCTGTCGGGTGAACAGAGCGATATCCGCCGGCTTGACGTTGCCGCCGAAGCTGATGCTCTGGGTCTTCTTCTTGACCTTCTTGGCGACGATGCCCTGTTTGCGCAGCTCAGCCTTGGCCAGCGACGGGTTGCTGCTCTTGATCTCACCCTTGGCTTTCTTGCCTTGGCGGTCTGTACCTTCCCAAACGAAAGTGGCTTCAGCCATGGTGGTTCACTCTCTTGCTGTTCTAACTGCCGTCAGTGGCCGGTGGTTACGCGGTTTACTTCGGCGAGGCTCGTGAGTCCCTGCATTGCCTTGACGAGCCCGGAGCGGCGCAAGTCGTTGAATCCGTGCTTTGCGGCTTGTTCTGCCAACTGCAGGCTGTTGCCGTCTTCCATGATAATACGGGCCATTTCCGGCGTAATTTTAACTACTTCATAGATTCCGACGCGGCCCTTGTAGCCGTCGTTGCACTTCTCGCAGCCCTTCGGGCCGTAAATATCGAAACCGCCGGCGATGTCTTCCTCGGTGAAACCCTCTTCCTGCAGGGCTTCGTGCGGCACGTCGATCACTTCTTTGCAGTTCGAACACAGACGTCGCGCCAGCCGCTGGGCGATGATCAGGCTCACGGAGGTTGCCAGGTTGAACGCCGGCACCCCCATGTTGCGCATCCGCGTCAGGGTCTCCGCTGCGGAATTGGTGTGTAGCGTGGACAGCACCATGTGGCCGGTCTGTGCCGCCTTGATGGCGATCTCTGCCGTTTCCAGGTCACGAATCTCACCCACCATGACGATGTCCGGGTCCTGACGCAGGAAGGAACGCAGTGCCGAGGCGAAGTCGAGGCCCACGCGGTGGTTCACGTTCACCTGGTTGATGCCTTCCAGGTTGATCTCCACCGGATCTTCGGCAGTTGCGATGTTGCGCTCGGCCGTGTTCAGAATATTGAGGCCGGTATACAGCGACACGGTCTTGCCGCTACCTGTGGGGCCGGTGACGAGAATCATGCCCTGCGGCTGGTGCAGGGCGTCCATGTACAGGTCTTTCTGGTCCGGCTCGAAACCGAGCATGTCGATGCCCATCTGCGCGCTGGTGGGGTCCAGAATCCGCAGCACGATCTTCTCGCCCCACAGGGTGGGCAGAGTATTCACGCGAAAATCGATGGCGCGCGACTTCGACAGCTTCATCTTGATGCGGCCGTCCTGCGGCACACGGCGCTCGGAGATATCCATCTCGCTCATGACCTTCAGGCGTGCGGCCAGCCGGCTGCCGAGTGTCTGTGGCGGGCGCGACATCTCTTTGAGGATGCCGTCGGTTCTGAATCGCACCCGGTAGCTCTTCTCGTAGGGCTCGAAGTGGATGTCGCTGGCGCCGATTTTAATGGCGTCGAGCAGCATCTTGTTGACGAAACGCACGATCGGGGTTTCGTCGGCAGCAGACGCCGGATCGTCTTCTTCTGCCGGCTTGTCGTCGGTCAGCGAATCCATGTCCAGGTCTTCGAGGTCGTCCCCATCGAGGTCACCTAGACCATCGTCCTCGTTGGCTGACAGAAACTGCTCGATGACGACGGCGAGCTTGTCTTCCTCGACCAGGATTGGCTCGGTGGTGACACCAGTCTGGAACTTGATCTCGTCCAGTGCCTGAAGATTGGTGGGGTCGGACACGGCGACGAACAGGCGGCTGCCGCGCTGCACGAGCGGCATGGCGTTGTGCTGACGGATCAGGCGTTCCTTGACCAGGTCTTTGGGTATCGCCTCGAGATCCAGTGCGGAGAGATCCATGAGCGGCAGGCCGAATTCTTCGGCTGCAGACACAGCGATGGCGCGGGCTTCTGCCAGCCCGTTCTGTACCAGGTGGCTGACGAACGGCTTGGCTGCAGAGCGCGCAGCCTCGGTGGCCGTGCGTGCCACGTCGCTGGCGATGATGCCGTCTTCGACGAGACGTCGTGCCAGCCCGCTTAAGGGTATGGGCTCAGATGCCATGCTGTTGGGGCAGTAGTGCGTTCACGCGAATGCAGTCCTTGTACACCGCTTGGGGCTTCAGTGGTAGCCGTGTCGGGGTGTGTTCTCGTAAAAAATCCTTTACTGAAAGGACTTTACACGGGAAACGTGGAGAAAGTGTAATTGTGCGTCACGGCTGTGTCGATAACGTGGTCACAGCCTACGGTGGCTTGGGGTGTGCGCTGTGCCGCAAGCTCGCAGTGTGCGTCCTGGCGAATCCGGGCAGGTGGTCTAAGCTGGTTGTGACACTGCGCGTCACCTGCTGACGTAGTTGGTGGCCTGGCCTGAGCCGGGTGCGCGTCAGGCAGGGGGAGTCCTAAAGGATTCTAACTGTCTGATTTTAAAAGAGATATTTTTTAAGAAACAGAAATACGCGGTCGATCACGGAATGCTGGCACGGGCTTTGCTTTACTTCCTGCAAGTTTGGAGGGCAGGCTCGAACAACTTCCGGCAGCCGCTGAACGTCAAAGACATTACTGATGGAGTACTTTGCAAATGAGAAACGCTAAAGGTTTCACCCTGATCGAACTGATGATCGTGGTTGCCATCATCGGCATCCTGGCCGCTGTAGCCCTGCCGGCTTACAACGACTACATCGAAAACGCCAACCGCGCGAAAGTGGTTTCCCACTATGAGGAAGGTATCCGCTTCACCAAGAATGAGTTTGCCAAGCTGCAGAGCGAAGTGGCGATGGGTGTTGCCGGTGCAGCTACCCGCGTAGCCGCGTTCGACTCCGCTGCTGAGATCGTTGCTGTGCTGAACGGCGACGGTGCGCTGGCGCCGACCGGTGGCGTCCCGGCTTACGCCACGACCAACGGTGGTGCTGCCAACGGCCAGATCCAGGTAACCAACCTGCAGGGCACCGTAGCTGCCAGCAACCTGACGATCGATTTCATCCGCCCGGCGGCTTTCAGCCTGGGTGCGGCTGAAACCACGACTGTCCAGTGGTAAGACAAGACCGCTGACAAGATGGATGGAAAGGCCCTTCGGGGCCTTTCTTCGTTCTGACGATCACGGAGGGCCTATGTCCAAAGAACGCGTGAAGGGTTTCAGTCTCATCGAGCTGATGATAGCCGTGGCGATCATCGCGCTGCTTGCCGGTATCGCGCTGCCGGCCTACAACGACTACATCGCCACCTCTCGGGAGGGGGCCTTGATCTCCAGCATGTCTACGATGTCGGTGTTCCAGGAAGATTTCCGGCTACGCACCGGTGCCTATGCGGCCGGTTCGTATACCAGTGGTAGCGCGGATGCGAACCTTGCTGTGCTGGGTTGGGATCCCAATGATGACGATGTCAACTACGTGGTGGTTGCCAACGCCGGTACCAGCTACGACGTGACGGCGACCGATAGCTCAGGGTACTCCGCCTGCCGGCGTTATCCTGGCGGAGATGCCTGCCCGTAGCGCCTGGCCGGCCTACCAAGGCCTTCCGGCGCGGGGTAAAAACCACTATATTGCGCGCCGTGCCGGAATAGCTCAGTTGGTAGAGCGACTGATTCGTAATCAGTAGGTCCGCAGTTCGATTCTGCGTTCCGGCACCACTCTATTCGCTTTGGGCACCTTCAAACGGAATCTCCAGCAGGCCGACGATCCGGCCGTCCGGCTCCGACACGCCGATGAAGTTGAATCCGTATCTGGCGCCGAACGGGAAGAAGGCGAAGTCATCAGCGGCACCATGCTCCGCCTCCCAACGTGCCAGCGCGTCGTTGGGGTCGTTGGCGCGCAGCAACTCCAGATCGAAGGCTTCCGCAAACTTGTCCTGCAGTTGTGCGTATGGCGCGTAGAGTTCCTGCTTAACACGCAACGGCGTGCCGGAGCGCCACGCCTCGCTGCGGATTTTCGACTGCTCGATCGGATCCGCAGGTAGCTTCACGTACACCTGCTTGGGGTAGCTGCCAGGCAGTGCTTCGAGCGCTGGCTCCGAGGCGAGGTCATCACGGCTCACGGAGAAGAAGTAGCCATCCACAAACACCAGCGCCAGCGGCCGCTCCGACCACACGACGTAAACCCCTGCTGCCAGGCAAACCGCCTGCAGGGTGCCGATGATCGTGAGGTCGCGCTTCAGCTCGGGTTTGCGCCGGTCGAAAACCACCAGCGTCAGCACCGGGCCGAGTACCAGATCCACCAGCAGCACCAGACGCAGGCCCTGGCCGCCGCCGTCGCTGTCGAAAAAGAAACCCGGGTACCACCAGAAAAATACGAAGTAGAGGATCACCGCGAGCACGGCTGCGCAGATACCAAGGTGCACGAGGAAAGCGCCGAATCGATTCATCGCTGCTGCTCAGATGAAACGCATGGACAGGTCCAGCGGCCGCACCTCCTTGGTGAGTGCGCCCACGGAGATGTAGTCCACGCCGGTCTCCGCGATGCCGGCGATCGTGTCTGCATCGACGTTGCCCGAAGCTTCGAGCTTCACACGGCCGGCGGTGATGCGGACTGCCTCGCGTGTGCCATCGAGGTCGAAATTGTCGAGCATGACGATGTCGGCGTGTGCGGCAATGGCCTCTTCGAGCTGTGCGAGGGTTTCAACCTCGACCTCCAGCGGCAGCTCCGGGTGCAGGCGTCGAGCTGTGTGCACGGCGGCGGTAATGCTGCCGGCGGCGCTGATGTGGTTCTCCTTGAGCAGGTAAGCGTCGAACAGGCCAATTCGGTGATTCTGGCCGCCGCCGCAGCGCACGGCATACTTCTGCGCCAGGCGCAGGCCCGGCACGGTCTTGCGGGTGTCGAGCAGCCGGCAGGGCGTGTGGTCAATGAGGTCGGCAAGTGCCCGGGTGAAGGTGGCGGTGCCGCAGAGCAGTTGGGCGAAGTTGAGCATCGTCCGTTCTGCCGTGAGCAGCGATCGCGCGGAGCCGTGCGCCTCGAACATCGTCTGGTTCGGGCTCACGGTATCGCCATCGCTCACCTGCCAGTCGATGCGTGCCTGGCTGTCGATCATCGCCAGTGTGGCTTCCACCCAGGGCGCGCCGCACCATACGCCGGGTTCCCGGGTGATCACGCGGGCGTGCGCCTGGGTATCGGAGTCAATGAGCGCGGCAGATACATCGCCCGCCCCCACGTCTTCTTCGATCGCGGCGCGCACATTGGCTTGCACCACCGCCTGCGGTACGTCTGACATAAGCAAAGCCGTTGTTCGGGGGGTGCGATCGTGCGACGATCGCGCCGCGTCTGCAAGGCTCCGGGAACTTCGATTGCATGTGACGGAAAGCCATTGGCTGGCCCGCACGCGCAGGGTCATATCGCCGAACGCCGATGCGCGTCCGGTGCGAGCGCGCATCGAGCTGGTGGTGGTGCATTGCATCTCTCTGCCGCCAGGGCGGTTTGGCACCGGTTGCGTGGAGGCGCTGTTCACCAACACTCTGGATTGCCGCATCGACCCCAGTTTGAATGACCTGGAGGGCGTGCGCGTGTCAGCGCATCTTTTCATTGACCGCCGCGGCCGCACGACCCAGTTCGTACCGTTCAGCATGCGTGCCTGGCACGCGGGCGTCAGCGCCTGGCGCGGGCGCCCCGGTTGCAACGACTTCAGCATCGGCATCGAGCTCGAGGGAACAGACACCGGCGCCTATACCGCGGCCCAGTATTGGCGCCTGCGCCGCGTGCTCGATGCGCTGCTCGCCGTCTACCCGGCGCTGTCCCGAGACGCAGTGGTGGGCCATGCGGAAATCGCACCCGGAAGAAAAACCGATCCGGGCCCGGGCTTCGAATGGCACCGCCTGCTGGCGGCAACCGGCTCATGAGCGCTCGCATCGGCATCGATCTCGGCGGCACCAAGATCGCCGGCGTGCGCCTGGACGATGCGGGGCGGATCGAAGCCTCGCTGCGCCATCCAACGCCGAAGGGTGACTACACAGGCACGATAGCCGCCGTGCGTGCCGTGGTGAGTGCATTGGACGATGGCGGCGCGTCTGTGGGTGTTGGCACGCCGGGCGTGCAGCGACCCGCCGACGGCCTGATGAAAAACTGCAACTCCACCTGGCTGAACGGCAAGCCGCTGGAGGAAGACCTTGCGCAGGCGATCGGGCAGCCGGTGCGTATCGCCAACGATGCAGACTGTTTTGCCCTGGCAGAGGCGCGTCAGGGTGCTGGTCAGGGCGCCGGCATCGTCTTCGGCGTCATACTCGGTACCGGCGTTGGCGGCGGTGTCGTGGTTGGCAACCGCGTGCTGCAGGGTGCGACCGGCCTTACCGGCGAGTGGGGACACACGCCGCTACCCTATTTCGGCAGCAGCTCGGAGGAGGCATCGATGGCGCCGCGGGAATGCTACTGCGGCAGGCTGAACTGTATAGAAACTTTCCTGAGCGGGCCGGGCATGGCACGCACCCACCACGCGCTGCATGGCAGCAGCGCGCGGCCGGAAGACATTGCTGCGGCCAGTAACAGAACTCTGGAAACCACATGGCATCTATACTGTAGGCAATTGGCCAGAAGTCTCGCGCAGGTTGTCAACGTGCTTGACCCGCACGTCATTGTGCTGGGCGGCGGCGTATCGAATGCCGAGTCGCTGTACGCGCGCGTCAACAACGCCGTGGGCAACTACGTGTTCGGCGGCGAGTGGGCCGGCCGGGTGGTTGGTGCGCAGGGCGGCGACGCGGTGGGTGCGGTGGGTGCCGCCTGGCTTTGGGCCGAAGAAAACGAGGAGTGATGGATTGAGCAGCAAGCGAGAGGGTGCGAAGGACTCGGACCCGGAAGAGACTCAGGAATGGCTGGACGCGCTCGAGCACGTGCTCGAGAACCAGGGTATCGACCGCGTCAATTTTCTGCTGCAGCGGCTGAGCGCGCGGATGACCAAGACCGGTGCATCGCTCCCGTACACGATCACCACCCCCTACCGGAACACGATCCCCTCCAGCCAGGAAGCGTTCATGCCGGGGGATCTGTTCATGGAGCGGCGCATCAGGAGCCTGATCCGTTGGAACGCGCTCGCCATGGTAGTGCGCGCCAACCAGCGTGAAGGCGATCTCGGTGGCCGTATTTCCACGTTTGCCTCTTCCGCCACGCTCTACGATGTCGGCTTCAACTACTTTTTCCGCGGGCCGTCAGACCGCGCCGACGATACCCCTGCGGGAGATCTGATCTACTTTCAGGGCCACGCCGCGCCGGGTATCTATGCGCGCGCTTTTCTTGAGGGCCGGCTTTCCGAAGCCGACCTCGAGAACTTTCGGCGCGAGCTCGCGAAAGGCGGCGGGCTCTCCTCCTACCCGCACCCTTGGCTCATGCCCGACTTCTGGCAGTTTCCGACGGTGTCGATGGGGCTCGGCCCAATCATGGCGATCTACCAGGCGCGGTTCGATCGCTACCTCGACTCGCGCGGGATCTGCGACACCGCCGGCCGCCGCGTGTGGTGTTTCCTCGGCGACGGCGAGACGGACGAGCCGGAGGCGCTCGCCGGCGCCTCCCTCGCCGGCCGCGAGGGCCTCGACAACCTCGTGTTCGTGGTGAGCTGCAACCTCCAGCGGCTCGACGGCCCGGTGCGCGGCAACGGCAAGATCATCCAGGAGCTCGAGG
>JAUIED010000338.1 GCA_030428905.1 Gammaproteobacteria bacterium
CGCGCAAAGCGCTTTCAGCACGCAGAACACCCCGATGAGCGACCGAATGACAGTTCAGACATGCTGCCACAGGAAGATGGCGATCATTGCCGCGCCTCCAGAAACTCGGTGAGTCGATCAACAGCAACGCGCTGAGCAGGGTTGAGGTCACGACCCGCCAGGTGCCTGACCAAACTGATCGCATCGCTGACTCTGCCATCGTTTGCCGCGGTTCGTGCATCCTCATAGTCCACATAAAACAGCAGATCACGGGCGAGCGTTCTCGCGGCGATGTCCGTAGCCCGTTCCTGCAGTACCACAGCCAACGATCGCGCCTTATCAGATCGGCCGGCATTCGATAGCGCTCTGACATAGTTTGCCGCCACATCCGATCGATTCGGCAGCAACCGATGCGCGGTCTCCAGCACCTGCAGCACTTCTTCTTCAGGGCGTTTCGCGAGTTGGCTGGCCAACGACAGCTTTGCCCACGCATCAGAGAAGTCAGCACGTTGGTTGACTGATCTTGCGAACGCATTTCGCGCCTGGGCCGCAGCAAGCCGTGCCGCATCGTCCAAGCTTTCCGGGTTCACTGACTCACCCGGAGCAACAATCGTACCGAGCAAGGCTTTGCCGTAAAGGTATTGAATGCGGAAGTCGTCATGAGCAAGGTTGGCCGCATGGGATAATTGCGCCAGTGCTGTCTTGTCTCCCCCCTGCAGACCGAGCATCGCCAGACTCGCAAGCGATGGCGGGTGGTCAGGCTCGAGCGTCACCGCCCCAAGAAGGTGCGCCTTCGAACGCTCCTGCAGCTCGTCGCCCAGCTGCGCCAACAGATCCCCCAGCCGATACAGCACTTCGTAGCGGGCAAGCTGCCGCACTTCAGGCTCGATGGGGTTTGTGGCGACCGCCAGCGGGAGGTAGGCAAACCGCGAACCTCGCACATAGCGTTCAAGCTCATCGCCGAGGGTTTCATAGTCGGTTGCAAATGCATCGTTGAACGCGCGCCGGCTGCTGACACCAGAGTCAATAAGCGCAGCGTAGCGCTCAACCTGGCCACGACGCTCCGGACTTCCCAGGTACAGATAGTGGGTTAGCGCCCAGGATTGCGCATAGAACACACCGTTTCGCTTGCGATCATTGTAATGCTCGGAGTCACGATCAACGGTCAGCAGCTGCTCCAACGGCATCAGCTCGTGGCTGCGCAACCATTGAACATGGTTTTCAATGGCAAGCCCTATCTTCACCTGCTCGTCGCTCGCCTCAAAAGTGCTGTAGAACTCGGCCAATCCTTCGTTCAACCAAAGCGGCAGGTTCGGCTGATCATGTCGTATCAACTCATGGAGAAACTCGTGGTAGACGATCCTGGTAGGCTGGTACTTGCCTTTTCGCTTCGAACCGTCGATAGCCACGTAGTTGCCGGTTTCTGTAGGCAGAAAATAGCCGGAGACGGATGCCGGTTTTCCCTCGTACAGATGCTTGTATTTTCGGAACGAGCGGTCGTTCTTAAAGACGAAAATGCCTGTTGGTATCGGCGACCGGAAATTTCCCTCGAAAATTCGTTCGAGCGCCTCCCGAAAACGCTCCAGATCCACGCCGGCCTGAACTGCCGTCGCCTGGTTTGCATTGCTGACAATCAGAAAATTCGGCGTCTTTACCTCGATCCACGCTTCGCGCTCGCCGGGAAGCTCACCAGCCACCACGCTTGGGGACACCAGAAGTGACATTGCGAGCAGGCTGAGCACGCCGTAGAGCGGAAGCGCTCGCCACACACCGCCGGAGCTCGCCTGATGCCGCTCGCTGACGCTAGTCATCGTTGACCTCCCATAGCCTGGCAGCTTGTTTGTTCGCAGCGGCAATGGTCGCCATCCCGCCGCTCAAACGATTCACATCCCCCAACAACTCCCAGATCCTGTGGGCCCTGTCATGCTGCGGAAGCTGACCCATCCGTTCCAACCACTTCTGGATATGAACGTACGGTGTGTAGTCAGTGCAGTTCGCGTACTTGGCCTGGTTTTGCCCAAGCTCCTCATAGGCACTGATATCGGCAAGCGTTGCGTTGTTCCCGGCGAGAAACCGAGACTGGCTGAGCATTCCATCCACGATTGCAAGAGCGTTTTGCACCACCTCGGCATTATTCTCCAGCCCGGCAAAGGTGTTTCGCCTCAACCAGGCCGCGTCAGGGTTGTCGACGCCAAACACAGACGGCCACAGGGTGCGGCTCCATCTAATGACCACCTCCCTGGTGTTGCGGTGATGGAAATGGAGGTACTGATTGACCCGAGCCCGCTGCACGAGATCCTCCGGCCACAAGTCCGTCCAACCGTGCTTCTCACAAAGGTATATCAGGATTGCATGGCTCTCCCAGAGCACCACGCCATCATCGTCGATCGCGGGAATGGTACCGCGCGGGTTAACAGAACGGAGATACTCCGGCGCCTTTGCTGCGCGGTTCTGGCTCGTCATG
>JAUIED010000117.1 GCA_030428905.1 Gammaproteobacteria bacterium
AATGACCACCCTGCGCGGCAGACAAGTATTCATGGAGAGCCTGGTAGCGCACGGCGCCAGCGCCATCTTCGGCAACCCAGGCACCACCGAAAACCCGCTGCTCGACAGCCTCATCGACTACCCGCAACTGCCCTACTACGTGGCCCTCCACGAAGGCGTGGCCATGTGCGCCGCCACCTTCCACGCACAGGCCACCGGCCGTCTGAGCGTGGTGAACGTGCACGTGGCACCTGGCCTCGGCAACGCCATCGGAATGATGTACGGCGCGCTGAAAGCCTGCGCGCCGGTGCTCGTCACCGCCGGCCAGCAGGACACCCGCATGCGCCTGCGCGAGCCGCTCCTGTCGCACGACCTGGTTGCCATGGCCCGGCCGGTATGCAAGTGGGCGGGTGAGCCGCAGAGCGCCGACGAAGTCGCGCCCATGGTGGCCGAAGCCATCCGTATCGCCATGACCCCGCCCATGGGGCCGGTGTTTCTCTCCATGCCGGTGAACGTCTTTGCCGCAGAGACCAGCAACACCACGGTGACCGCAGCCGTAGCGCCGCGCACGCCGCCGGCGGATGCTGCCGACCTCGACGCCCTTGCCGCCCACCTCGCGCGCAGCAGCCAGCCGGCCATACTCGCCGGCGACGACGTCACCACCTTCGGCGGCTTCGATGCGCTGATCCGCATCGCTGAACGCAGCAACGCACGCGTGTACGTGGAGGGGCTGCGCACACACGTCAACTTCCCGAACAACCATCCCTGCTACGGCGGCCGCATCCCCTTCGAAGCGTCGACCATCAGCGCCCTGCTCGCCCCGCACGATCTCGTGCTGATGATCGGCGGCCCGTTCTTCGAGGAGATCTGGTACGACGACGAGCCGAGCATTCCCCACGACAAACCGCTGCTGCGCATCGAGCAGAGCCCGGAGCGCACGCGCTTGAACTTTACACCCGAGCTCACCATAGTTGCCGACATCGGCGCCACACTCGAGGGCCTTGCAAGCCGCCTGCCGGAGACTCCGGTCCCTGCCGCCGCCACGCCCGCAGATCCCACCGCGCACCGCGGCTGGAGCAGCACGCCGATGTCACCGTTTCGCGCCATGCACGAACTCGCCGCCGCACTCCCGGCAGACACTGTGGTGGTGGATGAATCCATCACCGCATACCCGGATGTCGCTGCCGCCTTCGACTTCAGCGCACCGCACACCTACTACGCCGGCCGCGGCGGCGGGATCGGCCAGGGGCTCGCCGGCGCCATCGGCGTGCAGGTGGCGCACCCGGAAAAAACGGTGGTCGCTATCTCCGGCGACGGCTCGGCGATGTATTCCATCCAGGCCCTGTGGACCGCGGCGCACCATGAGCTGCCCGTGCTGTTCGTCATCCTCGCCAATCGCGAATACCGCGTGCTCAAGCACAACCTCGATATCTACCGGGCGCGCTTCGAGCCGGGCACCAACCGTCCCTACCCGCACATGGACCTCGACGGTCCCGTGCTCGACTTTGTGCAGGCCGCTGCTGCCCAGGGCGTGCGCGGCGTGCGCATCGAGCAGCCGGACGCCATCGGCCCAGCCGTGGCCGAAGCGCTCGCGTCGAAGCAACCGGCAGTGATTGAGATCGTCGTTTCAGGCAAACGATGACGTATGCATAAGTTTCGTTACGCTCTGGCGCTGCCGGGCGAGACGGCACCGGCATGGCAGCTCGCCGCGTGCCACGCCCTTGCCGCATCGGGCCTTGCCGTCGCCATCGGCCGCGTCGATCTGCCGCTGCTCTCGCCATCACCCGCCGCGAGCCGGCTGGCACGCCGCCTGACCGGCGCAACGAATACAGAACGGCCTGTGGCGCTGACGGCACCGTTTGCCTCACTTGCGCCCATCGAGCGCGACACACCGCTGGACTTCATACTGCAACTCGGTGACCAACCTGTGGACACGAGCCTTGCCAGCCGCGCCGCGCACGGCGTGTGGGCATTCGATCTGGGCACCGCACCCGGATTCTTCGAGATGCTGCGGGGCGATCGCGTGGTGTGCGCCCACCTGTTGCAACACAGCACCCAGGGCAGCAACCTGCTGTACAGCGGAAGCGTGCGTATCGTGCCGGAATCTCTGGCCGCCACACGCGGCCTCGCGCAGTCCGTATGCCGGGATTTTCTCGTAAAAGCCTGCCGCGATCTGCATCAGGGCGTTACGTTTGCGCCACACGCCACGGTGCCGTCCCCTGCCTTGCCGGGACGCACGGCGCTGCTGCGCTTCCTGCTGCGCGACACCCGGGCAAAGCTTCGCGCCAAGTACGAATGGCTGTTCCGCCACGAGCAGTGGGGTGTGGGCATCATCGACCTGCCGATCGATGAGTTGCTGCAGCACGACGTGTGCCCGCCGGCGCAATGGATTGCCAACGACGATCGCGAGCGTTTCATCGCCGATCCGGCGGGGGTGATCGAGGAGCACGGTTACGGCGTATTCGTCGAAGACCTGGAGCAGCGCGCCTACCGCGGCAAGGTCACCTACTACCACTACCATCCGGACAGCGGTTTCGACGGGCCCACAGATGTGCTTACCGAGGGGCATCACCTCTCCTACCCCTACATCATCGAGCATGACGGGCACCGCTACTGCCTGCCGGAGATGGCGGCCGCCAACGAGGTGGCGCTGTATGAGATCACCGACTACCCCGGCGGCTGGGAGAAGGTAGCCACCCTGCTGCCCGACTACGCGGCCCTCGATTCCACCGTGTTCCAACACGAGGATCGCTGGTGGATGTTCAGCGCCACCCGCGTGGCCTCCGGCGCCTACAGTCTGGTGGCGTTCTACGCAGACGATCTCTTCGGCCCATGGCAGCCCCACGCCCGCAATCCGTTGAGCACCGACATCGCCACCAGCCGCCCCGGCGGGCAACCCTTCCTGGCCGACGGGCGTCTCATCCGCCCGGCACAGGATTGTTCCCGCACCTACGGCGGTGCGCTGGCGCTCATGCACGTCACGGAACTGACGCCGGAAACCTTCGCCGAAACCCTGCTGCGCGTGGTGGAGCCGAACCCGAACGACCCGTACAACGACGGCTTCCACACGGTGTTTCCGTTGGGAGAACGTACCCTCATCGATGGCAAACGGCGCATACTCATCCCCTACCTCCTGAAAAAAGCCCTGGGACTCGCATGACAGTATCGGTCAACGGCATCGCCCACATTCAGCTCACCGTAAGCAACCCCGAAACGTGCATCCCGTTCTGGGAGAAGCTCTGCCACTTTCTCGACATGAAAACCCTCATCAGGAACGACAACACCATCTACTGCATCGGCAGCCGCACCGGCATCCTGGTGCGCGGCGCGCCGCCTGACAAGCGCGGTCACCGGTACGATCAGGACCTGGCCGGCCTGCACCACTTCTGCTTTCGTGCCCGCTCCGCCGAGGACGTGGACGCCATCTACGAGTTCGTGACCGGCGAGCTCGATGCGCACATCGTGCACGGGCCGGAAGCCGGCGATCGCTTCGCACCCGGCTACTACTCGATTCTCTTCGAAGATCCGGACGGCATCCGCGTGGAGGTGAACTACGTACCCGGCCAGGGCCACTTTGGTGATGCGGGTCGGCTCGGCCCAGGCGGCCGCGGACCGGCCAGTCTCTACGGCGACGACGGGCTGACAGACCAATGAACGCCACCGCCTACCCCCTTGAGGGCCTCAAGGTGCTCGACTTCTCCCGGGTGCTGGCCGGGCCGTTCGCCGGCCGCATGCTGGCCGATCTGGGCGCAGACGTGGTCAAAGTGGAGCCGCCGGACGGCGATGTGACGCGGCTGTGGGGCCGCGAGATCGGCGGCCTGCCAGGCTACTACCACCAGCAGAACGCCGGCAAACGTAACATCTGCATCGACCTGCGCGCACCCGGCGCCCGCGACCTCGTTTTCGCCCTCGTCGCCGAAGCAGATATTCTCATCGAGAATTACCGGCCGGATGTGATGCCGCGCCTGGGCCTCGGCTACGGCGACCTGCGCGCGGTAAACCCGCGACTGGTGATGCTGTCCATCTCCGGCTTCGGCCAGGGCGGACCGGAGTCCCACCGCCCTGCCTACGCACCCATCGTGCACGCCGAGGCCGGTCTCATGGCCCGCCAGGCACGCCGCGCCGGCATAGAGCCTGCGGAACTCCCCCTGTCGGTGGCCGACACCAACGCCTCGTTACACGGCCTTGTGGGCGTGCTCGCCGCCGTCATCCAACGCCAGCACACCGGTCTCGGCCAGCACCTGGATATCAGCATGATCGACGCCACAGTGTGCACCGACGATCAGTTGCACTATGACCTGGAAGACTCCGAGCGCACCGGCCCGTTGCCAAGCGACACCTGGATGACCGGCGCCGGGCGCATCCTCATCTCCGCCGATGTGCGCTATCTGTGGCAACTGCTCAATCGCGAGCTCGGGGTTACTGATCCTGCGAGCAAGGACACGCCGCTGGAAGAGAAGATCCGCCTGCGACGCGAGGCGATCTCCGCCTACCTCGCCGCCCTGCAGACCTGGGAAGACGTGGAAGCTGCCATGGCTCACATCAACCTCGCCTGGGGCCAGGTGCGCGACCCGGCGAACCTCGCGGAGCAACCCACCCTCGCCCACCGGGGCGCCATCGTGCAGATCGACGACCGCGCCGGCGGTACCCGCCCCATTCCGCAGTCGCCCTACCGCTTCTCCAACGCGACAAGCGGCGTGCGCGGCCCGGCCAGCCACCGCGGCGAGCACAACACCGTGGTGCTGAAGGCCTGGCTTGGCATGGACCAGGACGCGGTCGCAGCACTGGTGCGCAGCGGCGTGTTGAGCTGTGATGAGCTCGCGAACGCGGCGGATTGAATCAGTGCTTCGCGCTCCAGCGGTCGAGCATGACCATGCCAGCCGCCGACAAAACGAACGTCATGTGAATAATCACGTACCACAGCAGCTTGTCATTGTCCTTCCCCTCCACGTCGAGAAAGATGCGCAGCAGGTGAATGGATGAGATGGCGACGATGGATGCCGCGACCTTGGTCTTGAGCGTGCTGGAATCGAGCTTGCCGAGCCAGCCGAGCTTTTCGCTGCCGTCCTCGATGTCCAGGCGGGAAACGAAATTCTCGTAGCCTGAAAACATCACCATCACGATGAGCCCGCCAACCAGCGCCATGTCGATCAAGCCAAGCAGCACCAGCACCAGGTCGGATTCGGACTTGCTCAGCAGCGTAGGTACCAGGTGTACCAGCTCCTGAAAGAACTTCACGCCGAGTGCGAGCAGCGCAAAGCTCAGCCCCAGGTACACCGGCGCGAGCAGCCAGCGGCTGGCGTAAAACAGACGTTCGACCAAGTTTTCCATGACAACTCCCAACGAAACGGCGGGCAGGATACCGAATTGCGGGCCCGCGGTCGTCAGAGGGCGACGGACCACGAGCTTGGGGTCCCACACTACGTCAATGCGCCCAAATCATGTTCGGTGCAAATCAATTTCAAACACTATCTACATCCTTCGAAGTAGCCTGGTGACCTAAACAGCTGGGGAAAGATATGACCAATGACCAGGGCAGACTCAACGCGATTTACAACTACGAGCAGATCACGGGCTGGCTCAGCACCTCCGGCCAGCCGACCGAACGCCAGTTTGCGGACATTGCGAGTACCGGCCACAACGCCGTCATCAACCTGGCCCTGCCCTCATCTGACAACGCGATCCCGAACGAAGGGAGCATAGTCACCGCGCACGGCATGGCCTACTTTCACATCCCCGTGGTATTCGAGCAGCCGACACTGGCAGACCTCAGGCTGTTCTTCGGCGTGGTTGACGCGCTGGAAGGAAAGAACGTGTGGGTGCATTGCGTGGTCAACGCACGGGTGTCGGCGTTCGTGTATCACTATCTGCGGTATGCCAGAGGCTTCGACGAAGAAGCGTCCAAAACGCAGTTGCTGAGGAAGTGGCTGCCGCAGATGGACGAGGTCTGGCGTGAGTTTCTGGCGCTGCCGCCAGGTGCCGTTCTGACCGCAAAACAGGAACATGTTGCGACACGCCAGTGACCCGTCACATTAATTCGTTGATCTATGATGAGCCCAAAATCGTCAAGAGCTCTTTGTTTCCGGGGGAGGAGGCGCATTCCGCAGGACAGGTCGGGACCTTTCCAAGGGATGCAACGGAGCCTTCAGCGCTCGGGCAAGAGCTATTGGCGATTTTGGGCCACCCGGAGGGCGCGTGCCTCCCTTTCCAGAAGAGAGGCGCCTCTGGCGTTGTTGCGCCTCTTGGACATGGCACCACCATGCCCTGCGAGACGCGCCTAGCCAGTGACGCCGTGGCACGCGTCATAGTTCGACGAATTAATGTGACGGGTCACTAAAGGTCATCGCCGCGGAAAGGTCGAGCACCCGCACGCGGCCGCGGGATACCTCGATCTGCCCGAGCTTCTGCCACTCCATCAGGTAACCGTTCACCACCTGCCGGGAGACATTGAGAAAGCGTGCGAGGTCGGTTTGCGATATGCGCACCTCACCGCCTTCGCCGCCAGCCAGGCCATTGAGCCGCCGCGCCAGACGCACCGGCACCGGCTGAAAGGCAGAATCCTCCAGCAGCGCGCTGGTCCAGCGCACACGCTCGCACAATAGCTCGATGACGCCCTGCGCCACCTTGGCGTGGCGTTCCATGAAGGAAAGAAAGCGCGAACGTTCGATCGCGAAGAGCGTGCTCGCTTCTACACAGATGCCCGTTGCGGTACGCAGCCCGCCGTCCAGCAAAGCGATCTCCCCCATCAGTGCACCGGAACCCAGCAGGTTGAGGTGCACTTCCCGACCGTCCTCCGACTCTGCGGAGATGCGCACTTTGCCTGAGAGTATGCCGAAAAGATGCCGCCCCGGGTCGCCCTGCCGGAACACCTGCTCGCCGGCAGCATAGCTGCGGTTCACCGCAAGCTCTGCGAGTTCATCGAGCGTCGACCGGTCAACGCCGCGGAACATCGGGCTGCCGGACAGCACGGTTTTCGCACCAACGTTCATGTGCGTCGCCCCCCTCCTGCACGTGGATACGCGTATTGTACGATGGTCCGACGCGACCGAAAGTCCTTCCGATGAGCAAAACACACTACGCGAACCCGCACCGCCACCTGCCCTCTTCCCGATTCTGGCGCTGGAGGGATCTGCACCGGCAGATGGCGCAGGCGCAGAAGGAAGACGCGGTGCTCGCTGAGCAATTCGATGAGCGGGCCGCAGAGCTGGCTGAACAGGTGCAGTTTCTCGCCGGCGCCGGGCTGACCGATGGCGCAACCGCGGCGCTGGCAAGCCTGGCCGAGCAGGACATGGCGGATTTCTGCATTCTCGTCGACCTGGCCGATGCTGGCTTCGCAGATCGTTGGCCTGGTCTCTCTGCGCAAGCACGCGAGGCATTGGCCGCTTTTCTAGCAGAAGAGCCCTGGTGCTCGCTGATTGTGGACCACGACATCACCATAGCCCTGGCGTTGCTGGACGAAGTCTGCGGCCTGCACACCGACCGCCCCTGGTATGACTACGCGCCGGGGCTCGCCGCCATCACGGGTCGTGCGCTGGCTGCAGCACACGCTGACCAGCTGGCAAGATTCGTCGGAGAGTACAACGCGCTGGCAAAACGGGATGACCTGCACGTACCCGACGATTTCGCCGGCATCCTGCAAACACAGATTGGTGCGGCGGCGCACCGCCTGGGGCAGCCAAGCCCGACCATCGAGCAGGGCTGAGCGTCCGGCCAAGGACGATGAGAGGTCAGGCGCGCTGGGAGGCGCCGGATTCTCGCTGATGGTGCTCGTACTTGCGCCGCGTGCGCATGGAGGCGCGCTCCCGCGCGTGACGAAGACCGATCACCCCAACGATGATGATGACAGCAAACGTTGCAAGCTCAGCAATCCACATACGACCCTTCCGTAGACCGACAACCCAAACGCAGGTGTCGTGCCCGCGCGCAGCGGGCCCCAACCCTGTGCGGCCAGTCTACGTGGCCTGTGTGACGCTGAATGCGGCGTAGTTCTTCTCCAGACGCTTGGCCATCTTCTTTGAGACGCCGATCACACCCAGCGCATCGCGCAGCCGCATGCGGGTAACATCGGATCCCAGGAACACCATGGAATCGAACAGCGGCAACGACACCTGCTTGCCGCTCACCGCGAGAAATAGCGGCTGCATGTAGTCGCGGAACTTGATGTCCAGGTAGGCCGCTACCGCCTGGCAGCAGTCGAACAGCGCCTGCCGCTCCCAGCTCGGGAGCGCATCGAAGGCCCGCAGGGTGTGATCGAGAATCAGCACGCACTGCTCGCGATCCACCTTGAAACCATCAAACGCCTCGCTCGCCAGCGGCGCGCGCTCACCAAGCAGATAGCTTACCTGCGGAGCGAGATCGGCAAGTTTCTCCGTACGCTCCTGCACCAGGGGGATCAGCGCGCCGAGGCGCGTGTCGTTGAGCATCCACTGCTTCAACCGGTCAGCAAACTGGTCCGGCGTCAGCGCGCGCAGGTACTGGCCGTTCAGCCAGGACAGTTTCTCGAGGTCGAAGATCGGCCCACCGAGGGAGATGCGCTGGAGGTCGATCGCCTCGGCGAGCTCCAAAGGACTGAAGATCTCCCGCTCATCCGGCATGGACCAACCCATGAGCCCGAGATAATTCACCAGCGCCTCCGGCAGGATGCCGATGTCGCGGTAATAATTGATGCTGGTCGGGTTCTTGCGCTTCGACAGCTTGCTTTGATCCTGGTTGCGCAGCAGCGGCAAGTGGGCGTGCAGCGGCATATCCCAACCAAAATACTGGTAGAGCAGCGCGTGCTTTGGTACCGAGTTGATCCACTCCTCACCGCGCATGACGTGGCTGATGCCCATCAGATGGTCGTCCACCACCACGGCAAGATGGTAGGTGGGAAAACCGTCGGCCTTGAGCAGCACCTGCATATCGATCTGGCTGTAGGGTATTTCGATGTCGCCCCGCAGCAGATCGTTGAAACGGCACACCCCCTGCTCCGGCACACGCATGCGGATCACGTGTGACTCGTTGGCCTCGATACGAGCGCGCACCTCGCTGGCAGGCAGGTCCAGACAATGCCCGTCATAGCGGGTGGTTTCACCACGAGCGCGCTGCTCCGCACGCATGGCGTCCAGCCGCTCGGCGGTGCAGAAACAAGGAAATGCATGCCCGTCTGCGACCAGTTGATCGACGTGCGTACGGTACACCGCAAGGCGATCGCTCTGCCGATACGGCGCGTGTGCGCCGCCGCAATCTGGCCCCTCATCCCAATCCAGGCCGAGCCAGCGCAGCGACTCGAGAATCAGCCGTTCACTAGATTCAGTGGAGCGGCTCTGGTCGGTGTCTTCCAGGCGCAGGATGAACTGACCGCCGTGATGCCGGGCAAACGCCCAGTTGAACAGAGCAATGTAGGCGGTTCCAACATGCGGATCGCCCGTGGGCGAAGGCGCGATGCGGGTGCGCACAGGTGTAAGGGGTGTAGACATGGCGCGCCATTATAGGGATGACTTATCATGCCGCCAAAAAGAACCGGAAGAATTTGGGGGCGTTTTGCAGCGATTGATCTTCGGCGGCGACGGCACCACCCAGGTGGCGCAGCTATCCAACATGGCCAACCGTCACGGCCTCATCGCCGGCGCCACCGGCACCGGTAAGACCGTGACCCTGCAGGTGCTGGCCGAAGCGTTCTCACGCGCCGGCGTGCCGGTGTTCGCGGCCGATGTGAAGGGCGACCTTTCAGGGGTTTCCGCAGCCGGCAAACCGCACAAGGAAATCGATCGTCGTCGTGCGCTGATCGGCATCGAAGAACACACGCTACGCGGCTACCCGACGGTGTTCTGGGACATCTTCGCAGAGCAGGGTCACCCGGTGCGCACCACCATCTCCGAGATGGGGCCGAACATCCTCGGCGCCCTGCTCGACCTCAACGAAACGCAGACCGGCATTCTCTACGCCTGCTTCGCCATCGCCGACGACGAAGGCATGCTGCTGCTGGATCTCAAGGATCTGCGCAGCCTCCTGGCCTGGATGAGCGACAACGCCAAGGAATTGCGCCAGGAGTACGGCAATATCTCTGCCGCATCCGTGGGCGCCATCCAGCGCCGCCTGCTGGTGCTGGAAGAGCAAGGCGGCGACCGCTTCTTCGGCGAGCCGGCGATTCAGCTCCGCGATCTCATGCAGAAGGACTTCTCCGGCAACGGCGTGATCAGCCTGCTGGATTCGGAGCGGCTGCTGCGGGAATCGCCCAAGCTCTATGCCGCTTTTCTGTTGTGGCTGCTCTCCGAGCTCTTCGAGGAACTGCCTGAAGCGGGTGACGCGGATCGCCCGAAGATCGTGCTGTTCTTCGACGAGGCGCATCTGCTGTTCAAAGACATGCCCAAGGCACTGCTCGACAAGGTGGAGCAGGTGTTCCGTTTGATCCGCTCCAAAGCGGTGGGCGTCTACCTGGTTACGCAGAATCCCACGGATGTGCCCGAAAACGTGCTCGGCCAGCTCGGATTCAAAGTGCAGCATGCTCTGCGCGCGTTCACACCCAAAGACCAGCGCCAGCTCAAGGGTGTGGCCGCTGGGTTCCGCAACGACAACGGCGTGGACGTGCTCGGTACGCTGACCACACTGGGCGTCGGCGAAGCGCTCGTATCGGTGCTCGATGAGGAAGGCGCGCCCACGTCCGTGGTTGCCGCAACGATCGCACCACCGGAATCGCGCATCGGGCCCATCGATGCCGGGGAGCGGGCGCAACGCATCGGCAACTCACCGCTGGCTGGCCGTTACGACGAAGCGGTGGACCGGGAAAGCGCCTACGAGATGCTGCACAACCGCGCGGAACACGCGGCGAAGAAAGCCGCTGCCGAGGAACGCGCGCAGGCCGAGGCAGAAGCTCGGGAGAAAGCAGCCCGCGAGAAAGCCGCGGAGGAAGAACGCGCCCGCAAGGCCGCGGAAAAAGCCGCGGAGAAAGAAAAGAGCCGCAAATCCAACCGGCAGTCTGCCGGTGAGGCGTTCTTCAAGAGCGCGGTGCGCAGCCTCGGCCGCTCCCTCGGCACCCGCCTCGCCCGCGGCATTCTCGGTTCACTGTTGAAGTAGCCTCAGCCCTTCGCGGGTACGTCCACGTTCAGGTTGATCTGCGCTGCACGCTTCGGCGCCAGCAGCGCGTTTTCCACCTCGAGCTGTAGCGTCAGCTTCTTTCCGGGGTTCGGACGTTTGACGGCGACCACCACGCTGCCATGCGCCGGCACATCCACGCGATCGCCGGAATGCATGAACGTGTTTTCGGTGAGGTTGCGCAGGTTGAGCACCGCATCGCTGGCGTTGGTCAGGGTGACCTCGAGCACATCGGAGTCGGCCATCCAACCGCTGGCCTGCGCGCTGAGAGATGCATCCAACAGTGCAGACAGCTCAGCCTGACGGCCGATGAGCAGGTTTCTGAACCACACCACGGTGCGCTTATCGAACAGCGCCTGGCGAATGGCATCCGACGTCCTCGCCTTTGCCAGCACCAGGGTCACCGGCCGATGCCCTCCGGCTTCCGGGGCATAGTCCCAGTCCACCAGATTGTGCACATCCGACACGCCGATGAGCGCCAGGTCATGGGCCAGCGCGATGGCGTGCGCCTCCTCCGAATAGTCCTGGCCGTTGGCAACCTCTATGCCGTGAATGCGACCGGCGTCGATGGCAGCGCGGTGAAAATCGCTGACCCGGGCGATGCCGTCAGGCGCCTGGCGTGTCCAGAAGGGGTGGTTCCAAAATAGAAACGCACCCTGGGCGTTCGCTGCCTGCAGGGCTTCTTCCGCCGGCCAGGCGTGGGCGGCCTCGTAGTAAGCGAGCACGTCAAACGGGCCTGGCGCTGGTTCCGGCGCCTGCAGCAGCTCGTTGGCATTGCGCACAAACACGGCGTTGATGTGGCCTGCTGGAGCTTCGCGCGTGATCTCCGACCCGGCAATGACGATCAGATCCGTCGGCTCCGCCGCCTGCGCCGCAATGAGGTAGGCGCGGTTGCGATCCGGGTGCGGGACATCGGCCTTGTGCGGCTGGTACTCCAGATGCTCGGTGATGGCCAGGGCATCCAGACCATCTTTCACCGCCTCCTGCACGCGGATGCCGGGCCACACGTGACCGTCCGAAAACACGCTGTGGGTGTGCAGGTCTACCACCAGTGTCACCGCATCAGCAGTGTCCGGAAACTCGATGAATCGCGCCGACGCGGGCTCCGGCGGGACATTACCGTGAGCCATCACCCCGTGTGCGAAACACCCTGCCAGTAGTGCAATTGCTGCGCGCATGTCCCTCTCCTGCCTCCGTCTCATGCCACGAAAACGGCAAGCGTGCATCGAGCGCGCTTCCGCGACAACATAGGCTACTACCAGCCCGTTGAAAAAACGGTTGATCGCTACTTGAGCACCACCGCCGTGCCGCTGGCGCTCACCATGAGCATGCTGCCGCCCTGCCCCACGGTTTCGTAGTCGAGGTCCACGCCAATAATGGCATTCGCCCCCATACCGCGGGCGCGCGCTTCGATCTCTTCCAGAGCAATGGCCTGCGCCTTGCGCAGTTCATCCTCATACGCGCCGGAACGGCCACCGACGATGTCGCGTATGCCGGCAAAAAGATCTTTGAAGATGTTGGCGCCGAGAATAGCCTCGCCGCTGACGATGCCCAGATAGCGGTCGACGGTGTGACCTTCGATGCTCGGCGTGGTGGAGATGATCATGGCGGCTCCCTACAATCCGTGGTTAGTACCTCGCAAAGTAGAGCATGACGGACGACGCCTTGCACACCTACCTGCTCGCCAAGCCCGGCGCGTGGCTGGATTATCCGTTCGGTCCGGACGTTCGCGTGTACAAGGTGGCGAAGAAGATGTTTGCCACCCTTGGCTGGGAAGACGACGTGCCGCGCACCAATCTGAAGTGCGATCCGGAGTACGCCGCGGCGCTGCGGGACATGTTCACGGGCGTGCTGCCCGGCTACCACATGAACAAACGCCACTGGAACACGGTGCTGCTCGACGGTTCGGTGCCGGCCTCAGAGGTCGAGGGCATGGTCGACCATTCCTATGCGCTGGTAGCGAGATCCCTCAGCAAAGGCGACCGCCTGCACCTGGAGGTCGCCCACGGCAAAGAGGCGCTCTACCGCGGGCTCAAGCCGTCACTGCACCGGCCCGCGTAGTGCTCGCTCAATAGAAGAAAGAGAAATACGCCCGTACGACCCAGCTGTCGAAGCTGTAGAACGGCTCGGTACCAGGCGCCGCACCCGTAACCCGCACGTCGCGGAAGTCGTCGTACTGAAAGTCGATGTAGTCGCCGAAGAGGCTCGCCTCTACCCGGTCTACAAACGGCAACCACGATGGCGAGAACGTGTAGCTCACCCCCGCGCCAACGGAGTGGGTGGTGAACGATGCCAGTTCCTTGTCACGCGCCATGAAGTTCTGCGCGCTCTGAAACGCAAAGAGATCGCTGTAGAAGTCCGCAGAGGTCTGTTCGTAGTAGCGGTATTTCGCCTCCACCGTGAGACCGTTGTCGAAGGGATGCGTGTAGGCAAGCTCGGCGTTCCACGCATCGATTCCCCAGCTGTCGGAGAACGTGCGCGCCTCTGCTTTCAGCGCCGCACGGTACGGCAGGTAGTACATGGCACGCACGGCGAAAGCAGAACTCGTGCGGGTGCGTGGGTACACCTCGCCCTGATAACCGAAGCCCCGCGCTTCCGCGGCATCGAGGTAGCGCACCTGCCGGTAGGGGTTGTTCAGGTAGCCCTCGTCGGTGACGCCCTCATAGTTGAGGTTGACGATCATGTGCTTGGTGATCACCTGCGTCAGATCGAGCCGGTAACTCTGCCTGTCGGTTTTCTCTGCGAACGTGTCGTCGCCATTGCGCCGCACCTCGTCGCGACCCACCGCGTAGCTCAGCCCGAGTGTGGTGAGATCTCCAAAGAAATCCTGGCTGATTCCGAAACGCACGGAGTCTGCCGTGTAGTCACTCTCCTCCGAATTGGTGTACGACAAACCCATGAACGTCTTGCCGTGCAGATAGTCCACGCCAATGCTCATCTCATCACGCTCTTCGGTGTACTGGCTTGCCGTGGTGACCACGTCGATAGAGGCACTGGTAATCATGTCGACGTAGTAGTTTGCCCAAACGGACACCTTGTCTTTCACGCTCTTGCGCACGAGCACCGATGGTCCGTCTACTTCCAGACCGCCGCCATCGTAACCGTGGTACATGATGTCGGTGCGGTCCTCAGGCAGAACCGCCGCATGGGCGATGGAGC
>JAUIED010000118.1 GCA_030428905.1 Gammaproteobacteria bacterium
TGCCGCACGTGCACCTGGTGGACACCGCACCAACCGGCGTGCGCGAGATCAATGCGCAAGGCGTGGTCCACGATGGTCAGGAGTACCCGCTGGACGTGCTGATCTACGCCACCGGTTTTCTTTGGATGGCCACCTCCACCTTCAACATGGTGGTGGGCCGCAACGGCGAAACGCTCAAGAACAAATGGGATGCGGGCGGCACCCGAACGTTCCTCGGCATCCAGAGCAGCGGCTTCCCCAATCTGTTCATTATCTCCGGCCCGCAGGGCGGCGGCGGCAGCTTCAACTTCATCGACGCCATCGACCAGCACGTGGACTACATCGTGTGGATGCTCGGACAGATGCGAGGCCGCAACGCTGAAACCGTGGACATCACTCCGGAAAGCGAGGCCGAGTATGCAGAGCATTGCCGGCTCGCGGACATGACTACCGCGCCGCTGCGGGATTGCCTTTCCTACTACAACGGCCACGGCGACGCGGAGCCTGGCTCCCTGGCCTACTACGGTGGCGGCTACTGGCACAAGATCCGCATCCGAGCCCAGGAGAGCATGGAACCGTACCGCTTTGACTGAGACACCCTAACAGGCTGCTTTTTGAGCAGCCTGCTAAGAAGCGGTGGGCGGGAGCACTTACAACCCGCCTACGTACAACAGCAAGAGTCTTTACTAATGTACTGCTGGTCTCTCACCACGATGCATTGGGTCGCCCACACGCCAGCACATGCAACTCCGGCAACTACAACAACGCGGGCACCTGCCGGCGCTCGATGGCTTGCGCGCGATCACCGTGCTGCTGGTCATGGTCAGCCACTACTTCGAAGTGACCGGCGGCAGATTGGGCGTGAACGGCTTTTTCACCTTATCCGGCTTTCTGATTACCTGGCTCCTGCTCATTGAGCATCGCCAGCACGGCACGATTTCGCTACCTGCGTTCTTCGTGCGCAGAGTATTTCGCATCTTTCCCGCGTACTACGCCTATCTTCTACTCATTTTCACGATTGAATGGCTGCAGGGCACGGATAACGTCCTGTCGTTCCTCCTGCCGAGCTTTCTCTACTACTTCAATTATTTCGTCGCGCTGACAAACGAGCGCATGCCCGAAATACAGCACCTGTGGTCGCTGAGCGTGGAAGAACAGTTCTACCTGCTCTGGCCGCCGGTACTTCTCCTGCTCATACGCCTGCGCCCGAAGCAGCTCATCAGCTGCGTTGTGGCTGCGATCGGCGCAGTGGTTCTCTGGCGATCCTACGCCTGGCTGGGGTTGGGCTACGAGGAGAAATACATCTACCGCGCATTCGACACCCGTTTCGACAGCATTCTGATCGGCTGTCTCCTGGCGCTGGCGATAGACACACCTCGCCTGCGCCTCTGGCTGGAGGCAGCTTCGCGATCTGCCTGGCTGGCACTGCCCGCCGTGGCGGCAATCGTCGTTTCGGTAGCCGTTACCGAGACAAACCCAGACTACGGCTACTGTTTGGGGTTCACGGTGGATGGCGTGCTGTTCGCATGGGTGCTGCTGATCTGCGTGCAACACAGCGACCATGCGCTCCTGCGCTGGCTGGATATGCGCTGGATATGCTTCATCGGCGCCATTTCCTACCCCGCTTACCTGTATCACGAACTCGGCGCCGGGCTGGCGGACAGAGTGATCCACCGCAGCATGCAGCTGGTCGATATCGCATTGCCGCAAAGCGCCGCAGTCACACTCAGCGCCACCGTGGCAACCGCCGCCACATTCGCACTCGCCTACTGTTCGTACCGCTATGTCGAGCAGCCCATGATGCGCCTGCGCCGACGGCTGGAAGCTCCCGGCAAGCATCCTGAGGGCCTCCCGCCTGCTCAGGCCTGAAGCGGCAGGCCCGCCTGACATATACTCGCGCCTCCATTCACCAACCGCAGGAGCCAACATGTCATTTCTCGAGCGTACCCGTCACGATCACGTGCTCGTTCTCACCATGTCCAGTCCCGACACCCGCAATGCCCTTACGGGGCCAGACCAGTTCGAGGACTTCGAGCGCACCTGCGCCGAGATCAACGACGACAAATCGATTCGCGCGGTGGTGCTCACCGGCGCCGGCAGCGCCTTCTGCGCCGGCGGCAACGTCAAGGATATGCGCGACCGCCAGGGGTTGTTCGCCGGAGACCCCTACGATCAGGCCGATGCCTACCGCTCGGGCATACAGCGCATTCCCCGGGCGGTGCACGGCCTCAACGTGCCCATCATCGCCGCGGTCAATGGTCCCGCGGTTGGCGCCGGTTGCGACCTGGCTACCATGTGCGACATCCGCATCGCCAGCAGCAAGGCCATGTTTGCCGAGAGCTTTGTGAAACTCGGCATCATCCCCGGCGACGGCGGCGCGTGGTTTCTGCCGCGCGCGGTCGGCTACTCCAACGCCTGCCTGATGGCCTTCGGTGGCGAGCCGGTGCAGGCCGAGCAGGCGTTATCCATGGGGTTGGTGTCGATGGTGGTAGAGCCGGAACAACTGATGGATCGCACGCTGCAGGTGGCGCAGAGCATAGCTGCGAACCCGCCGCACGCGGTGCGCTTGACCAAACAGCTCATGCGCGCCAGCGAGAAGGCGAGCCTGAACGAGCTGCTGGACATGTCGGCAGCATTTCAGGCGGTGTGCCATGCAGAGCCGGACCACGCCGAAGCGGTGGCCGCCTTCTTCGAAAAGCGCCCAGGCAACTACCGCGCAAACTGAATCACCACAGACGAGCATTTTTCCGCTCGACAACCATTGGAACCCACATTTTGGAACTGATCCTGATCCGCCATGGCCTGCCCATGCATATAGAGAACGCAGACGGCAAACCCGCCGACCCACCCCTGTCCGACATTGGGCACCAGCAGGCAGACCGTTTAGCGTCGTGGCTTGAGAACGAGTCCATCGCCAGCCTCTACTCCAGCCCGATGGCGCGCGCCTATCAGACGGCTGAACCTCTGGCGCGCAAGCAAGGGCTGGACATCCAGCTAAACGATGGCGTTGCTGAGTACGATCGCCATGCGTCCACCTACGTGCCGGTGGAGAAGCTCAAGGAGATCGACCACGCGCGCTGGTTGAAGCTGATGAAAGGCGAGGTGGACGTGGATTTTTCCGCGTTCGCCGACAACGTCGTGACGAGCCTGGAACACATCGTGCAGCAGCATCGCGGTGAGCGCGTGGCGGTCGCCTGTCACGGCGGCGTGATCAACGTGTGGACGGCGCACGTCATCGGCTTCGCACCGAAGATGTTCTTCAAGCCCCACTACACCAGCATCAACCGCTTCCAGTGCGCAGGCACCGGCGAACGCTCGGTGCTCGCACTGAACGAGGCCGTACACCTGCGCGAACTGCAGGGCTGAATAGGCCGGGCAATCAGCCTGCGGTTACGGGCTTCACTACGAACAGCAGGTCGCCTTCGTTCACCTGCTGACCGTTGGCGATGTTGATCCGCGTCACCTCGTACTTCTGCGTCGCCGGGTAGAGGTCGACGTCGCCGTTAAAGTCGCGCAGGCGCACCGGCGTGAAGATCTTCATCGCTTCGAGCTGACAAATCGTCGTGTCGGTGTCGATTACATCACCCTCGGAGACATAGGCTGGCTCCGAAGGTGAAGGTGCGCTGTAGAAGATGGCCGTCGCCGGTGACAGCACGCGCAACTCGTCGCTGTGCTCGATGGCTATGCTGTCGCGATTGATGGCGCTGCCACCCTCGCCCGCGGATGCTTCGATCTCGGCGATGAGCGCTTGCGCGTCTGTGCGCTTGAGAAAGTCCGGCAGAAAGCCGGTGTCATATTCACCCGCGTGCAGAATCGGGTCTTTCAGAATTCTGCGCAGCAGCGGAATGTTTGTGCAGATGCCTTCCACGCGCACGCGGCTGAGGTAGTCGTCCAGTTTCGCAAGCCCTGCCGTGCGGTTTTCCGCATGCACGATGATCTGCGCCACCATGCTGTCGTAGTACGGAGATACGAACTTGCCGGAAGCGGCGGTGGAGATGATTTCCACGCCTTCCTCTTGCGGAAACTCTGCAAGCGTAATCTGCCCTGGGTGCGGCCGGAACTCGAGCTGCTTACCCACCTGCCGCACGCGCTCCGCGGTCACCCGTGCCTCAATGGCGTAACCATTCTCCTGGATCTGCAGGTCGGCGATCGACTCGCCGCTACTGATACGGAACTGCTGGGTGACGATGTCCACGCCCGAGGTCCACTCCGTCACCGGGTGCTCCACCTGCAGACGCGTGTTCATCTCCATGAAGTACACGGCATCGTTGGCAAGGTCGTAAATGAACTCCACCGTACCGGCACCAACGTAGCCCACCTCGTCGGCGATCTTGCGCGTGTGCTCGAGCACCGCTTCTTTCAGACGATCGGGCAGTGCGGTGGATTCAGATTCCTCCAGCACTTTCTGCTTGTCTCGCTGCACGCTGCAGTCGCGGATGCCAAGCACCTTCGCGTTGCCATGGGTGTCGCGCAGCAGCTGCGCTTCGATGTGGCGTAGGGAGGTTACGTACTTCTCGAGGTATACATCGCCATTGCCGAAGGCGGCACGCGCCTCGACGGTGACGCGCACAAACTGCTCGTGGAAGTCGCTGGCGCGCTCCACGACCTGGATGCCTTTGCCGCCCCCGCCGTGCACCGCCTTGATGAGCACCGGGTAGCCGATCTCTTCTGCCACCTCGGCGGCGCGCTCCACGGATGTGAGAATACCGTGCGAACCCGGCACCACCGGCACGCCGAGCTTGAGCGCGGTGTTGATGGCGTTCGACTTGTTACCCATGGTCTCCATGCTGGTGACCGGCGGGCCGATAAAGTTGATACCGTGCCGACGCACCAACTCGGCAAACTGCGAGTTTTCTGACAGAAAACCGATACCGGGATGCAACGCGTCCACACGCTCGTTTTCCGCAACGCTGAGCACGCTCATGGCGTTGAGGTAGCTTTCATCGGGCGTGTTGCCGCCGATGGCCACCAGACTGTCGCGCGCAGTCAGCATGTCTGCTGCCGCTGACTCCATATCCGGGTCGGACTGCACGAGCACCACTTCGATGGCGTTTTTCTGCGCGATGCGAATCAGCTTCACAGCGGTGCACCCGCGTGCGTGAATGAGCACGCGCCGCACCGGGCGCACCAGATCTGCATCGGTGTAGCGCGGATGGTGCGCCACCACCACCGGTGTTTCCTTTGCGAGCACACCCGCTCGCACGCGTTCCACCACTTCCACCACGGTCTCTTCCGGCACCGGAATGTCTTCGTCGATGGCGCGCAGCTGCTCGTCCAGCTCCGGGTAGAAAGGATGCTGCACCAGGCCCTGCATGGAGTCCGGGTTGCGGGACAGGTAATTTGCCAGGATGGAATCCAGCGGCAGATTGGACGGCGTGACGATCTGCCCGGCGAACGGCATGCTGGTGGCCGACCAGTAATAGGTTTGCGCCAGTGGGTGGGTGACGAAGCTCGCCTGCGCCCCACCCGTGCAGTCGCCGAAGCCAAAGACGATCACCGGCAGATCGTGATCGCGCACGAAACGGGTGATGCGATCGTTCACCGCCGCCATGGAGAAAAGCGCGCCTGCGCCTTCCTTGGTCTGCATGCCGCCGGAGGAGACGAAACACACCACTGGCAGATGCTCCTCGGCGCACCGCACGAGCAATCGGCAGAACTTCACGGCACTCGCCATGTCGAACGCGCCGGCCTGAAAGTTGACGTTGGATACCACCACACCGACGCGGAAGGCGTCCGCGCCGGTATTGAAATCGCCGATGCCGGTAATGATGCCGCAGGGCGGCAGCTTGCGGTTCAAAGCGTCCTCGATGGACAGCCGGAAGCCAGGGAAACTACGCGGATCGCTGGAGATCAGGTCGCCGTCGAGCTCATCGAAACTGGTGAAAAAGCGATTGATGATGTCTTCATGGGTAATGCGATAGCGTTGCCGGAACTGACGCACCACGTTCTGAATCTGCAGGTCGCGGTATGCGATGTTCAGGCGGTTCCAGAAGTCCTTGCGGCGGCCGATGTTGCGCGGTGCGATGCGGCCCTGGTAGTTCTTGCCATGCCGTTCGGCGTTGATGAGCGACTCCAGCAGGCTCTCGAACATATAAGTGACGACGACAAACAGCGCATCAGCCAGGTGCGGGAACGACAGGCGTTTCCACTCCTCTACGGCGCGGAAAAACTCGCTACCCTTGGGCTGATCCAGCACTCGCTCGTACCAGTCCAGCACCTGTGAACGCAGAAACTCGGCAGCACCCTCTTCGGTCATGCCCTCCCTCGCCGAGATCGTCACGCCTCGCGCCGCGAGGCCGATGGTGGTATCCAGCAGTCCGGCGAGCGACTTTCGCGACAGCGACTGGGTCTTCTGCGCCTCCCCGGCAATGGAGTCGAGGTTGGCGATAATCTGGTCGTACACCGAGTCGAACAGCAGCAGGCTCTCGCACTCGCGCACGAAGTCGGCCCGCAGATCGTCATCCACCAGCACCTCAAGAACCGTCATGTCCTTGATGGCGATAGCCCGCCCTTCATCGAGCTGCGGCCGCACGAACTCCGCAAAGCGGCGTTCCAGGAACGTGCGGTTGACGACGATGTCGCTGCCTTCGATATCGAGGCCCGGCAGCAGCGGAGCACCGGTGATCGCGAGGTTCAGCTCCGAGGTGAGCTGGGTAGCGAGGTAGGCGTCGGACTTATCCTCCACGCCGCGACCAGCGAGCAGTTTCTTACCCTGAAAGCTGAAGCGATCGAGCATGTGCGGGTAGAGTTCGCCGTCCATACGGATGGCCTCGATGAACTGCCGCGGCTCAGAGATGTCGTTGACCCGCAGGATCGAATCGGTGTCTTCGTGGTGCGACAGCAGATCGATCAGCGCCCGCAGGTTGCCCACCGCTTCGCCCTTCCAGCGGTTGTACAGGTACACGCCGGTGCGGGTGATCAGCGCACTGCGCGCTTCGTTGTAGTTCTTCTGCGGCTCGCCGAACAGCAGCCGCCCCAGGCGACCGCGCTCCTCGTTCAGGGCTTCCTTGCGCTCGTTGTAGGTGCGAAACGCCTTGTTCAAACCGTCGTCGTAGACGATCTTGTCCGGGTCCTGCAGCCATTTCAGGAATGACTGTCGGCGCTCCATATCCGCGCGCTTATCGAGCTCACCCTGCGGCAGCTCGCGGTCTGCCAGGCGGCCGTACTGCGACGTGGTGGTGGCTTTAATCCGCTTGCGCAGGTTGAGGTAACGCAGATAGCGATAGGCCACGCCGAACACGTTGAGGTACTCGGTGGGATTTTTGGTGAGTTTGAGCGCCGCGTGCGACTGCATCTGCTGGAGCTGCTCCGACGGCTGCAGATAGCGCTGCAGGCTTTGCCGGTAGTGGTCCAGAATGTAGGGATTGTCGGCGACGAACTCTTTGGCGTACGTCTCCACCTGCTCGATGGCGCTGGAAATGGCATCACGAAGCACGTCGATGGCGGGCTCTTTGTCACCCACGGCGAAGTCGATCACACCGTCTATGTTGCCTTGCTCGTAGAGCTCGTAGGCCGAGAGCCCCACGTACTGGGCGCATTCCTGCCAGGACAGGTTCAGGCGACGGGCGATGCTGGCAAGCCCCACCGGCTGGATGGTGGAGAACACACCATCCTTCACCGCCAGCAACACGTTGCTGGCCGCCAGAGGAATCGCGCCGCCGGAATAACCGAGGCCGAAAACGATCCCCACCGTCGGTACGTCGACATTGCAGGACTCGACGATCAGGCGCGAAATGGAATGCGCCTGGTTGTTGCGGTTGGCCTCTTCCTTCGAGTCGGCGCCTGGCGTGTCCATGACGTTGACGATGGGAATGCGCCGGCGGGCGAACAGGGTAATCTGCTCCGCGGCGGCCAGGTGGTGCTGCGGCATCCACATGCCGTTCTCCACCGAACGGTCCTGGGCGATGAAGCCCACCAGCCGCTTCTCGTCGGCAAACTCCATCTCGATGGTAGCCGTGTAGAACTGCCCGTCGGAGCGTTCGCTTTCCACGCGGCCGAGCTGGCGGATGATCTCCGGCGCAGGCGTACGCCGCTGGTCTTCCGCGGGGGCCACCACCGTTTCAATGTAGGAATCGACATCCATGTTCGCCAGTAGGCGGCACTGACGGCGGATCTTCGTTTCGCTGACCAGCCCGCGCAGGGCGTCGTCGGCGGCTTCCGAGGCCGGAAACAGGGAAAAGTCGCGTGCGAGGCTTTCGGCGATCAGATAGAGACGATCGCCCTCAATGAGCTGTTTATCCACGGGCCGCCGACTGGTTAAAATTGTTGCGTACTCTAGTAGCTCGAAGCGCCCAACTCAATGACTGCTCCAACCGCGCCGAACGGCCTGGCCATCGCCATTCTGACCATCTCGGATACCCGCACGTTGAAGGAAGACACCTCCGGTGCGTTGCTCGAGGAGCTTGCGACAGGAGACGGCCACCAGGTGGTGGCCCGGAATCTGGTGCGCGACGACATTTATGCGGTGCGGGCAATGGTGTCCGGCTGGATCGCCGACGAGGCGGTGCAGGTGATCGTCACCACCGGCGGCACCGGCTTTACCGGCCGCGACAGCACACCGGAAGCCCTCACACCGCTGTTCGACAAGCACATCGATGGCTTCGGCGAGTTGTTTCGGCAGATCTCCTACGACGAGATCGGCTCATCCACCATTCAGTCCCGTGCCGTCGGCGGCCTGGCAAACGCCACGCTCATATTCGCCCTGCCGGGCTCCAGCAACGCAGTGCGCACCGGCTGGGAGAAAATCCTCCGCAGCCAGCTCGATATCGGCAACAAACCCTGTAACTTTGCTGAACTGATACCCCGTTTCCGCGAAAGCGGCCTGCGTTGAGGAGATTCCGTGTCTGAGCCCATCTACATTGCCAGCGCCCAGCGCACGCCCATCGGTGCTTTTCAGGGCGAGCTTGCACACCTCACTGCCCCGCAGCTCGGCGCCCACGCCATCCGCGCTGCCCTGACGCACATCGATCCAGCGGCAGTGGGCGAGGTGATCATGGGCAACGTCATCAGCGCCGGCCTCAAGCAGGCTCCCGCCCGCCAGGCCAGCCGCGGCGCCGGCCTGGACGACGGCATTGGCGCAACCACGCTGAACAAGGTGTGCGGCTCCGGCATGAAGGCCGTCATGATGGCGCACGACGCCATCCTCGCGGGCTCTGCCGATACCATCGTGGCCGGCGGCATGGAAAGCATGAGCAACGCGCCGTATCTGCTCGCCAAGGCGCGCAGCGGGCTGCGCCTGGGCCACGCGGACCTCAAGGACGCCATGTTTCTCGACGGCCTGGAGGACGCAGATACCGGCGGCGCCATGGGCAGCTTCGCGCAGGCCACGGCAGACGCCTATCAGCTCAGCCGCGAAGCCATGGACGCCTACGCCACCACGTCGGTGGAGCGTGCTCGCGCCGCTATCGAGGCGCAAACGCTGGCCTCGGAGATCAGCCCGATCGAGGTGGGCGATGGCACGGTTCGCGACGACGAGCAGCCCCGTCGTGCGCGGCTGGAAAAGATTCCCACGCTGCGCCCGGCGTTCAAAGCCGACGGGACCATTACCGCAGCCAACTCCAGCTCCATCTCCGATGGTGCCAGCGCCCTGGTCATCACCCGACACGCATCCCTCAACGGTGCAATGCCCCTGGCGCGCATCGTCGGCCATGCCACCCATGCCCAGCACCCGAGCCAGTTCACCACCGCTCCGGTAGGGGCCATGCGAAAACTGGCAGACCGCCTCGGCTGGAAACTGGCGGATGTGGATGTGTTCGAAATCAACGAAGCCTTCGCCATGGTGACCATGCTTGCCATGCAGGAGTTGTCACTGCCGCACGAACGGGTCAACCTCTACGGCGGCGCCTGCGCCCAGGGCCATCCCATTGGCTCCACCGGCGCGCGTTTGATCGTCACCCTCGCCCATGCCCTGCACCGCGAGGACGCCCGGCGAGGTATGGCCTGTTTGTGCATCGGCGGCGGCGAAGCAACCGCCGTTGCTCTGGAAAGGATCTGAATGAGCACACCGTTACCTGTCATCGCCAGTATCGGCGGCATCAACCCGGCCGGCCGGGTATCTTTCGACTATGCCTACCGACGCCTGGTGATCGAGGCGCTGGATGACACAGCCCGCGACGAGACCTACGCAAGCCTGGCAGCGCTCATGGGCGTCGAACGTTCCGCAAATGCCGAATCCCGCGCCTATATCGACGCGCACACGCTGGTGCGCCGCGTAGAGTGTTTCGATCCGGACGCCGTGTACTGCCAACGC
The DNA here is from genome assembly GCA_030428905.1 of Gammaproteobacteria bacterium. GTDB lineage: Bacteria > Pseudomonadota > Gammaproteobacteria > Pseudomonadales > Azotimanducaceae > SYFY01. The sequence goes on from JAUIED010000118.1 coordinate 10,229, forward strand.
TCCGCAACACTCGATGCGCAAGCCGGTGAAGCCATCGAATTCACGCTAAGCAAACGGCAGATGCCGCGCATCATCCCCAATAACTGGCAGGTGACCGATGTGGACAGTCGCCGTGTGCTGGTACGCGTGGAGGGCTCCATGGACGTGCTGGTGCCTGACGGGCGCCTGTCACGCGTCACCTCCGCCGGCCAACTGCCCACCGGTTTCGAACCCGGCAAGACTTACCCGTCGCGGAGCCATCCACGCGGCCTGGAAATGACCGTGTACGCAGCCTCGGACACCCTGCGCGCTTCCGGCATCGACATCGATACGCTGAAATCACACATCAACCCCGACCAGCTGGCGGTGTATGCAGGCACCGCCATGTCGCAGCTCAATCCGGAAGGCTACGGCGGCCTGTTGCAGAACCCGATGATGGGCAAGCGGCCGTCTTCGAAACACTGCACCTTCGGACTGCCGGAGATGGCCGGAGATTTCGTCAACGCCTACCTGCTCGGCAGCCTCGGCGAGACCGCCGGCATCATCGGCGCCTGTGCCACGTTCCTGTACAACGTCAAACGCGGCATGGACGACATCCGCAGCGGCGCCAAGCGCGTCGTGCTCGTGGGCAACAGCGAAGCGCCCGTGCTGCCCGACATCATCGAGGGCTACCGCACCATGGGCGCGCTGGCGGAAGACGAAGCGCTGATGGCCCTCGACGGCACCGACACCGTCAACAACCGCCGGGCATGCCGGCCCTTCTCCAGCAACTGCGGTTTCACCGTCGCCGAAGGCTCAGTGTGGGTCCTGTTGATGGACGACGCGCTGGCGCTTGAGCTCGGCGCGCGCATCCACGGCAGCGTGGGCGACATTTTCGTCAATGCCGACGGCTATAAGAAATCCATCTCCGGCCCCGGCGTGGGCAACTATCTCACCGTCGCCAAAGCCATGGCCGCTGCCCGCGGCATGGTAGGCGAGCAGGCGCTGCGCGAACGTACCTACATGCAGGCACATGGCACCGGCACGCCGCAGAACCGCGTCACCGAGTCCCACATCCTCAACGAGATGGCCAAGCACTTCGGCATCGACCGCTGGCTGGTGGGCGCGGTGAAGTCCTACCTCGGCCATACCATGGCGCCCGCCGGCGGCGATGCCTTGGCGGCCATCATCGGCGCCTGGCGCTATGGCATCGTGCCCGGCATCACCACCATCGACCACATCGCAGACGATGTGTACCACTCCAACCTGCACCTGCCTTTCGAACACGTGCGCGGCGCGCCGGACGACTACGTGGGTGCTTTTGTCAACTCCAAGGGATTCGGCGGCAACAATGCAACCGGGTTCTTCCTTTCGCCCGGACAGACGCGGACGATGCTGGAGAAGCGTTGGGGCAAAGACGCCATGCGCGGTTACCTGGATCGCAATGCCGCCGTAGAGGCGCACGCCGCCGACTACGATGCAGCTGCGGTGAAGAACGAAGCACCGCCCATCTACCTGTTCGGTGAAGGGGTGCTCGAGGGCGACGACCTGCAGATTTCCGCGCGGGAAATAGCTGTTCCCGGATTCGCTGGCAAGGTACGCCTGGATATCGACAGCCCCTACCCCGACATGACCTGAGCAGCTCGCAGGCGCAGCAACCTGCGCAATAAGGGATATCCGAGCCGGGCGAAATGGCCCATTTTCTCTAGACTGGTGAGAGATTTGCCCTGCGCCGGAGAAACTGTCCCATGAGCGAGCCGAGCCCCGCCGAAACTGTCCACAAAGCCGTTAGCGAACCAGCGGAGAAGCCGCGCAGCGATGCGCCGACGCGACTCACTCAGGAAGAAAAGATTCTTGGCAAGACGTTAAAGAAAAGCACCTATCTTTCGCCGGAAGACCTCGATGCGGTGAACAGCAAGAAAGGCCTGCTGCAGCTTCTCAACACCAGGAACGTCAATGTCGAAAAGGCGCTGGTCAAACTGCGCTACGAGCAGGAGCTGGAAAAGCTGCAGATCGAAATGGTGAAGCTGCAGCGTTCCGTACAACTCGAAGGACGCCGGTTGTGCATCATTCTCGAAGGTCGTGATGCAGCGGGCAAAGGCGGCACCATCCGCCGGTTCATCGAACATCTCAACCCACGCAGTGCGCGCATCGTTGCCCTGCCGAAACCAACCGAAGTGCAGCGCGGCCAGTGGTACTTCCAACGCTACGTGGAGAAGCTGCCCAATCCCGGCGAGATCACCTTCTTCGACCGCAGTTGGTATAACCGGGCGGTGGTGGAACCTGTCATGGGCTTCTGTACAGACGCTCAGTACCAGACTTTTCTGCAGCAGGTGCCTGAGTTCGAACACATGCTCTACGAAGACAACGTGGAGATCGTCAAGTTCTGGTTTTCCATCTCCAAGGAGGTGCAGGAGCAGCGATTCGAGTCGCGGCGCACCGACCCGCTCAAGCAGTGGAAGATCAGCCCGGTAGACGAAGAGGCGCAGGCGCGCTGGGACGTGTACACCAGGTACAAGGAAGACATGTTCAGCCGTACACACACCTCCTACGCGCCATGGATCATCGTGCGCGCCAACGACAAGAAGAAGGCACGCCTGGAGAGCATGCGCCACGTGCTATCCATGCTCGACTATGAAGGCAAGGACGATCCGCGTACGCACTTGTCGCCGGATCCGGACGTGGTGCTGCGCTACCATCGGTCGCAGCTCAGCATCGATTAACGAAACTTCCAGTTCACACCGATCGAGGGCACCAGAGGCAGCAGCGTTCGCTTGTCGGTCACCAGGAGATACCCGCCGTCGTCTAAAGGCTCGAGCTCATGCTGCAGGCCGCCGACGTTGTCCCGGTTAGTGATGTTGGTGACCTCGAAGAACAGCGATAGGGATTGCCGAGGCCAGGACCACTCCCGACTGGCGCGCAGGTTGAGCGAGTAGAACTCCGGCAGGTCGTCCGCGTTATGCCGGAGCGTCAGCGGCTGCAGATCGTCCAGCACCGTGGGCAAGCGCGTGGTCTGCCATCCGGAATGCCAGGTGAGTGCCGCACTCAAGCTGTAAGGGCCGTGATTCCAGATCAGCCCGGTATGCACCGTCTGCCGTTGATCCCAGGCCCGTCGGCGCGTGTGCCCGCCTACCCTGTCCTGCGCGCGGCTGGTGGTGTAGGACAGCCACACATTGAGGTCAGGATGCGGGTTGTACCCCAGCGTCAGCTCCACGCCACGGGCGTAGGCCACCTCCGGATCCACCAGCACGCGGTCGGGCTTGATCTCAGGCAGCAGCACCAGACGATTGAACAGGTTTTCATAACGCGCCTTGGGGTCACGCACGCGCTTGAAGAAGGTTTCCAGCGTCAGGCGCCAACCCGGGTGGCGGAAGCGGTGATTGATGCCGGCAATGAAATGGTCCGCATGCTGGGGGCTTTGAAATCGGGTTCGACCATCCGGCACATCCAACTCCGTGATGGCCTCGGGCTGGTAATAGCGTCCAGAGGCGAATGTCAGATCGGTGCGCTCGCCGACCGCGTAGGAAAACTGCAACCGTGGGCTGATGTAGAAGCTCCTGTTGTCGCTGTCCTGCTGATAGTCGACACGCGCGCCCGCTTCCCAGCCAAGGCGCCCCCAGCGGCCGCGGGCTGAGAGGAAGCCGCCGACATTCCATACACGCACATCGCGAGAGATGGCCCGCGCAAAATCCGGGGTCGTGCCGATCAGCGTTGCCAGAGCGCCCAGGCTGGCGTTCGACTGATAGCGATAGCTGCCCGTCTGGTAACCGGCACGCACACCGAACTCCAACTCGGTACTACCACGCCAGGGCCGCACAAAGCGCTGCACGAGCGTTGCGGAGTCGAAACGTCGGCGGTCCTCGACGATGCCGAACGACTCGTCCGCCGCGCTGTCGCTGCTGTATCCGCCCCGTTCGTTGCGCACACGGCTGTACACCAGGGAGCCGGTTCCGGTACCGCCGTCGGCAAGCACCCGCTCATACTTCGCCCACAGATAGGCGTTGTCGTGACCGGCG
>JAUIED010000119.1 GCA_030428905.1 Gammaproteobacteria bacterium
ATTGTCGTTCACGCGCCAGTCGAGCTGCAGCCGCGCGGCATAGTCGCTGTAGTCGACCTCGTCCACGTCCGAGCCTGCAGCCGCCGCCGCTGCACCGATATCCACCAGCCCCGGCACGAAGATGCCATCGGTGGGCGACTGGAAGTTGGTGACGAAGTCGAGCTCTTTGTCGTCCTGAGACCAGCGTACACCGGCAATCAGCGTCAGCGTATCTGAGAGATCAAACTCCGCCTGGCCGAACACAGACCAGTTGCGCGATTCCAGCGTGTAGTCCTGCGCCACGGCCGGATCGGTAAGGGTAGCGGGGTTGAAGCCGAGCCCTGCCGCAACACCTGCCACCGGCGCACCGCCCGTGAGCACTTCCGCATCCATGTCGATGTTCAGGAAGTACACGCCTGTCTGCCAGCGCATGGTGTCCGTCGAGCCGGCAAGGCGCAGCTCCTGGGAGAACTGCGTAAAGTCGGCGATGGTGGTGAACTCGATGATCGGCACCGGAATACCGTCGCCGTCTTCCGTGTAGAACTTGTCGATGTTCGACCAGTTGGTGATCGAGGTGAGCTCCATGCCGTTGTCGAACGCCCACTCGAAGTCCACGGTCAGGTTGTTGATGTCGCGGTCCATATAGCCGGGGTAGTCGGCATAGCTTTCGTGCGGCTCGGGATGATCACCCTCGAACACGGTGCGGCCAGCGGTGTCCACAGGCGTGAAGCAGTCGAGCTGGCTCGCGCAGAAGAAGATGTCCGGCGTTGCTGCGGCGGGCGCGCCGATGACGCCGGTTACGAATGCCTCGAACTCCGGCGGGATGTACACCGCCGGATCGGTGTTGCTGGCATACGGCAGAAAGCTGTAGCCGCCTGTGGGTACATCGTCGTCCTTGGAGAACTTGTAGAGCACATCGAGCGAGCCGGACTCGCCGATGTCGAACTGCAGCGCCGCACGGATGGCATAGCCATCGGCACCGCCGAGATCACCATTGCCGTTGGGGAAGGGGTTGCCTTCAGGAAACGGCTTCGACTCGATGTAGCCGTCGGACTCTTCGGAGCGGATGGCCAGTCGAAAACGCGCCGTGTCAGAGAACGAGCCGCCCACCGCACCTTCCACCGAGAACAAACCATACTCCCCGCCAGAGGCTTTGACGTAGCCGTTGAACTCCTCGTCATCCGCGCGGCGGGTGACGTACTGGATCACGCCACCAGTCGCATTACGGCCGAACAGCGTGCCCTGCGGGCCGCGCAGCACCTCGACCCGTTCCATGTCGAAGAGCTGGCCGTTGATGCCATTCATGCTGGCCACGTACGCATCGTCGATATACACCGCCACCGGGCCTTCCAGGTTGTCAGTGAAGCTGTTCTGCGAGACGCCACGAATGTTGAAGGCCGTGAGCGTTGGCGACCACGCCACCATGTCGAGGCCAGGCACCTGCTGGATGATCTCCGTGGTGTTGGTCATGCCGAGGGCCTCCACCTGATCGCCACTGAAGGCGGTCATGCTGATGCCTACGTCCTGAATGTTCTGCTCTCGCTTCTGTGCGGTGACGACAATCTCTTCCAGTACCGCCGCGGACGCCGTCCAGGGCAGGCACAGGAGCATTGCGACCAGAAGCAGTTTGCTTGCTTGAATCATGATGCTCTCCCCGTTGTTTAGCTGCACGGTATGATCGCCCGGCAACCGTCCCGAGGTACCGTGCGGCCAAATCATTTCACACGTTAAATATTAACGCAAGGGCTTGGCAATGCGGTGCGCCGCGATTAGCCTGCGTTGAGTGCTTCGGGGAGGAGAGTGCTTTGCGTCGTGTCATGATGATCGCGGGTCTGATGCTCTGCGCGCTCGCAGGCTGTACGAAAACGGCGGACACACCGCCCCGCCAACCGAATATCCTGCTGGTGGTACTGGATGACGTCGGCTTCAACGACCTCAGCCTTGCCGGCAGCGAGATCCCAACACCCAATCTCGACGCCCTTGCTGCCCAAGGCGTGCTGCTCACCAGCTTCCACACCGCCCCCAACTGCTCCCCTACTCGAGCCATGCTGCTCTCCGGCACCGACAACCACATCGCCGGCCTCGGCAACATGGCGGAGGAACTGGCTCCCAATCAATCAGGCCAACCTGGATACGAAGGTCACCTGAATTTCCGCGTTGCGGCGTTGCCCGAGGTGCTGCAGGACGCAGGCTATCGCACCTACCTCACCGGTAAGTGGCATCTCGGCCTCACCGAGGAAACAAGCCCCGCTGCGCGCGGCTTCGAGCGTTCGTTCGCCCTGCTGCAAGGCGGTGCTGGCGCCTTCGACAACATGCTACCCATCGTCGGGCCGGGTAAGGCCATGTACCGGCGTGATGGTGCGCTGCTCGAATCGCTGCCGGAGGGTTTCTACTCCACAGAGTTCTACACCGACGAGATGATCCGCTACATCGACGGCGGCCGCGACAGCGGGCAACCGTTCTTCGCCTATCTCGCCTACACCGCTCCTCACTGGCCGCTACAGGCGCCGCAAGCCTCCATCGCGCGGCATCGCGGCGCTTATGACGACGGCTACGATGCGCTTCGTGAGCGGCGACTGCAGGCCTTGAAGTCACGGGGGCTGGTTCCGGCCGATGTCGATGCGTTCCCGCGCTTTCCCGCGCAACCGTCCTGGGATGCGCTGAGCGCGGAGGAGCAACAGATTGCCGCACGCACTATGGAGGTCTACGCCGCCATGGTGGATGACGTTGATCGTCATCTTGGCCGGCTGATCGCACACCTGAAGGCCATCGGCGAGTACGACAACACCTTCATCTTCTTCATGTCGGACAACGGGCCCGAGGCGCACGAGTTGGAGGTGGGATGGGACCCACTGGCAGCGTGGGTAGCGGCCTGCTGCAACAACACCCTCGACAACATCGGCAAGGCGGATTCGTACGTGTGGTACGGGCCCAATTGGGGCCAGTCAGGCAACACGCCACTGCGCCTGTACAAAGGCTACACAGCACAAGGTGGCGTTCGCGTGCCGGCCATCGCCCACTATCCCGCCGCGTTCGCCGGCGGCGGCAGAAGCGATGCGGTGCTGTCGGTAATGGACGTCATGCCGACCATCCTCGACGTCGCCGGAGTGACGCCACCCGAAGAGCGGTTCCGCGGGCGGGAGGTTGTCGCCATGCAGGGCCGCTCTCTGCTGCCCATGCTGCGCGGCGAGGTCGCAAGCCCGCATCCGCAGGACTACAGCATCGGCTGGGAGTTGTTCGGCAAACGCGCATTACGCCAGGGCGACTGGAAGATTATCTATCGTCCTGATCATCCGCTGTACGAAGCGGTACCGGCGCCGATCGAGAACGGCCGCTGGCAGCTCTATAACCTGGCAGACGACCCGCGAGAGCTCATCGACCTGTCAGAAAGCCACCCCGACAAGCTAACGCACATGATCGGGTTGTGGGACGACTATGCCGAGCGCAACGGCGTCATTCTGCCCGACGCAGCAAGCGGCTATTGATGTCCGAGGAAGACTTCAGCACCGCTTCGGCAGCCCAGCAGGCGACACGTCTGGCTGTGCTCGCGGCGGACGCCCTCGCGGCATGGGGTGTGAGCGGGTGCACGCCCGCACTGATCAAGTATCGCGAGAATGCCGTGTTCAAAGTGCACACCGCAAACGGTGCGCCCGCCGTGATGCGTGTGCATCGGCAGCATTACCATGATGATGCGAGCCTCGCATCGGAGCTCGAGTGGATGGCCATGCTCGGCGATGCCGGCATCACCGTACCACGGCCCGTCCCGACCTTGAGCGGCGAGACCATGATCCGTCGTCATCACCCGCGCGTGCCAGGGGAATGGCAGGTGGACATGCTGAGCTGGCTCGACGGCGCGCCGTTGGGTGCGGTAGGCGAACCCCTGGCCCTGCCGGACCCCGACTCCGTGTTCTTCCGCTTGGGCGAAACCGTTGCGCGTATGCACAGCCTCTCCTGCGACTGGTCGCGACAGGCGCAGATGGCGCGGCATGCCTGGGATGCCAGCGGCCTGGTAGGAGACGACCCGTTCTGGGGCCGTTTCTGGGAGCTGGCAGCACTGAGCGCACCGCTACGCGACCTCCTCGAGCGCGTGCGTCCAGCCCTGCACGACGATCTGCTGGCCTACGGCAAAGACCCGCAACGCTACGGCCTCATCCACGCGGATCTCGTACCGGAAAACGTGCTGCTGCAGGATGGAGCGGTGCAGATCATCGATTTCGACGACGCGGGCTTCGGCTGGCACATGTTTGAACTGGTAACCATCATGCACTGGCTTGAAGACGAACCGCAGTACGCGCACATGAAGTCGAGCCTGCTCTCGGGCTACCAGCGCGTGCGCTCCCTTACCGAGCGGGACCTGGCGACATGGAATCTGTTCTCCGCAGCGCGCAGCCTCACCTACCTCGGCTGGGTGCACACACGCCGCAGCAGCGCCGAAGCAGCCCAGATGACGCCCATGATGATGGACATGGCTGAGACCCACTGCAGCCGCTATCTGGACACCCGCCATGCCTGAACTCGCCGCCGCCAGAACGTTCGACAGCCGTGCAACGCTCTGGAGCGTCTTCCTGTTGGGTGTCATCGCTCCCGAAGTATTCATCGTGCAGCCGGGATTTGTGCAGGGCCTGGTGCAGTACCTGGGCTTCGACGAGCAGGGCGCCGGTTACACCGCCTCCGCAGAGATGTTCGGCCTCGCGGCGACCACCATTCTCATGACGTTCGCCGCGCATCGCTTCGACTGGCGCCGCGTGGTGCTCGTATCGCTCCTCGTGATGTTCGCCGCCAATGCAGCATGTGCCTTCACAAGCGATCTCACCACATTCGTCGTACTGCGCTTCGTGGCCGGGCTCGGCGCAGGCAGTCTGGTATCGCTGAGCTTCGCTGCCGTCGGCCTCACCCGCAACCCGGACCGTAACTTTGGCCTGCTGATCACCTGGGTGCTTACCTACGGCGCGCTGGTGTTGTGGGCGATGCCCAACATCTACGAGCTGGTGGGCTTTGGCGGCATGCTCTGGTTTTTCGCCCTGTTTCCGCTCACCGCGTTGCCGGTGCTGCGCTACGTGCCGCGCGGCGGTCCTGACGTTGCTCAGGTAGAAGATGATGCGGTCGACCTGCCGCCGTGGCTGCGCGGCATGGCGCTTGCGGCGATGCTCGCCTACTTCATGGCTCAGGGTGTGGTGTGGGCCTATCTGTTTCTCATCGGCACTGCCGGCGGGCTCGACGAGCAGGCGGTGGCCAACGGCTTGATGATCTCGCAGTTCGCCGGTATCGGCGGCGCCGCGCTGGCAGCAGCGGCCGCGCACCGCTGGGGGCGATCGCTGCCACTCACCGTAGGCATCGCGGGCGGCGCGATCTGCCTGTATTTTCTCGTGGGGCAAATGGCCTTCGCGGTGTATACCGCAAGTGTGGTGGTGTACAACTTCCTATGGAATCTCACCCACCCCTACCTGCTCGGCGCCATGGCGAGCTTCGATCGGCAGGGGCGCACTGTGGTGCTGGCGGTAGCGAGCCAGATGACGGGCCTGGCCATCGGCCCTGGCCTTGCCGCATGGGTGATCGGCGATGGCGATCTCGCAGGCGTCAATGTGCTGGGGGCTGGGCTCTTCGCGCTCAGCCTGCTGCTGATCCTGCCGCCTGTGTTCGTACAATCGAGGGCCTGACTATGTTCGCAAGACTGGATGGCAAAGTAGCCATCGTCACCGGCGGCGGCCGCGGCATCGGCGCCGGTATCGCTCGTGTGTTCGCAGCAGCCGGTGCGCAAGTGGTGATAGCCACCCGCACTGCCAGCTACGGCAAAGAAACGCTCGAGGAGATTCACCGCGCCGGCGGCACCGCCGCACTCGAGGCGCTGGACATCGGCTGCAAGGAGGATGTCGACCGCCTTGTCAGCAACACCATCACCCGCTGGGGCGGCGTGGATGTGATGGTGCACAACGCAGCGTCGTTCCTCGGCGGCCCGGTGGATGATTATTCCGAAGACGATCTGGAGACGGTGCTCGCCGTCAACCTCAAGGCCTGCTTTCGCCTGACGAAAGCCGTGCTGCCCAGCATGCGCGCCCGCGGCGGCGGCCGCCTGCTGTTCACCAGCTCCGTCACTGGGCCCCGCGTGGCAATGCCTGGCACCTCCTACTATGCGGCATCCAAGGGCGGCATGAATGCCTTCATCCGCACCGCGGCGTTAGAGCTCGCCGCCGAGAACATCACCGTCAACGGCATCGAGCCCGGCTACATCCGAACCGCCGCAATGGAGCTGCTGGCCGATGAAGCAGGGCTTGCGCAGATGACGCGATACATCCCGGCAGGCTTCATGGGCGATCCGGAAGACATCGCCTACGCGATGCTGTACCTGGCAAGCGATGAAGCGCGCTACCTCACCGGCCAGACCATCTGCATCGACGGCGGCTCGACGCTGCCGGAAAGCCCGGTGTTCCTGGAAGAAATCGAAGGGTTGAAGTCGCTGTGAGCGGCGAGGCGCTGCGCGAGCGCAGGGAGCGTCTGCTCGGCCCCGGCAACCCATTGTTCTACGACGCGCCGGTGCACCTGGTGCGCGGTGAAGGTGCCTGGCTCTATGACGCCGAGGAGCGCCGCTACCTCGACTGCTACAACAACGTGCCGTGCGTGGGCCACTGCCACCCGCGGGTGGTGAAAGCCATCGCGCGCCAGAGCGGGCTGTTGAACACGCACACGCGCTACCTGCACGACAACCTGCTGGACTACACCGAACGCCTGCTCGAGAAGTTCGCCACGCCGCTGGACCGGCTGGCCCTTGCCTGCACCGGCAGCGAGGCCAACGATCTGGCCATGCGCATCGCCCGCAACCACACCGGCGGCGAGGGTTTCATCTGCACCGACGCCACCTATCACGGCAACACCACCGCGGTGAGTCAATTCAGCGCCATCTATGAACCCGTGGGCGGCTATCAGCCCCACGTGCGCAGGGTGCCGTGGCCGGACACCTATCGGCTACCGGAAGCCGCAGCCGGCGACGCCACCGGCTACTACCTGCAGGCCGTTGCAGACGCCATCGACTCGTTGAAAGCGGCGGGCATCCGCCTGGCCGGCATGATGGTGTGCCCCCTGTTCGCCAACGAAGGCCTGCCCACCGTGCCACCCGGCTATCTCGCCGGTGCCGCCGAGCTGGTGCGCGACGCCGGCGGTGTGTTCATCGTCGATGAGGTGCAGGCTGGCTTTGGCCGCGCCGGCCGCTGGTGGGGTCACGAAACCAGCGGCCTCGTACCCGACATCGTCACACTGGGCAAACCCATGGCGGCAGGCTACCCGGTCGCCGGGGTGGTCACACGGCGCGAACTGATGGACCCCTACCGGCAGCGCGAGATGTACTTCAACACCTTCGCCGGCAATCCGGTAGCCTGCGCCGCCGCACTCGCGGTGCTGGACGTGCTGGAAGAAGAAGACCTGGTGGCAAACGCGGCGCGGATGGGCCAGTTCGTGCTTGCGGGATTGCAGGACCTGCAGCAGCAACTCGAGTGCATCGGCGACGTGCGTGGCGCAGGGCTGTTCTTCGGCATCGAGCTGGTCGCGGATCGCCACCACAAGACAGCAGATGCCGGCCTTGCACGCAGCGTAGTGAACCGCATGCGCGAACACGGCGTGCTGCTCAGCAGGATTGGCGCGGAGGACAACGTGCTGAAAGCGCGCCCGCCCCTGTGTTTTTCGCAGGAACAGGCGCAGCTGCTGCTCACCACGCTGGCTCAGGTGCTGAGCGAGACTACCCGTCGCCAGCACCGCTGAGAAGCAACGCCCGTGACCGGTTTGCGCTCTACAGCGTTCCTGCTCTGCTTCGTGGCTAACCTCGCGCAAAGCACGGCGTTCTACCTGTTTCTGCACTTCCCCGGCCACGTACACGCCCTTGGCGCCGATGCGCAGGACATCGGCTGGCTCGCCGCGGGCACGGCATTCGCCGCCATGGCTGTGAGCCCGCTGATTGGTGGCTGGCTTGATCGCGGTAAGCGCAAGCCGATGCTCCTTATGGGCCTCGCAGCCAATCTGCTGCTGTGCGGCGCCTTCCTGCTCGCAAGCACCCTGCCCGTGGTGTTCGCTCTGCGATTCGCACAAGGGGCGGTGGAAACGCTGCTGATCGTCGCCTTCATCACCTACGCAGCCGACCTCGTACCCGACGCGCAACGCGCCCGCGGCTACGCGCTGTTCGGCATCTCCGCCATGGCAGCGGTGGGCCTCGGTGCTCTGCTCGGCGATGCGGCACTCACTGACGACGCGTACACCGGCCTGTTTTACACCGCCATGCTGCTGAGCGCAGCGAGCCTGGCAATGACCGCGCTGTTGCCCAACGCTGCGGACCGGACGGCGGATACCGCAACCGACCCAGCAAGGGGTTGGTGGCAAACCCTTCGCTATCCACCGCTGCTCGGCGTGTGGCTGCTGATCGTGGCGTTTTTCTTCTCCATGATTGCCGTATTCGTGTTTCTCAAGATCTGGGTGCAGAGCACGGGCGTGGGCTCAATGGGGCTGTTCTTCGGAATCTACACAGGCACTGCAATACTGCTGAGGCTGGCATGTGGCGGGCTGCCGGACCGCTTCGGCTACCAGCTTGCGGCAACCCTCGCGCTGCTCTTCTACGCTGCCGGATTGGCAACACTGTCGGGAACGGAATCGACCGCGACGTTCTGCGCAGCCGCGCTGCTGTGCGGCGTCGGCCACGGCTTCGGCTATCCAAGCCTGCTGGCGTTGACCACGAGCAGGGCTGGGCCGGCAGACCAAGGCTCGGCGGTTGCCATATTCAACGTGCTGGACGATGGCGCAGCACTGGCGGCCGGCCCGGCCCTCGGCTATGTGGCTGCATCGTTCGGCTATCCGACAATGTTCGCAGTGTCTGCAGCCGCCATCATCGTTGGTGCCGCCGCCGCTGCGGCGCTGCTCAACCGATCTGCGTAGCGACAGGCCCTTGAGTCTGCTTCCAGAACGTATCCTTCCGCGCGATCCGGCCATCGCGCACCGGGTAAAGATCGACGGCTCTGGCGTGAAACGGCACCCCGTCCTCGCGGCCGCTCACGGTGAACGTTTGCACCAGCATGTCACCTGCAGCGCGCTCCTCAAGGTTGTCGTAGCGCACGTCCTGCCAGTGCAGCCGACGCCACGCGATCTCCTCGATGAGCGCATCCACGCCGACCAGCACGCGACCGTCAGGCATTTGCCCGGCACCCGTCGCCTTGTGCTGATGCCATTCGAAGTCCACGGAGGTCACCGCAAGTAACGCTTCGCGGTCTGCTCTGGCATAGGCCTTGCGGAAGCGCACCATGAGCTCCAGAAGTTCGGCCTCGCCCGCTGGGGATCGGTCAGACATCCGTTGCCCCACACAACAGCTCGCTGAAACGCGCCTCGTCAATGCAGCTGCCACACACCACGATCCCCACACGTTTGCCGGCCAGGCGTTCACGCAGTGGCCCCATGGCCGCGGCCATCGCCGCAGCACCGGCTGGTTCTACCGCCAGTTTGGCCTCGGCGAACAGACACCGCAGGGCCTGCGTCATAGCCTCGTCGGTGACGGTCACCACCTCGTCGACATAGCGCTGGCAAAGGGCCAGCGTGTGCGGCGTGGTGAGCGGCGGCGCCAGGCTGTCGGCGATGGTCGACACGGCGATGCCAGTGAGCGCATGACCTGCGGCTAGGGACTGGCGCATACCATCCGCACCGTCGGGTTCCACGCCGTACACCGCGCACTGCGGCGCCAGGGATTTCACCGCCAGGGCGACGCCGCCAATCAGGCCACCGCCACCAACGGCCACCACCACCGCATCAAGCTCCGGGGCATCGGCCAGCAGCTCGCGACCCACGCCGCCGCTGGCGGCCGTGACATAGGGCCCGTCGAACGGGTGGATCATTACACGCTGCTCTTGGGCCACCAGTCGTTCCGCGTGGGCAAAGGCGGAGGGGCCATCGGGCTCGATCAGAATCTGTGCGCCGTATGAAGCCGCCAGCGCCCGGCGCGCCGGGTTGGCGGACGCCTGCATGACGATGCGCGCATCAACGCCCAGCTGGGCCGCAGCGCAGGCCACCGCTACCGCATGATTACCAGCGCTCACCGCGGTGATGCCGCGGCCATCCAGATCCACGTTCAACAGATTGTTAAGCGCGCCACGATACTTGAAGGTGCCGGTGCGCTGGAACAGCTCGAGCTTGAAAAACACCGCCTCACCCAGCGCTTCGACGATGGACGGGCCGATGGCCGGCACGGTTGGCGTGCGCACAATGTACGGCGCCAGACGTTCGAGGGTGGCGTCGATGGTATCCAGCGTCACTTCCGTCATGATTGCATCCCGGTGAGCGTTTCTGCGAGTACCGCATCGAAAGCGCCGTCTACCGCCTCGATCCACTCGCGGGACACCGGCGAGAAGCACTCGAGCAGTTCGTCTTTGATCAGCGCCTGGTGTGCGGGGTGGATACCGCTGTGCTCGCTCCAGTGATCCGCAAGCAGCGCTTTCATGATGCGATCGTGCGCGAAGGTACCAAACTCGACTATCACCGACAGCACGGAACGTCCGATGAGCAGACGTTCGTAGCCGGGCGTGGTGTGGCCGCGCACCTCGGGAAACTCTGCCGCATCGGTGTTTGCTGGTGCCACCAGGCGCTCCCCGTACCAGGCCTGCGCCTGGGCAAGCGCGGCTCCCTGCTGCATGCTCACCACCGTGGCCGCACCGTGGTCGCCGAGGCCGGTATGCAGATCGAGCATCACTACCTGTTGCGCGCCATCGGTTTGCTGCAGCAGCCACGGCTCGAGCACCTTGCGCGATTCGCTTGGGGCGAAGCCGCCGAAGGCAAAGCCGTCGCGATGGCGATACTGCCCGCCCATCACCGCCTCGTTGTAGCGCCGTTCGCCGAGCTCGCTGCGAATGCCCGCCAACGCCGCCATTGCTTCGTGACCTTCCATGCCGTTGTTGCCCGCTTCCAGGAGCAGCTCATGCACGCGTTCATAGTCTTCGTTGCGGCTCGGCGGGTTGTCTGTGTCGTAGAAGTTACGGCACAGATCGACGTTGAGCTCATTGTTACGCCGTACGTGCGCAGCCCCCCACGGATTGGCGGCATGCACGAGCACCACTTTGAGATCAGCGGGCAAACGATCCGCATCTGCCAGCAGTCGGGTCTGACAGCGGCTGCCGGCGAACAGCTCGAGCCCGTGCACGCCGCTGGTGATCACCAGCACCTGCCGCGCATCGGCCGGGCCGAGCACGGTCATGTCCATGTGCAGCGCCTCGCCATCCGGACCTCGCGCTTTCATCTCATGGCTGGCAACGCGGCCGGTGGCACCGTCGAGGAACGCCTGACGGGCGCTCGCATAATGGCGCGGGTAGTGTTGAATCATGTCAGCTCCTTCGCCCCGATCAGGGTACCGTCATCAAAATGCAGCGCACATAGGCGCACCGGGGTGTCCAGCGCTATGGGCGTCTCCAGCAGCCAGGCAAGCAGCCGCACCTCACAGGAAAGGTCTATTACACCGATATGCAGCGGCGCATGAGCGCGGAACCCATCGGCCACCGCGTGCATGGTGGTTTGCGCGAAGAGCACACCCTCAGCGGGCATCTCACGCCACAGCACGTCCCGGCCGCCGCAATGCCGGCAACGGTTCTGCGGCGGAAAGCTGAAACGCTCGCATCCGCGACACCAGCGCGTTTCCAATCGGCCCGCATCCAGCGCCTCGAAGTGATAGCGGTTAGCCAACGCCCGTCGCGGCAGCAGCGGCATGGGCCCGCCGATGTGCACCCGTTCCAGCATCACCCTGCCCTGCCGAACACGTGCGCAAGCGCGGTATTGTAGTTGCCGCCCTCGGCGAGGGTTACCGCGTGCGCGGTGGATTGCTGACGCGCGCCAGCCCTGCCGCGCAGCTGCTGCCAGGCCTCGAACACCTGATACAGCCCCGTGAGGTTGCTTGGATGCCCGCGGCCGAGACAGCCGCCGGACGGATTCACCGGTACGTCGCCGTCCGGGCCGGTGCGGCCTTCCGCGGTGGCAAAGGCCGCCTGATGTCGCGGCAGCAGCCCCACCGCTTCCACCGCCAGAACCTCGGTGATCGAACACGGCGCGTACAGTTCCCACACCCCAACATCCGCCTGCGCCACACCAGCCGCGTCCAGCGCACGCGATACCGCGGCGCGCGCGGCCACCAGGTCGGTCATGTCGTGCGGTATCGCGCCCATCTGATGATGACCATCGTGCCCGTAGCCGCGCCCGAGCACCGACACAGCGTCTGCCGCCGCCATATCACCGCGGCCGACCACCACGCAGATCGCGCCGTCACTGCGTGCCGGCACGTCGAGTAGGCCCAGCGGCTCGACGATGGGCGGCGCCTGCAGAACATCCTCGATCGTGATCGCAGCCCGCATCTGTGCGTGCGGGTTGCACGCCGCGAACTGGCGGCTCTTCACCGCCACCGCGGCGAGCTCCCGGCGGCTGGCGCCGGCGTCGTGCAGGTAACGACTCGCGTCGAGCGCATACCAGCTGATCGGCGACAATCCGTACACGGATTGAAAATCCACATCGCCCACCGCCCGAATGCCGGAAGCCATCGCCTCCGCCAGCGGTGCCTGGCTTTCGAAATGTGCACCGATTGCCAGTGCCACATTCGCATGTCCCAGGGCTACCTCGTTGACGGCGAGATCGAACGCCGTAGCGCCGGTCGTGCCAAGTGCTGAGACCTCCAGCAGGTTGGCATCCGCACGGATGCCCGCGCGGCTCGCGAAAAAGCTCAGGAAGCCGAGCTGCCGCGTGGTGGGCACGTTCTGGGTGGCGATCACCGCGCCCACATCCGCGACCGCTACCCCGGCCTCGGCCAGCGCCATATCGAGCACGTCGAGCAGCCGTTCGTGCTCGTACACCGCGCCAGTGGCACCTTCGCCCGGCATATAGCTGCCCACCGGCAGCGCCGCCGCGCCGAGCACACAGGGCTTCATGCGCGCAGATCCACGATGGTGCGGCCATGCAGACGGTTGTCGAGCAGCGCGTGACACAGATCGGGCACTTCGGCGAGGGATGCAGTCTGGTACACCTCATCGGTGTCGCGCTCAGCGAGCGCGCGGCCGAGCAGCGCCCAGGCAGCCTGACGCGGCGGCAGCGGCGCCATTACCGAGTCGATTCCCGCCAGGGTGACACCACGCAGAATGAACGGCATGACGCTGGCGGGCAGATCGGCGCTGCCGGCCAGGCCGCAGGCCGCGACGATGCCGCCGTAGCGGGTCTGTGCCAGGGCACAGGCCAGCGTGCCGCCACCCACGCAGTCCACTGCAGCGCTCCACTTTTCCCGTTCGAGAGGTCGAGGCGGACGATCGAGCGCCGCCCGATCGATGACGTCGACCGCGCCAAGACCGCGCAGGTAGTCCGCCAGCTGCGGTCGCCCGGATACCGCCACCGCGCGATAGCCAAGAAAGCTCAATAACAGAATGGCGAACGAACCCACACCGCCGGTGGCACCGGTAACCAGCACGTCGCCGTCGCCCGGCTGCACGCCGTGATCGATCAGCCGCCGCACACACAGCGCCGCCGTGTAGCCAGCCGTGCCCACACCCATGGTGCGCTCGAGCGTCAGCCCCTGGGGCCGTGCCACCAGCCACTCCGGCTTCATGGCTGCATAGCCGCTGTAGCCACCCCACTCGGTCTCCGACAGACCGAAACCGTTCACCACCACCTCCTGGCCCGCCGACCACTCGGGTGAGCGGCTCGAATGCACGGTGCCCGCCAGGTCGATACCGCAGACGATCGGGTGCCGGCGACAGATCGGACCTCGCGCGGTCACGGCCAGCGCGTCTTTGTAGTTGATGGTGGAATAGGCAGCCTCAATCACCACATCGTAGTCCGGCAGATCAGCGAGACTGAGCTCTACCGTCTCCGCCGGCCCCGGCCGTGGCACCCAAAGCGCTGGAAATCGCAGGTGTGTATCGTTCATATTCAACAATCTACGGATTGCATGATCTATTTGCCTATGCGCTCAGGAAGAACTTCTTTGCAACACATGGCACAACAGATGGCGCAAAAGACAGCGAAACAGCAGGGGCAATGAACTTTACCCCCCTGTCCCCGCACTTCGGCGCCACGGTGAGCGGATTCACGCAGCAAAGCGTCGATACGCTGCGCGGCGCGCTGGCGCGCTACGGCGTGCTGGCGATCCGTGGAGCGCGGTGCACGGCGCAGGAA
>JAUIED010000339.1 GCA_030428905.1 Gammaproteobacteria bacterium
AATACACTGAGAGGCCGTGCCGCGATTGTCGGGGTTGGAGAAACCACATATTACAAACGTGGTCAGAGTCCGGATCCCGAGTTCAAGTTGGCGCTGGATGCCATCCTTGCTGCGTGTTCAGATGCTGGTGTACGCCCGCAGGACGTCGATGGGTTCGCATCTTACAGCAACGATCGTAGTGATCCCTCCCGGCTTGCCGCAGCGCTTGGCTGCCGGGAGTTGCGATTTTCCAACATGCAGTGGGGCGGTGGCGGCGGGGGCGGGTCTGGTGCGATTGCCAACGCGGCGGCGGCCATCGCCGCGGGGCTGGCCGAGTGTGTGGTTGTTTTTCGCGCCTTGGCTCAGGGCCAGTACGGCCGCTTCGGGCAGGGTCCGCGTCGCAACACCATCAGTGGCGAGTTCGCGCACACCATACCCTATGGCCTGATGTCCCCGGCGCAGATGTTTGCCATGAAGGTCGTGCGCTTCATGCACGAACATGGTGTGCAGCAGGCGGCGCTGCGGTCCATTGCGCTGGCCTGCTACCAGCATGCGCAGAATAATCCCAGGGCGGTGATGTACGGGCGCCCACTCACGGCTGATGCGTACGACGCTTCGCGTTGGATTGTCGAACCCTTTCACCTCTATGACTGCTGTCTGGAAAACGATGGCGCCGCAGCGATGGTGCTGGTGCGTGCTGAGCGCGCCAAGGAGTTCGACAATCCCGGTTGCTACCTGCTCTCAGCTGCCATCGGTTCGCAGCATCGCGCCGGTGCCTGGGTGCACAACACCCCGGATTATGCGAGTTCTTCGTTCAAGACTTTGGCCCCCAGGCTCTATGCAATGGCCGGGGTCACGCCGGCTGATATCGATGTGCTTCAGAGTTACGAGAACTTTACCGGCGGTGTGCTGATGAGCCTGGTAGAGCATGGGTTCTGCGAGGCGGCTGATTGCAACGAGTTCTTTGTAGAGGAGCGGTTTCTAGCGTCCGGAGGCGACCTGCCGCTGAACACCAGCGGTGGCAACCTCGCCGAGTGCTACATGCACGGCCTCGAGCTCAACATCGAGGCCGTGCGCCAGATCCGGGGCACGTCGCCGAACCCGGTCGAGGGCGCCGAGGTCGCCTTCGTGAACTCGGGACCGATGGTCGTCCCGGCGACCAACTCGATCTTCGGCTCGGAGGCGACGTTGTGAGCGGGTACCTGAACGAAGGTCTGCCGATTCCGCAAGCAGCCGCCGACGGGCTCGATGCGCCTTTCTGGGACGGACTGGCTGAGCAGCGGCTTCTGCTGCAGCGGTGCGCTGACTGCAAGCAGTGGCAGTGGGGGCCCGAGTGGATCTGCCATCGCTGCCATTCTGACGCGGTGTCGTTCGAGGAGATCGAACCCCGAGGCACGATCTACAGCTATGAACGCGTCTGGCATCCGGTACATCCGGCGCTCGAGAAGCAGGGGCCATACCTCGTCGTTCTTGTGGAGATCGACGGCGCGGGTATTCGTATCGTTGGCAACCTTCTGGGGCCGCCCGAGCAGTCGGTGGAGATCGGCGCACCGGTAGTCGGAGTGTTCGAACACCACAAAGATGCCAACCCAGCTTATTCGCTACTTCAATGGGAGATTGTTCGATGACGCAGATTCACGGCGTGTGCGATGCCAGGTTTGAGCCGGTGCGGCAGGCCTTCCTCCGCAACTTCGAGGACAAGGGAGACATCGGCGCAAGCGTTGCCGTCAGCATTGAAGGCGAGATGGTGGTTGATCTCTGGGCTGGCCATCGCGACGCGCAGCGGAGCCTGCCCTGGGAAGAAGACACCATCGTCAACGTTTACTCCACCACCAAGACCATGGCGGCGCTGTGTCTGCTCTTGCTCGCTGATCGTAAAGAAGTGGATCTGTACGCGCCGGTAAAGCGCTATTGGCCGGAGTTTGCCCAGAACGGCAAAGGCGCGGTCGAAGTGCGGCACTTCCTAAGCCACAGCGCGGGCCTGTCTGGTATTGAAGAGCCGTTGAGTAAGGGTGACGTGTACGATTGGGAGAAGATGGTGGATCTGCTGGCCCGGCAGGCACCCTGGTGGGAACCTGGCAGCCAGAGTGGGTATCACGCGCTCACCCAGGGGCACCTCATCGGCGAGGTGGTGCGCAGGGTGAGTGGCGCCAGCCTCGGAAACTTTTTCCGTCAGGAGATCGCAGAGCCGTTGCAGGCAGACTTCCACATCGGTACTCCGGCAGCGCTCAACCCGCGCATCGGAGAGCTGATACCGCCAGATACAGCGCCTTCCTCAGGCGTGCAGGCCGACTCCATTGCCGCCCGAACCTTCGCAAGCCCAGCCATCGACGCGCGTGACTCGCGCACGGACGCCTGGCGACAGGCGGAAATTCCCGCTGCCAATGGACACGGAAACGCACGAAGCGTGGTGCGCGTCCAGTCGGTGATTGCCAATGGCGGCTC
>JAUIED010000120.1 GCA_030428905.1 Gammaproteobacteria bacterium
GCTACGCTTCCTGGGATCGCTTTGTCATCGAAGTGCCGAGCGACCCCGAAGCAGTGACCAAGTTCGTACTGCGCCGTCAGGGGCTTGGCTGGAAGCTCACCAACATCATCCTGCCACTCGATGGCTGAGGCGCCTGCGCTACTGGTTTACGCCACGCGCGAGGGCCAGACCCGCAAAGTTGCGCTGCGCATCGCTCAGGTGATGTCGGATAGCGGGCGCGCAGTGACAACCGTAGATGCCGCATCCAGAAGCGAGTTGGCAAAGGTGGACCTGAGCAGTTTCGAGCTGCTGATCTTCGGCGCTTCCATGCACGCCGGCGGGTTGGAGCGGGAATTCGTGCAGTTTGTTCGCAAACACCGCGAGTCTATCGAGTTGCATCCGCGGTCGCTGTTCGTGGTGCTGTTCAGCGCCGCAACCCGAGACCCGGCCTTGCGAGAATCAGCGTTGGCCGATGCCCGGGGCAAGATTACCGAGCAGTTGGGCTACACCTTCACAGACCTGGAATTCATCGCCGGCGCGCTCACCTACTCCAGATACCCGGCGCCGCTGAAGTGGCTGATGCGCAGAATTGCCCGCTCCGCAGGTGGTGACACCGACACATCGAAGGACTACGAGTACACCGACTGGCAGCAGGTGGAACGCTACGCAGAGCGTCTGGCAGGCGTGCCTGCTTGAGCCGAGCGGCTATCGACCAATACTGCTAGCACCGCGTATTCTGCGCAGCTGAAACAACCCCGGAGGCACGTATGCAGGTGAGCATCACCTACTGCAAGGTCTGAAACTACGAACCCGAGGCGGTCGGTCTGGCTGCCGCGTTGAAAGAAGCGCTGGGCGCCGACGTCGAGCTCGTGCCGGGCTCAGGTGGCGCGTTCGAGGTGACAGTGGACGGACAGTTACGCTACTCCAAGCTCAAGACCGGCTCGTTCCCGGACAACAGCACACTCATCGGCACGCTGCGTGCGCGAGGCTGATCTTTACCAACCGGTAAAGTCGTACCTCGAGGCACAGGGCTACGAAGTAAAGGCCGAGGTCGGCCGCTGCGACGTCGTGGCCCGCCGGGGCGATGAGCCGCTGGTGATCGTGGAGCTGAAGCGTCATCTCAATCTGCAGCTGCTACATCAGGCGGTTGATCGATTGCGCCTCAGCGATGCCGTATACATCGCCGTACCAGACAGCTGCACCTCACTGACAAAGACCCGTAAACAATCTATCAAGCTGCTGCGCATGCTCGGCCTGGGCCTGCTGGCGGTTGCGGATGCGTCGGTGCAGGCATGGCTGGATCCGGCACCGTACACACCACGACCTTCGCACCCTCGGCGACGGCACCTGCTGCGGGAGTTCGAACAGCGGGTAGGCGACCCGAACATCGGCGGGATTCCGAGCAAAGGCGGTGTGATGACGGCTTACCGGCAGAGGGCACTGCGAATAGCTAAATTCCTCGACGCCCGCGGCCAAACCAAAGCGTCAGACGTGGCGGCAAACACCGGTGATGCCCGCGCCCGCGAGGTGCTCTACCGAAACGTGTACGGATGGTTCGACCGCCTGGACACCGGGATATACGCGCTGTCGCCGCGGGGGCGACGGGAAGTGCCCGAGTGGTTGGCGCGGGATACGACGTGACTGCCCGCAAGGAAGCCGGCATGCTCCTTCAAATGACCGATATCTTGAACCACAACCGCAAAGCCTGGAACGCCCAGTCTCACGCCGGTGAGAGCCCCTGGGTGCAACCGGTGGACGCCGACACCATCGCCCGTGCTCGCAGCGGCGACTGGCAGGTGATTCTCACGCCGACGATTCCGGTACCGCGCGCCTGGTTCGGCGAGGTCGCGGGGCATGATGTACTGTGCCTTGCCTCCGGCGGCGGCCAGCAGGCGCCGGTTCTCGCCGCTGCGGGCGGTCGTGTCGTGAGCTTCGACAACTCCGATGCGCAGCTCGACAAGGATCGGTTCGTGGCCGAGCGCGAAGGCCTGGAGATTCGCTGCGTGCAGGGTGATATGGCAGACCTGTCGACGTTCGACGGCAACAGCTTCGATCTGGTGTTTCACCCCGTATCCAACGTCTTTGCACCCGAGGTACGCCCGGTATGGCGCGAATGCTACCGCGTGCTCCGGCCAGCAGGCCGCTTGCTGTCCGGCTTCATGAACCCGCCCTTCTTCCTCTTCGACCATGAAGCGATGGATGCGGGCGAGCCTCCCGTAGCCCGCTTTGCACTGCCGTTTTCGGACCTGCAACACTTGCCCGAGGAGCAGCTTGCGAGCCGTCTGGAGCGGCTCGAGGCAATGGAGTTCAGCCACAGCCTGGACGACCAGATCGGCGGCCAGATCGATGCCGGGTTCCGCATTCAGGGTTTTTACGAGGATCGTTGGAACAACGAGGCCACGCCCCTGAACCATCTGATGCCAACCTCCATGGCGACGCTGGCGATCAAGTGAGCCAGGCAAACTCCCGGCGCAGCACCGCTTGCGCATCTTCCGTGAACGGCTCTCCGTGGCAGAACGTGATCTGTCGGGGCTGCCAGGCCATCACACGAGCAAGCGCGCGGCGCGCCGCCGCCTTGTCGCGCGTAGCCCAGCGGTAGAGCCGCATCACGCCGCCATTGGGGTACTGGGCCTGCTCGAAACGCAGATACAGGCGCGTCAACATGCCTACATTGTCCGTGCGAAGATTGATCATCAGATCCGTGAGAATCAGCGTGCGGCTTGGCCGATGAAAGAAAACCACCTCGGAAAACAGACGGTTACCGAGAAAATTCACCTGGTCCAGGTCCTCGGCATACAGTGGGTGAGCGACGTCCGTGAGCGGCAGTGCATCCGCCAGCGCCGGTACCTTCTTCTGCAGCGCAGAGTCGGCAAACACCAGCGCATCCGGCCAGCGCGCCTGCCACTGATGAACGAACATGTAGTGGAACTTATTCGGCGCCACGAGGGCCACCGGCGCTTCGCCGAGAGATTCGATAAACGGCAGCGCCGCGTCGAGCTCAATGGGTGAATGCACCCACAGGCCGCCGCCGGCCAGACGAACCACCGTCATGCGGGTATGCATCCGCGCGCCAAGAAATGTGATATCCGGGCCATCCAACGACCAGATGTGCTCACCAAGCATGCGCTGCATAAACTTCCCCGACTTCCACCGGCAGCGTACATTGTATGCTCCACACGGACTCGCATTCATCGGTGAACGGTACGGAGGTCGGCATGAAGATCGGCATGAAGATCGAAGGCGGCTGCTTCTGCGGCGCGGTGCGCTACGCGTTTGACGAAGGTGCACACCTCACCGCCAACTGCCACTGCACCATGTGCCGTCGCACGAGCGCTGCGCCTTTCGTCACCTGGACCATCGTGCCGGTGGAGCAATTCAGCTACACACGCGGCGCGCCCGCCGTGCTGCACTCTTCCGCCATCGGCGTGCGGCACTTCTGCGGCACCTGCGGCACGCCGCTGACGTGCAGCATCAGCGAGCGCCCCGAGCATATCGACATCACCACGGCATCTCTCGACCACCCGGAAGCTTTCGCCCCGACCGTGGAAGTGCACACCGACACCAAGCTGCCGTGGCTCGGCCCGACGATCCCCTGAGCACCCCTTCATGACACACGATCTGGCACAACGCGTCTTTCACGCCGCACATCTCACCGGCAGCTTCACGCTGCGCTCCGGAGCGACCAGCAGCACCTACTTCGACAAGTACCAGTTTGAAGCCGATCCGGTATTGCTACGCGACATCTGCAGCGGACTGGTACCTCTCATTCCTGGCGGTACACAAGTGCTCTGCGGGCTGGAATTGGGCGGCGTTCCCATTGCCACGGTGCTGAGCCAGCTCACCGGCCTGCCCACTGCGTATCTGCGCAAGCAGGCAAAAACCTACGGCACCTGCCGGTTTGCCGAGGGAGCAGATCTGCACGGGCGGCGAATCTGTCTGGTGGAAGATGTGGTGTCGAGCGGCGGCGCTATACTGGATATGGCGGAGTTGCTGCGAGCCGATCAGATCACGGTGTCGCACGCATTGTGTGTGATCGACCGCGAGACCGGCGGCAGACAAACCCTCGCCGCGCAAGAAATAGAGCTGCACGCGCTGCTCACCCAGACAGCGGTCACCGCCGCCAACACGGAGAATTCACCATGAGACTGCTGTTGCTCGCCTTCGTCCTGACCTGCGCAGGCTGTCAGACCGCCTACGTACCCGCGACAGACGGCAGGGTCTCGGTGATCGATCTGGTGATGTTCCCAGCCAGCTACGAATCTCAGGAAGTGCTTACCCACGGCTACCTGCAATGGCAGGATGGCGCTGCGCGGCTGTACTTCGACGCAAACCATATGGCACGGCACAACACACGCCTTGTGATCGATCTGGACGTCACAAGCGCCGACCAGGCAGACACCTGTGCCGGGCGCGAGGTGCTGGTGAGGGGGGTGATGACGCGAACCGCCGACGGCTGGACCATCCGCACCGAAGACGGGATCGTTTGCTAAACGGCCTTTGCCTGCAGGTAGGCGATGATATCCAGCGATTCATACATCCACTGCACCTGGCCATCGCGCTCGATGCGCAGGCACGGCACCGTGGTGCGCCCACCGCCCTGGAGCAGCTCTTTCATGGCGCCAGGCTCCGTATAGATATCGCGCAGCCCCACTTCCAGGCCGGGAACCTGGGCAAGGAAGCGCATCACCCGCTGGCAGAACGGGCAGGTGTCGTATTTGAAAAGCTGGTAGGTCTCCTGCATGCCGCCATTATAAACGTTGCGGTACACTTCCCGGCCAGTTTCGCGTTCAGGAAATCAGCATGGCGAAGAAAAAAAACAACGACGCGCGCATGACAACGCTGCGCTGGACCATTCTCGGGTTCGTGGGCGCTGTTGCCGTGCTGGTGCTTCTCTACGGTCTGCTCTACAGCTCCGGCGCCACCGAGGGTGCGTTCGCTGAAGGCGAGCACTACACCAGGATTCGCGATGAGGTACGCCGCCGCCAGGGGGCGCCTGTGGAAGTGGTGGAGTTCTTCTCCTACGGCTGCATCCATTGCAAGAACTTCGACCCGCTCATAGAGGACTGGAAGGCCACGCAGGACGACAGCGTCGCTTTTCGTCGCCAGCCGGTTTCATTCAGCCCGATCTGGGCACTGCTCGGGCGCACCTACCTCACGCTGGAGCAGATGGGGATCCTCGAAGAGAATCACGACCGCCTGTTCCGCGCCGTACACGACCAGGGCAAGCAGTTCCTCACGCCGGAGATGATGGCCGACTTCATCGACGGCAACGGCACGGACCGGGAAGCCTTTCTCGCCGCATTCAACTCCGCGGAGGTACGCCGCGCGGCGGCTCGCATGGAAAGCGAGGCGCGGGAAAACGGCATCAACTCCGTTCCTATGATCATCGTTGGCGGCCAGTACGCCGTGAACATGGGCATCGGCCGCAAGCTGTCGCTCGACGTGGTGGACCACCTGGTCGAACAGATTCGCGCCGGCGATAGCACTGGGGCTGAATAAGGGCCTCAGAATCTCAAAACACCGGTCAGCCCCACCCGCGCCGGTTCACCGAGCTGCGTGAAGCTGCGCGTGGTGTAGCCGTCGCGCGGATCGTTGCCAAAGAAAAAGCCGCGTACGAAGTAGTCTTCGTCGGTGACGTTGCGCCCCCAGGCTGTGACCTGCCAGCGCTCGCCCTCGTAGCCGAGCGAAGCGTGCAGAAGTTCGTAGGCCTCTGATCGGACGTCGTGGGTGTCTGAAAAGAAGTATGCCCCCCGCCCTTCCACTTCCAGGCGTGCGAACCAGCGCGGCGCAAAGCGCAGCTCAGTGCCAACAAAAAACTGATAGTCCGGCGCCTGTGCCTGATCGCGGCCATCGCGTACAACGCCCTCCGCGTTGATAAAATCGTCGTACTCCGTATCGAGCAACGCCAGAGAACCGAAAAATCGCAGCGTATCGGTTGCCTGCACCTCGAACTCGAGCTCCAAGCCACGGTTGAATCCCTTCGCCGCGTTGTCGGTGAATTCGAAGAACTCCCCTCCCGGCACGAGCTGCCGTGAGGTGTTGATCTGTATGTCACGGCGCAACATGTAGAACACGCTGGCAGACAGCCACACGCGTCCGTCCGCGAAGCCGCCCTTGTACCCCGCTTCCAGATTCCACAGCAGTTCCGGCTCGAACACGCGGATGGACGGATCGAGCGTGCCGTCGGTGTTGAAGCCCCCCGCCTTGTAGCCGCGGCTGGCAGCCGCGTACAACATGGCGTCGTCCGCCAGGTCGAATTCATAGACCAGGCGCCCGCCGAGCATGTCGTCGCCTGGCGAGAAAGCCACACCCGCGCTGTCGCGGTACGATGACTCATGGCGCTCCCAGCGCAACCCGGCTTTCAGGCGCGATCGCTCGGTGAGCGGAACTTCCGCCTCGCCGTAGGCTGCGAGGCGATCCACCTCGAAGGCGCTGAAGAAGTCCTGCGCTTGAAACGTGTAGACGCGTTGCAGGTCAACCTCCTGACGCAACGCATACACACCTGCAACCCAGCGAAGTGCATCATGGTCCGCCACCAGGCGCACATCGATGGTCTGCGTCTGCCGCTCACGCCCATAGAAGTCCGTGGAGCTGTAGCCATCCGGGTGGAACCCTGTAAAGGTCCAGTCCTCGTCGTAGCCGTAACGCACGTCCGTGTCAGACGCCGCCACCGTCGCCTGCAATGCCAGCGCATCGCTCAGGTCCCAGCCGACGAAGAGTGAAGCGTAGGTGGTGTCCTGGATGTCACGCCCCGGCTGGTCCGAACGGGACCGGCGATCATTGTCGAGGGAGAACGCGTCGTAGCCGTTGTCCGCTTCGATGCGCGCCACGCTGAGCGTCCATTGCAGATCGTCGCCGGCATAGGCGAGCTTCGCCCGCGCCGAGCGCTCGTCGCGCCGGTTCGTGTCATCCCGACGCAGAAAGTCGTTGTCGATGAAGCCGTCATCCTCATGCCGGTAGGCGCTCACCCGCAGGCCGAGCCTGTCGCCGAGCGGCCCCGAGACCACAGCGCCCAAACCGCGTGCACCGTAGTCACCCACATCGGCGCTCACCTCGCCGCCCCAGAAATCCTGCGGGTCATGGGTGACCACATTGATGAGCCCCGCCAATGCGTTGGCGCCGTAAAGCGTGCCCTGCGGCCCGCGGAACACCTCCACCTGCCGCACGTCGTGCATCGTTGCCACCGTGCCGATCCCGCTCAGGTCGACGCCATCCACCAGCAGACCCACGGATGCGTTCAACGGTTCAGCGAACTGTCCGCGCTCGCCGATGCCGCGGATCTGCAGGAAGCGGGCTCGGCTGGCGCCGTTGGAGAAATTCACGTTGGCGATGCGACCGAGGATCTCTTCCAGGTGGTTGACGCGATCTGCCTGATCGTCCACCTGCAGCACCGACACGCTGGCACCCACCTCGGAGATGTTGGCATCGCGAAAATCGCCGGTGACGACGATCTCTTCCATCGGCGCTTGTGCCACGGCGGTTGCAGAGAAAAAGGCAGCGCACAGGGACGCGATAAGAGAGAGGCTGACGATGGTATTCATGAAACGCTCCGGGCTGCTAGTGCATGCGGGTTGCTGCAAGACCTTCGGAGCGCTGCCTATCCCTACGCCGGTGCTAACCGGATCAGGTTCGAAGGGTCCGCAAATGCGCGTCTCAGGCCGAGGCCACCCCTTAGGTCGGTGGGCATTAAACGACAGCCCTGCGCGACATTGCAAACCGGCTCCTGCCGATGCGCCCCGTGCTATTCTTGCGGGCCTTCTACGCTTTCATCGCCCCCGTATGCCGGTTACCTCCCAGGATCGCTCACGTTGTACACGGAGAAACCTTGGCTAAGGCAAAGACAAAGGCAAAGCCCAGGACAAAAGCCAAGCCGGCGGCACGCAAAGGCACCGCGCAGAAACCACGCTGGCGCTGGCTGAAGCGCCTGCTGTGGCTGTTGTTCGTTCTCGGCCTCATCTTCGCCGTGCTGTTCGCCGGCTACATGTGGTATCTGGACCGCACCATCACCAAGGTCTTTGACGGCCGCCGCTGGTCGGTGCCGGCCCGTGTGTATGCAGCGCCACTGGAGCTCTACGGCGGCAGCACGCTCAAGCAGAAAGCGTTCGTGGCTGAACTCGAACGCGTGGGCTATGTGCGCAGCGTCTCCGCCAGCGCTTCTGGCACCTACCGGGTGGACGGCGAGCAGGTACGCGTGCACCTGCGCCCGTTCCAGTTCGCTGATCGGGTCCGCGAGGCGGAAGTGATCGACGTGCGCTTCCGCGCCCAGGGCATCACCGACATTGCGCGTCCCAACGACTTTCCCGTGCCGCTCATTCGCCTCGATCCACCGGTGATCGGCAGCTTCTTCCCGCAGCACGGCGAAGACCGGCTGGTGCTCACCCCCGATCAGGTGCCGCAGCTCCTCACCGAAGGCTTGAAGAGCGTCGAAGACCGGGTGTTCGATCAGCACGTGGGCTTCAGCGTGCGCGGCATCGCCCGCGCCATGTGGGTAAATCTCACCGCCGGTGAGCTCAAGCAGGGCGGCAGTACGCTCACCCAACAGCTGGTGAAGAGCTACTTTCTCGACAACCGCCGTACCCTGGAGCGCAAGGTCAAGGAGCTGGCCATGGCGGTGATTCTGGATGCGCGCTACACCAAGGAAGACCTGCTCAATGCCTACGTGAACGAGATCTTCCTTGGGCAGAACGGCACCCGCGCGATTCACGGTTTCGGTCTCGGCGCCCAGTTCTACTTCAACAAGCCCCTGGAAGAGCTCAGCGCCGACGAGATCGCCACGCTCATCGCCATCATTCGCGGGCCTTCGTACTACAACCCGTTCCGACATCCCGAGCGGGCGCTGGCACGCCGAAACCTCGTGCTGGACATCATGCTCGGGGACAAGCTCCTCACCGATGCCGAGGCGCAGGCCGCGAAAGCCCGGCCGCTCGCGGTGGTAAAAGGTGAGCGCAAGGGCGGCAGCTACTATCCCGCCTTTATGGATCTGGTGCGGCAGTCGCTGGCCGCACAGTACTCCCGCGCCGACCTCGGCTCGCAGGGTCTTTCCATCTTCACTACCCTGGTACCACGGCTGCAGGATGCAACCCAGAGCGCAGTGACAGAAACGCTCACACGTCTGGAGAAACAGCGCGGCAAGTCTGACCTGGAGGCAGCGGCCGTGGTGGCCGACGGACAGACTGGCGAAGTGCTGGCGCTGGTGGGCGGGCGTCGCGCAGGTTACGACGGTTTCAACCGTGCCATGCATGCCAAGCGGCCGATCGGTTCGCTGATGAAACCGGTGGTGGTCCTGACGGCACTGCAGCAGGGTCGCGAGCTGGTGGAACTCGTGGCCGACGAACCGATTGAAATCGCCCAGCAGGGGTCGGAACCGTGGGCGCCGAAGAACTTTGACGGCAAGCCCCACGGCGACGTGCCGATGGTGCGAGCCCTGGGCGATTCTCTCAACCTGGCAACGGTGCGGCTGGCGGAACAGGTGGGGTTCGATGCGGTGCGCGCCACGTTCCAGCGCCTCACCGGGCAAACGGCCTCCAACCGCTTTCCATCGTTCGTGCTGGGCGCCGAACCCATGTCACCCCTGCAGGTGACGGAGCTGTACGCTACTTTCGCCAGCGGCGGCTTCCGCACACCGTCAAAAGCGGTGGTCGCGGTTCTGCAGGAAGATGGCCAGGCCTTGCACCAGTATCCCTTCGATCTGGAGCCCGTGGTGTCCGGCGATGAGGCCGAGCGCCTAACCTATGCACTCGAGGCGGCCATGCAGCGCGGCACCGGCAAGCGCTCGCGACACGCAGGTCAAGGCGTTGCCGGCAAAACCGGCACCTCCAACGACAACCGCGACAGCTGGTTTGCCGCCTACGACGGTCGCACCGTGTCAGCGGTGTGGGTCGGCCGCGATGACAACACGCCCATGGGGCTCACCGGTGGCAGCGGCGCGCTGGCCGTCTGGGACCCGATCATGAGCGCGGTAGGGGTAGAGGCCATCACCCACATCGACGCGGAGGATCTGCACGACATCGAGTTCGACACCGGCATGCTGGCGCACCCCGGATGCGCCGACACCGTGCCGCTACGGGTGAAAGACAGCTACGCTTTGCGGCCCAAACCGGGCTGTGGTATCAAACAGCGCGACTGGCGTTCGAGGCTCAAGGATTGGTTCAACATAGAAGACTGACTGTCCCCGTATACCAGGCCTTTGCGTTCGCCCTATTGTTTATCGCGGGCTGCGCCAGCAGGCCACCGGTCTACGACGTTCCCGTGGTCGAGCCTGAGGCGCCGGACTCTGTTGCGGTGCCGGAATTGCAGCCCGAGGTGGAAACCCGCACGCCGCAGCGCGACAACCCCGCCACCGTCACCCTCCTCGCGGCCAGCGCCGAAGCAGCTCAAGCGGGTAACCACCAGCTCGCCATCAGCCACATCGAGCGCGCCATCCGTCTGGAGCCGAAAAACTCTGCTCTTTGGAGCGAGCTGTCGCTCGCCTACCTCGCCGACGGCCGCAGCCAGCGGGCGCGCCAGTACGCGCAGAAAGCCATCGCGCTGGCGGGTGACCGCGGAGACCTCAAGCGCAAAGGCTGGCTTGCCATTGCGGATGTCGAAGCAGCCGAGGGCAACCTGGCGGAAGCGCGGCGCATCCGCCGGCTGTACCGTGCCGCGCGGGGCTAAACGGTTTTCAACGCCGCCACATCGAACATCGCGTAGATGCGGGTATGGCGCAGCGAGCCATCGTTGGCACGCGCGTCGTTCTCCAGCAGCGCCTCGAGTTTGAAGCCGAGACGCTCCGGCACGGCGTAGCTCTTTGCATTGCGGCTGTCCATGCGGATCTCCACGCGGCGGCAGCCGAGTGCCTCGAAGCAGAACAGGGTGAGCGCTCGGGTGACCTCTGTGACGTAGCCGCGGCCTGTATGCGCGGTGTGGCACCAGTAACCGATCTCCGCACGCGGCACCGACCAGTTCGGCCGCACGAGCCCGGTGGAGCCGACGAGAGTGTCGCTGTCGCGTAGGAACATCAACAGCGGCCAATCCTCGCCGCGGCGCCATCGCTCCCCCGCATCGCGACAGAAGGTCTGCGTCTGCTCCAGCGTCTGCGGCTGCACGGCCCAGTCCATCCATTCGTGCAGCTCCGGATAGGAGGCCTGGATCGCGGCGTTGACAGCCGGCGCGTCCTGCAGACGCGGCACACGCAGCAGCAACCGCTCGGTTTCGAGGGTTTCCGGTAGCTGAATTTCTTCGGACATCGTCAGCGCACCAGCTCGAGCCAGTGCACCACCGGCACGGATGCGGCCGCTGCAAGATGGGTCTGGCAGCCGATGTTGGCGGTGGCGATCATCTCAGGAGCGTGCTCCTCAAGGCATGCCAGTTTGCGTTCGCGCAGCGTTTCCGCCAGGTCCGGCTGCAGGAGTGCATAGGTTCCCGCAGAGCCGCAGCAAAGGTGGCTGTCGCGCACGGGCACCAGCTCGAAGCCTGCGCGGGTGAGCAACGCTTCCACCACGCCGATCTGCCGTTGGCCATGTTGCAGCGTACACGGCGGCGACCAGCCGATACGCTTGGCAGCTACCGCCCGCTCCAGTGGCGGCTCCAGATTGCTCAGGTACTGGGCTGCATCCAGGCAAAGGTCGCCAAACGCTGCCGCATGGGGATCGTCGGGCAGCAACCGGCCGTAATCTTTCACCGTAACACCGCAACCGCTGGCGCTGGACAGCACGGCCTCTACGCTCTCCAGAAGGGGTGCTGCACGCTGCACGTTGTGCCGCGCCATGGCGATTGCCGCATCCTCATCACCGAGGTGCAGCGGCAGCGCGCCACAACAGCCCTCGCCTTCCAGCATCAGCGGCGTGACGCCGCGACGGTCCAGAATCTCCGCCAGCCGCGCCGAAACCTCCGGCGTGGCGACGCTCTGCACGCATCCGGTCAGAAGGATCGCTTTGCGATCGTGTGAGCTGTCCGGCCAGGGGGTGTTCTCACCGAGCGGCGGCAGCTTCGCGGCCAATCGGGCGGGCAGCAGCGGTCGAAACGCGTGGCCGATGCGTAACAACGAGCGAAACCAGCGACGTTGCGGCACCACGCGTTTCAACACAGCGATCAGCGCCCGGCGCCACCAGGGTCGGTCATCGCCTGCGTGGTTACGCGCGATCTCGAGGAGCTCACCGTAGCGCACGCCGCTGGGACAGGTGGTTTCGCAGGCCCGGCAGGTGAGGCAACGGTCCAGATGCTGGTTGACCCGCGCATCCTGAACGTTGCCTTCCAACAGGTCCTTGATGAGGTAGATGCGGCCACGCGGCCCGTCGAGCTCATCGCCGAGCACCTGGTAGGTGGGACAGGTGGCGTTGCAGAACCCGCAATGCACGCACGCACGCAGGATATCATCCGCACGGCGTCCGGCATCCGTGGCCAGCAACGCTTCAGGCAGGCGGGTCTGCATGCAGCGCCCCCGGGTTGAAAAGGTTCTGCGGGTCGAAGGCCGCCTTGAGGCGCTTGGCAAGTTGCAGGGTGTGCGCTGGCTGCGGTGGCGTGCTGCCGAAACGCACAGCGTCGGCAGATATGGGTGCGGCGCTCCAACGCAGCGCGCCCGCCCAGTCGATGAGCGCCTCATCATCCGCCGTCGTGGCAGGTGGACAATGCCGACGCCACAACGGCGCCCCATGCCACACAGGCAAGGCGTAATCACGCAGCTGCTGCCAGAAAGCAGCATCTGCCGGTTCACCGCCGAGCTGCTGCGCCGCAGCAGCTACGGCTTGTGCATGCCCAGCGAGCCGCCAGCGCAACATGCCCTCATGCCAGCACAGGCCGGCCAACGGCAGGGGTTGGCGACACCAGCGACGCATCACTGAAACCGCCTCGGCCGCGGGCAAAGGCACCTCGAAAGCCTGATCTGCTGCCGGCAGCGGCCTGACACGCAAGCTCACGGCCGCAATGACACCGAACGCCCCGAGCGCGCCGGCCTGCAACCGCGACACATCGTAGCCGGCGACGTTTTTCATGACCTGGCCGCCGAACTGCAGCACTTCACCCAGGCCGTTGATGAGGGTGACGCCGAGCACAGCATCCCGCAGGCTGCCCCACCATGGCCGCACGGGCCCGGACAGGCCGCTGGCAACTGCGCCCCCGACCGTGCCGCATCCGCCGATGCGAGGCGGCGCGAAGGGTAAACACTGGCCGCGCTCTTGCAGCGCAGCCTCGAGATCCGCGAGCGCCGTTCCGGCACGGACCGTCACCACGAGCTCTTCCGGTTGGTAAGTCTCAATACCCGCCCAGATGGTCGTATCCAGCGCCTCCCCTTCCGACAAGCATCCCAACACCAGCGCTTTGCTGCCATGGCCGACGATGCGCAGCGACCCATCTGCAGCACCGCGCACAGCGTCGACGAGTGCGCGCATCAGAAGCGCTCCAGGTGCGGGAACGGCACCTTGCCGCCGTGCACGTGCATACCGCCCACCTCCGCACAACGGCTGAGCGTGGGTATGGCCTTACCGGGGTTGAGAAGGCCTGCACCATCGAAAGCCGCTTTCAGGCGAAAAAACTGCTCAAGCTCCGCAGGCGGAAACTGCGCACACATCTGATCCAACTTCTCGATGCCGACACCGTGCTCGCCGGTGACGGTGCCGCCCACCTGTACGCACAGCTCCAGAATGGCACCGCCGAATGCCTCCGCCGCCTCCAGCTGGCCCGGCACGTTGGCGTCGTACAGGATCAGCGGATGCAGGTTGCCATCGCCTGCGTGAAAAACATTGGCAACACGCAGGCCGTGCTCAGTGGACATGCGCGCGATGGCTTCAAGCACTTCGCTCAAGCGATGGCGAGGAATGGTGCCGTCCATGCAGTAGTAGTCCGGCGCCAAACGGCCCACCGCCGGAAAAGCCGACTTGCGCCCCTTCCACATCCGCGCCTGGGCATCGGCCTCGGTGGCTACCTCAACTGTGCGTGCCCCGGAAGATTCAAAGACTGAAGTGGCAAGCGCGGTGCTCTGCGCGAGCTCGGCCTGCGTACCATCCAGCTCGCACAGCAGCAACGCAGCCGCATCCCGCGGATAGCCCGCGTGGGCGAAATCTTCTGCCGCCTGCACCGCCAGCGCATCCATCATCTCGAGCCCCGCTGGCACGA
>JAUIED010000121.1 GCA_030428905.1 Gammaproteobacteria bacterium
CGGATAGAGCTTGGGCAGAATTCCTTTCGCGCGCGCTGCCTCAACCACATCCGGCGGCAGCTCCGGCCCTTCTATGGCCGCGCCCACACCATCATTGGTATACGCCTCACCCAGAATGTAGTTTTTGAAAGGCAGAATGCCGTTGTTGTAGGACGCGCCGCCCCAGAGCATGGCGCCCGTCGCGTGCAGGCTGCGTTTGCTGGCCTCGATGATGTTCTGGTGACAGGCACCGCAGGACTCCTCGGCAACGCGAAAGTCCGACGGGTTCATGAAACGCACGAATTCCCGTGCTTCGGTATTCAGCAACGTATAGGTGCGCTCAGGGTTGGCACTGTGGGGGAAGTGCCACTGACCCGGGTAGCGTGGCAGCACGTGTGCGCGTTCCCGAGCCTGATCGTAGGGCCCCCCATCGCCGTGCGCCACCGCGTGCCCGTCGAGCGGGTTGAATACCTCGGGGTTACCGCCATGGCAGTCCGTACAGCCCAGGCGCACCGCCGGACTCTGGTGCATGGTCTTGGAGTCGGACTCCGTGTGGCAGGACACGCATCCGTCACTCTTGGCGGCAACCTGTTCCCAGGTCTGGTTCACCGGCGCAGGTGCAGCCGTCACGTAGTCGCGTTCCACCGCTTTCGGCGCTTCAGACGCCCAACCCAGGCCTCCGACGACCAGGAAAGCGATCAGCGTCGTCAACCGTAAGGTGTTTCGCTTGTGCATCATGCTCTCCTAAAACTGCAGCAACACGTTGAGCAGGAAATAGTCGCTGTCTTCATCCGGAAACAGATCCTTGTAGCCGTCGCCTGGAATGAGCCGCGCGTAGGAGGCTCTGACCACGACGTTCTGTGACATGAACGGTCGGTAGGTAGCGACGATAGACACATCGTGACCAATCTCCTTATCGATGCCGGCCTGATTTCGCGCCACTTCCAGCACCTGGGTCTTGTCGAACCGCAGGTAGTTCCAGTTGGCCGCAACCCGCAGCTCGGGAAGCACTTCAATGTCCACACCGGCTCCGAGCAGCCAGATGCCTGGATTGACGAAGTTGGACTGCCCTTCCTCCTTGGAGGAACGCAACGCATTCAATACGCCGTTGCGATTGGACAACGTCACCCGACCGCCGCCAATGAGCGGCACCGGCTGGCGTATCCAGTAGCTCGTGTCAGCCCCAGCGAATTGAGGATTCTCGAAGATCGCGTCGAACCCGGTGGATTTGTCGTCGAACGGGTCGTCGTCGCCGCTACCGTACAGGAACGAGATGCGCGGCCGTATCCAGTCGAAGTCCACGGAAGCCTCAGCCGCGACGAACAGCGCTTCGATGTCGGTGTCCTGCTCGGTGAAGACGCTGCCGTCTTCCTCGCCGAACGCCGCATAGACCGACGCTGTGAGGTTCAGCCGCCCGAAGTGGCCATCACCGTTGTAGCCCGCGTAGTACACGTCGTACTCGCGCAGGCGTTCCTGGCCGATGGAAGCGGGCCGCTGGATAAAACCGTTCTCGTCGAAGTGAAACGCATCATCCCGATTGCGGTTGTAGTACAGCGAAAACTGCGAGAAGAAACCCTTAACCGGCATGTCCTGCCAGTAGACGTTGGCAACGAACACATCGTCGTCGCGCAGCGACTTGCCGAGATCGTTCAGGCCGCTGTTGGTGTCTTTCTGCAGGCGTCGAAACCATGCCAGGTTGTACTGAAAGATGTTGTTCTCGCGGTTGCCGAACAGACGCACGCCAAACTGGTTGTCCTGAAACAGAAAGCCCCTGAAGTCTGACGAGAACGGTTGGATACCCACGCGGATACTGTCGAAGTCGTAGCGGTCGGAAACGTTACGCAGGTGCTTGTCGACAAACAGGGCCTGCACACCGACGTGATCGTCGGTACGGTCATCACCACGACGCGGTTGCACCTCCAGGCCGAGGATCTCGTCGATCTCAACGTGGTTCACCGCGAATGCCGGCGTGAAGCGAATCTCCCAGTCCGGCGGGCGGAACACGGTATCGCCTTTGTAGTAAACGAATTCAGGTGCGAAAACACTGGCGAATATCGCCTGATCGGTACCACCGAAAATGTCGATGCCGCCTGGATCGTCGGTGGAGCTGGAACCTACAGGAGTAGGCACCTCCCGCACTTCGTAGATGGTGTCCCAGATCGCCGTGACGTTGAAGAACCACTCTCCGTGTACCGGCTTGTCGCCCTTCAGAATGTTGCGGTTGTACGGATCGTACCAGCGCTCTTTGTAGCCGAGCGCGTCGACGATGCGCCAGCGGTCGGGGATCGGCACCATGGCAGGATAGTCGGAAGGGTCCGGGCGCGGGATGGGCGACGCGGCAGGCCGGGTACGT
This sequence comes from Gammaproteobacteria bacterium, assembly GCA_030428905.1. Lineage (GTDB taxonomy): Bacteria > Pseudomonadota > Gammaproteobacteria > Pseudomonadales > Azotimanducaceae > SYFY01. Next base: position 2,333 of record JAUIED010000121.1, read on the forward strand.
GCCCGCCCAGAAGCGGAACGCGGGTCGTCCGCTGAACCAATCTGGCGGCCGGGCCGCTGGACACCTGGCTCCACCTGCACAGGCGTACCATCAGGTCCGACTTCTTCTTCAGGACAGGGCACGCGCCGAAAGCCAGGACGCCGACGGCGGACGATGCGACCCGATTCGTCCGCGTAGCACGTCGCTTCCGCGGCCTGCAGGCCGGTTGCCGGCACGCCGGCTGCAAACAGCACAACCAGCAGCATGCCGAGGTGACCGCCGAAGGCGAGCGCAAGCAGTTGTTTCGCTGTTTTGTTCATCACTTGCCCTCGCACACGTTGGTCTCGTCCGAGTCATTGAACGGCGCCTGCGGGCACTGGATGTAACGAAGCCGGATGCCTTGCGGCGTGAGCTGGTCGGCGCGGATGGCGGGCGGCGCGTTGCCCACGCCCGTGCCGAGCGCAACACCGGCATTGTGCAGGCCGAGGAAAGCAATCATGTCGTCCTGATCCACACCATCACCGGACACACCGATCCCACCCACCAGCACGCCATCGCGGTAGATGGGCACGCTGCCCGGGAAGATCTGCAGGCCGTTCGCGGTCTTAAGCTCGGTAACCGAGGACGCAGCAATGCCACCGCCCGGAAGGATGCCCACGCCGGTACAGTTCTGCGGTACGTCCGGTGCCTGACCGATGAGGAAAAAAACGTGCTGCAGCACGGCGTTGATAGCAAGATCGAGCTGCAGGCCGGTGGAAAACACGCTCCACTCGCCTTGCGCCTTGCTGAACGGACCGTGCTGGCGATCGCCGATGCCATCGGGGTAAAACGGCCGTGAAAGGTTTCCGCCGGCGCGGTCGGAAAAAGCTACCGCGCCGGTGACCAGGGCGTTGGCATCGCCAATGAAGCTTTGCGCCGCCGGCACGTAGGCGGCGATGCTGCTGAACCGGTTGGCACCCGGATAGAACGCATCCGGCAGTGCGGTGAGATAGGCATCCGTTCCTGCGTTCGAGAACAGCGTTGCCGTGCGCGCTTTCTGCAGCGATACATCGGCGCCGAATACCGGCGCATCGCGCGTGCGAGCCATACCCAGAATCTCACCCGTCGTGTCGACCACGGAGATCGTCACGCGTGCTGAGCTGCCGAGCGGCCGGCGAATCTGCGCGCGCGCGCGGTTGGCGATGCCCAGCGCCTCGTCGATGATGGTGCGCACCTCGGCAGAGGTCAGCGCTGCTGCACCTACAATGGCGCTATCGGTACCCGCCTGGGGCGCATACCGCGGTTGATCGTTCTCATCCACGAACACGAATGCGTCACGTCCGGGATAGTTGGCGCCGCCGTCGGGGCGGATACCCGATTCCGCGGTACCAAAGGACGTGCCCTGGAGGATCACACCATCGAAATAGCCAGCCAACGGAAACAGTTGGCCGTCGGCGGGTGTGAGCGAGCCGAATGCCGGCGCGGCTGACGGATTGCTGCGCAACGCATCTTCACCGGCATCGCTGAACCGGAAGGTCTTGCCGTCGACGGTGATGCGATCACCACGGCGATCTACCGGTGCGCCATAGCCGAAAGACGCAGCCACACTGATGATCTCGTCGATGTCGGCGTCGATGTCGCTGATGACCGTGTCGATACCATAGCGGCCATCCGCAATGATGCCGACGCCACCTACCGGCGTGCCGCCCTTGTACAAAGGCACGCCGCCAGGGTCGGCAGACAAGCCCAACGGCGAACGCTTCGGCCCCGCGTCCACGCCCACGCCATCGTAGCGCCGGGAGAAGTCAGAACAGGGCAGTTGACTGAACTGCACACCAAAGAGCGGACCGGAAGGCTGATCCCGTTCGCCCGGGTTGAAGTTCTCCTGCACGATCTGGTTCGCCGTGCGCGTAGTAAAGGCATTGCCCTCAGAAGAGAGATATGCGCCGGTCACGGCTTTCGCCACGGCTGCAGCCGCATCCACCCCGTCCACGTCAAGCGCGATACCTTCCAGGCCGCCGTCGATGAGTGCATCGCCATTGGCATCCAGCCGCGTGGCAATCAGTACGTTCTGACGCGCCATCTGGTAGATACCGAGCACGTTGCCCACGCGATCTACGACGGCGATGGTCGCCTGCACGTTCTGCGCCTTGGCTTCAGCTACAGCCTGGGCAATCACCGTCTGCACGTCCGCCACGGTGAGCAAGGTCGATGTGTCTGCACAGTTGCCGGAACAGGCGGTTGGCGTCGGGTCTGCACCGGCGGAACCACTGCCGCCGCCACCACCACCACACGCTCCAATCACCAGGGTCGCGGACAGCAGAGCGGACCGTAAAAGGCCCTTGGAACATGCAAGCGTCTTCATGGTGTTCGCTCCGTGAATAGTTGAGGCATCGACGACGCATCCGGGTGGTAGGCGTGGCAGTCCACGCAATCCAGCGGCACGCTGTCGGCCACGGTGTGATCCGTGTGGCAGGAGGTGCAGTTGTCGATGTCGGGAATCATCAGGTCTGTGCTGGCGCTGGACGCGGTTGCTTCGTGACAGGTCAGACACGCAGCATCACCGTCTTTGTCCTTCTGCGTGAGGTGCGAGTGATGATCGAATCGTGCCGTAGGCATGAAGTCGCCCGGCAGGCGCACGGGATACACCTGAAATCTGGTGAACAGGTCTGACGTCCCCGTATCGTCGACACGGTGGCATGTCACACAGCCGCTGCGGGTGAACTGGTTAAGCACCTCCGCTTCTGTACGCTGCAGCGCACATTGAAGAGCCGTACCTGAACACGAATTGCCGCTATCCGCGCGGCGCCCCGGGCGTCTGCGACGCTCGCGTGTGGGTTCTGCTGCTGCCCGCGAAGGATCCGCATACACACGAATGAAATGGCCTTCCATTGTCGCGACGGCCTCGCTGGGTTGGCCGTGCGGTAGCTGTCTCTGCGGAGCTCCGGCGTCGAACGTGAGCTCATGACAGTCCCGGCAGTGCGCGGCCATGGATACCGGCACGAAGTGCTCCCGGTCTGGCGACAGCGTGTGACAGTCACCGCACCCGAGCGCTTCGCCACTCTGTGTGCGAACGCTGCCTACATCGAGGTGCAAATCGTGCGGAAATTTCAGATTGGACTGTTCCTGGGCATCTTCCAGCGGTCGCTCGTGCAGCTCCCAGTCGAACACCAGGCCGGTTGCTTTGGCGGTGGCCTGGGCGATTGGCAGGGCCACTTCGAACCGCGGGTGACTGGCCTCCGAGAAGCCGGTGGCAACCTCTACATGCGGTGATACGCGGCTCAACGTGGCACCGTCATCGTGGCAGTCGGTACAGAGGCTGTCCGCTTCGATCACCAGCAGTGTGGGCTCGTTGTGCTCCTTGTGGCACACGGCGCATCGCTCGGTGGGCATCGACTGCAGCGCAGCGTGTCCAGGCACGATGTGGTCTTCGATGTCTTTGTGGCAGGCGGTGCAGGCGTTGTCCTGCACCCGTTCGAGCAACTCCGAGTGGCAAGCACCGCAATCGTCACCAATGCTCTGATTGTGCACTGCATGTAACGGGCCGCTGGTCCAGATGGCGTCGGTCAGCAGGCTCGCACCTGGCGCGGGAGTAGCATCATCGCCATCCATCACGAGGTACAGAGGCACGGCCAGGGCGAACACCAGCACCAGCGCCAGGGAAATCCATGCCGGCCAGCGTTTGGACAGCCAGGTATCTTTGAGGCTCGTCTGGTAGGCGTTTTCGAATGTCGCCCGATCCACTTCAGGATCAGGGACGAGCACGACTGCGCCATCGAAGCCTGCTGGCGCCGCCATGGCTTCCAGCGTGTTGCCACCGATCAGTACCCGTTCGCCGGGTGCCAATTCGACGCTGCTGCGCTTCTCCCCATCCACCACCAGTGCGTTTCCACGCGTGGCCTTGATCTGCAGCTTGCCGCCAGCGGCGCGCAGCTCGGCATGGCTACCTGCCACCTGTTCACCGAGCAGCTGTATGGCCTGATCCTGACGACTGCCGATGGTAACCACAGGCAGGGACAGCTCGCGGTCCTGAAACTCGGTTCCCTGATCCAGCGCCGCGCGCATCTCTCTAAGCAGAATATCCACGCGCGCTACCAGTAGAAAAAGGTGGTGATGATGTGCACGACAAGCGCCCCGAGCAGGGCGATGGTGAGCGGCACGTGTACGTACAACCAGATCTGCAGCCACCCCTGCAGGCGTATGTCTTTGCGCAGCCGCCGCAGAATGGTCTGCCGACGACAGAGCACGCTGAGCAGCTCCTCGAGGGCAACGACTTCCTGCGACTTCTCGGATCTGGGGATGAGATCAGCAACCATATCGATGGTAATCTGCTGATCCGGGTTGGGTTGTGGCTTGCCGTCGCCCAGAGCGATCAACGAACCGTCCCGTGCTAAAAGCTGATCCAGCAGCCCGCCGCCAATGGCGGTGCGCTCAATGCTGCTGACCACCGCCTGCTGCACGCTTGGTGAACTCAGTCGTGCCAGCGTCATGCCGCGCTTGTTCAGCTCGTAGAGCTCTGCGAACAACGACTCGCGCGAGCCACCTGCGCGGTTGTCTGAAAGGCTTCGCGGGTAGTTGATGTAGACGTACAAGCCGTAGAAGCCGCTGAAAATCACAAGGCACATCAGCACATACGACAGCGTGTGCACGTTCCATCCAAACTGCAGTGCGCTGTGCAGCGACGCAATGATCAGACAAGCGGTGCCCAGATACACGTGCGCCGATGTCCAGCCGCGCACGGTGCCCATGGACGAACGGTAGCTGCGCTTGCGCACCCCAAGCCATGTCAGCCAGAGGATGAGCACCGCACCGATCGTGCCGAGCGTATAGCCCTGCCAGGTGCCGCCATTCGGCGGTTCAGCACGGCCGTGGGTAACAAATACGCCAATGCAGGCGACCACCAGTACGGCAGACCACCAGAAGTAGCGGCCGCCGCGATATCGAAGGAGGTTCTCGAACACGGCTACCCCACCAACTCGATGAACTGATCGGGAGAGATGCGTATGGCAGCACCGGTGGGGCAAGCCGCCACGCAGGCCGCTCCACCCTTTCTCGACATGCAGGCATCACATTTCACCGCTTTCTTACCACCCGCCTTGGCGGCTTCGGAAGGCTGGTAGCCAGGCTCTTCTCCCGGACCGCTGCCGCGCCCCAGGAGGATCCATTGCAGCAGCCCGGGCTTGGGCGGCGCCGGATAAGCAAGCTTGATCACGTCGTAGGGGCAGTTGGCCTCGCAGTTGCCGCAGCCGATGCAGCTGTCGTCGATGAATACCTCGCCGTCGATGGCCCGCTGAATGGCGTTGGGCGGGCAATCCTTCATGCAGTGCGGGTGCTCGCAGTGTCGGCACGATATGGGCACGTGCACATTGGCGAAGGTTTTCCCTGCACGGCGATCCAGCCTGGAGATACCGCCGTGGGTTTCCGCACACGCTTTCTCGCAGTTGTCGCAGCCAACGCACAACGACTCGTCGATGATCAGGGTATCCGTTGCCTCGCCCAGGCCTTCGCCCATGAGGAAGCGCATCATGGAGCCCGATTCCGGCCGCACCTCCATCTGCGACACAGCGAGCATGCGAGCGCTGACCCGTCGCTGCAGCGCGTCTACCTGAGCACCTTCACGGCCAACCAGCGCAAGGAAGTTGGCACGATTGATCTCGATCGTCTCGGTGGCCACCGTCGCCGTGGCCGTTTCCCGCCGCACCGCATCGCCCATGAGCGCCATCTGCCCGACCAGCTCCCCAGAGCGCAACTCCGCAACCAGCGCCTGCTGACCGTTGTCCAGCGATCTGGTGAGCGTGACCGAACCGCGCCGCACGAGGTGCATGACGGCTCCTTCTTCTCCTTCCGAAAACAGCACATCGCCGGCTTTGTGCTGGGAAATCGGACAGGCGAGCGCAATGTCGCGCAGGTCTTTGAAATCGGCCGTGGGTGCAAAGTGCCGGCGCAGCTCGCGCACCACGAAAATCCAGTCGATACCGGCCCGCACCTCCTCGTTGGAGTTCATCAGCTTGACCATGGTCCGCCGCGGCGTCTCGATGAGGATGCAGTTGGAGGCCGCCTTGGCGTCCCCCAGGCGCGGTTGACCGCTGATCAGGCTCGACTCACCGAAGAACTCTCCACGGCCCAATGTACGCTCCACCCCGTCCTCGGTGATCACCACTTCCCCTTCGATGATCGTGAAGAACGACGCCGCGTACTCACCTTTGCGGAACAGGTATTCGCCTTCGCGTATCAGGTTGGGCATACGGGGCTTGGGGTTTCGCGACGCCAGTTGCGTCGAGAGCGCATCGCGTTTTTCCTGAGCCTCGTCGAACATCGGCCCCTCCGGATAGGAGACCATGACGTTGCTCTCGATCAGGAGCTCGCGAAAGCTCAGGGAGTTGAGCTCGCGGAACATCGGAATGCGCTGCTGAAAGAGCTCCAGGAGATCGTTCACCGGGCGCAGGAACGGCATGCAGTGGAACTGGTACTCCAGCAGCGGATGGTCGGCAGGATCGATCAGGTTGCCGCGGATGAACTCGATGACATCGTAGCCCTGGTTCATAGCCTGCTTGATCAGCGGGTAGCCCGCCAACGCACCGATCACGTACAGGCCCGGCACGTTTGATTCGTAGGTGCTACTCAGTTCAGGAATGGCATCGGGCTTGTCGTTGGGAAATTCGACGCCGATGCTCTCCACGAACTTACGCGGCGGGATACCGCCCAAACGGGCGATGATGCGGTCGCAGCCAAACGCTTTCTCGCCGTCCGGGGTATTGAACGTAATCTGCAGCGGATGCTCGGCGTCGGGAGTTTCGATGACCTCCTTCACGCCCGTTTCGTACAAGCAGTCGAAGCTGGAAGAAGAATCGTTGATCGCGGCCAGCACGGCATTGAGGTTGCCGTCTTTGGCGCGGCTGAATTCGCCGCGACGATTGACGATGGTGACGCGATTCTGGGCCGCCAGACCCAGCGCGTTCTCGATGGCCGCGTCACCCGCGCCGACCACGAAAACCCGTTCGCCACTGTGCGCTTTCGGATCGTCCAGCTGATACTGCACCAGCCGCAGGTTCTCGCCCGGAGCGCCCAGCTTGCGCGGGTTACCGGCAATGCCGATGCCGAGAATGACGTTGTCGGCAGTGAGGGATTCGCCGTTTCCGAGGGTCAGTGTGAACAGATGATCCTGCTGAGCGATGCGCGTGACTTCCGCGCCGTAGCGGATGTTGACACCCTGCGAGGCCAGGCTGTCCTGCCAGCCGCCGAGGATGGCTTCGCGCGTGCCCGCCCGGAAATCGAAATCACTGCGCAGGTCCAGAAAGCCCGGTTCGTCCATGACGTGCTTGCCCTTCTGGTACTGCTGAATGGTCTTTGCGTGTGCTTCGAACGACTCGAGCAACACGTAGCTCGGCGTGCTCACGCCTTCAGCAGCGTCGTGAAACTGCGCTCTTGCCGCCGCGCTCAACCCACCGGGCCCAGACCCGACGATGGCTATCTTGTAGTGCGACGATCCTCCTTCGCCCGCACCAACATGCTTTGTCGGCTCCATGCCGATCTTGCTCCGTGCCCCCTACCCCGACGAGTCTAACGTAATTTCCGGCCGCTAGACCAAGGTTCTTTGCTTCCGCTCTCGTTCGGGCTACGCTCGATGCCACCTTAAGGAGGGAGTCTGACGATGGCAGAGCACACAGCGGAACTGGAGCGCTTCATGCATGGACTGATGCGCCGCAACCCAAACGAGCACGAATTTCACCAGGCGGTGCAGGAGGTCGCCACCGACATCATTCCCTACATCGCCGACAAACCCGAATACCAGGAGATGCAGATACTCGAGCGCATGGCCGAGCCGGATCGCATCATCATTTTTCGGGTGTGCTGGCAGGACGACAACAACAACGTGCGCGTCAACCGCGGCATGCGGGTGCAATGGAACAACGCCATCGGCCCCTACAAGGGTGGCATTCGTTTCCACCCGTCGGTGAATCAGAGCATTCTGAAGTTCCTCGGCTTCGAGCAGACTTTCAAAAACAGCCTTACCACCCTGCCCATGGGTGGCGGCAAGGGGGGCAGTGATTTCAACCCCAAGGGCAAGAGCGAAGGTGAAGTCATGCGCTTTTGTCAGTCTTTTATCACGGAACTGTCGCGCCATATCGGCCCGGACACCGATGTGCCCGCAGGCGACATCGGCGTCGGCGCACGGGAAGTCGGCTTCATGTTCGGACAGTACAAACGCCTGGTAAACCGCTTCGAAGGCGTGCTGACCGGCAAGGCGCTGGAGTTCGGCGGCAGCGAGATCCGCACGGAAGCCACCGGCTACGGTGCCGTCTACATGATGCGCAACATGCTGGCACACGCTGGCGAGTCAATCGATGGAAAAACCTGCGTGGTATCCGGTTCCGGCAACGTCGCCACCTACACCGTGGAGAAGCTGAACGAGTTCGGCGGAAAGGTAGTCACGCTCAGTGACTCTTCCGGCTTCATCTATGACCCGGCGGGTATAGACGCCGAGAAGCTTGCCTGGGTGGGTGAACTCAAAGGCAAGCGACGCGGTCGCATCAGCGAATATGCAGACGAATTCGGCTGCGAGTTCTTCGAAGGCAAGCGGCCCTGGGGCATACCCTGCGATCTCGCATTCCCCTGCGCGACGCAGAACGAGATCAGCGAAGAAGACGCGAAGGAACTGGTCAAGGGCGGCTGCAAAGCGATTTCCGAAGGCGCCAACATGCCGTCCGACCCTGAGGCCATCGAGGTGTTCCGCGAGGCAAACCTTCTGCATGCGCCCTCGAAAGCGGCAAACGCCGGCGGAGTTGCGGTGTCTGGCCTGGAGATGAGCCAGAACAGCCTGCGCATCTCCTGGGACCGAAAAGAAGTGGACGACCACCTGCAGCGCATCATGGGCCGCATTCACGATCAGTGCGTGATCTACGGCGAACACGCCAATGGCGTCGACTACTTCAAGGGCGCCAATATCGCCGGCTTCGTGAAGGTAGCCAAGTCGATGATGGCCTACGGGGTGCTGTAGAGAGACACACCAGCGACCCTACCTGGCACCGCCCGCGTCCTGCGCGGGCGGCTCCAGCACTGCTTCAAGCGTACCCGCTTCGCCGGCGCTGAGATCGATGGGCGCCGATATCCACTGCCAATCACCTGCGGCGGCCATGGCCTGACCGCTGCGGCTGAGCCGCACGACGACTTCCACCTGGCTGGTGCTGGACAGCGGCATGGCCGGATTCATAGAAACGTAATCATCCAGGCGAACGTCGAACGGCAGCAGCAGTGCCGGGCGGCGAACTACAGCAAACGGCATGCCGCCACCCACCGGCCGAGCAACCACGAAGACCGTAGCATCCGTGGGAGCCCCTTCCACCGCACGCACCGCGACATCGATTCCCGGACCGTCGCCGGGCGTCATGTGCACCCGTACCTGATCCATCATCTGCACCAGCGCCACTTGACGCTCCACGCTCCGGCTACCGGATAGCGCGCGGTTGAGCAACGACAGTGCCTGTGGGTAGTCCGCCGCGCGAAAACGCTCGATCGCGAGCAGTTCGAGTACCGTTGCGTTTCCGGGGTTGGATTCGAGCAGACGCTCGGCGATCTTCACCGACAAGCCGTCCAGGCGGCCGTTCGAGGCCATGTACCGGGCCTGCAGCCAGTACATGTCGATCGAGGGGTCGTTACCCTGAATGGCGTTGGCCTGTGAGAATGCTTCCGCCGCGGCGCTGTAATCCTCAGATTGCAGACCTACCAGACCCTTCAGATACCAGCTCTGCGCGTCCTGTGGACGAGCGCGAACCCGATCCGCCAGACGCTCACCCCAGAGCTCGAGTTCCGCTGGCTCGAGGTCTCCGTGCAGTACCGCTTGCACACCAACGAGATCCCCCGCCGTCGGATCGCCAATGCGCCAGTACACGACGCCCGCGAGAACAACCGCCGCGAGCGCTGCCGTCACGGACCAAACGGCGGCGACCCGATGACCTTCACTGGCCGTCGGCACGTCCGTCCAGTCGTCGAGCAACGCCGCATCGAGATCTTCACGCAGCTCCGCCGCGGCGCCGGCATCGGCTACTTCCGCCTCGAGCTCGGTTTTGCGCGCACGATACAGCGCCAGCAGTGCTGCCTGGCGATCCTCTTCCTGCCTGTCCGCACCGCGCCACACCGCAAATGCGAAGGCAAGAATGGCCAGCAGAACGCACCCGACTACAAACATCACTTCGTATCGCTATCCATCTTGGCCTGATTGAGAAGCGCCTGCGCACGCGCGCGTTCGCCTTCGCTCAAGGGGCTCGAACGCCGGCGCGCCAGGCGCAGCACGGCCCAACCAGCGAGCAGCAAGGCAATGAGCGGAGCAAGCCACAAGAGCCAGGTGCCGGGACGAAACGGCGGATCGTAGAGCACGAAGTCGCCGTAACGGGCGACGAGAAATTCTCGCACGTCATCGTCGCTCCTGCCTTCCGTTACGACAAGCCGATACACGGTGCCACGCAGATCTTTGGCGATGGGCGCATCCGAACCGGAGAGGTTGGTGTTCTGGCACTTCGGACAGCGAATTTCGTCGATCAGGCCCTGGTAACGCGCTCGCAGCTCATCGCTCGGAAAGTCGAACGTCTCCACGGTAGAAACCGCGTGCGCAACGCCGGCCAGGAGCAGCGCGAGCGTGAAGCAACGCCACATCATCCGTCAATCTCCTGCAGGCGGAGACGGGGCAGGATTTCCTCACGCCAGACGCGCTCGTTCACTTCGCCCACGCGTTTGTAGACAATCTCTCCCTGAGCATTGAGCAGAAAGCTCTCGGGCGCCCCGTACACCCCGAGCTCGATGCCGATCTGACCATCGACGTCATACAGATTGAAGCTGTATGGATCGCCGTATCGGGCAAGCCAGCGCAAGGCGCTGGCGCGGTCGTCTTTGTAGTTCACACCGACGATCTCGAGAGATGATTCCTGCTGGATACGCATCAACATCTCATGCTCGGCTTTGCACGTGGGGCACCACGTTGCCCAGACGTTCACCAGCACCGGTCGCCCAAGCAGTGCTTCCCGGTTGCGCAGCTGATCGGGTTGCTTGAGCAGCGGCGCCTGAAACTCGGGAAAGGGTTTGCCGATCAAAGGAGAGGGCAGCACCTGGCGATCACCGAGATGAAAACCGGCATAGCCGATGATGACGATCAGCGAGGTCTCCTTGAAGGTGATGACGAACTGGTTGATCGTCGGCGGCAGCGCGTTGCGGAAGGCTTGCGGCAGAATGATTCTTGAGGTGCGTTGCCAGTAGGTGAGGCCCAAGGCTTTGGCCGCCTCCTCCTGACCGTTCGGCAGTGACTGGATGCCGGCGCGGATGATCTCGGCCTGGTAGGCAGCAAAGAAGAGGGCAAAGCCGATGATCACCC
>JAUIED010000122.1 GCA_030428905.1 Gammaproteobacteria bacterium
CATAAGGGACCGCTTCTTGATATTCGATTTGATGTTGGGCGGACGAAACCGTTTCCAGATATTCGATCAATCGGTTTCGTATTCGCCATAGAACAATCTCAGGTGTCACGCCGACACCTAACACAAAGTGTATGGAAATCGTTCAGTGTAAGCCGGACGGCTTCTGGATTTGTCTTTGGGTTCAGTGGGATGCGAGTGCATCAGTATGGTGCTCCCTGGTTATCCTGACATGCTTCTGCTTAGTACCCCAATCATGTATCACGTTCTTCCCAAATCTGTCCACACTCGCCGTGGATTCCGGAAACCCCTCGGGCTATCTCCCCTAAGTACCGAGACATTTCAGGCTAACCGGATCAGGTCAACTTCTCACAAGGCCTGATGATACTGGCTACTGAACCCAGGCTTCGAAACGCGCGATAGTATCGTTTTGGTTACTGTTTCGGCGATGTGGCATCCGAGTTACTGACCGCGCTGCGCGTTCACATTCGCGCTCGAGGCTACAGCACCCGCACAGAGAAGGCGTACACCAGTTGGGTCGTTCGCTATGTTCGCTATCACAAGCTGCGCCACCCACGCGATATGGGAGATCGTGAGGTTGCGCAGTTTCTCACGTACCTCGCCACTCAACGTGACGTTGCTGCAAACACACAGAATCAGGCACTGAGTGCATTGGTCTATCTGTACAGGCACATTCTGCACGCACCGTTGGGTGATATCTCTGAATCTGTACGCGCCAGAAAGCCGCAGAAGTTGCCTACCGTGTTGAGCCGCGAAGAGGTCGCCGCTGTTCTGCAGCGGCTGCAGGGCACGCATCAGATGATTGGCGCGCTGCTGTACGGATCGGGACTGCGCTTACTGGAAGCGCTGCGCCTTCGAGTCAAAGACGTGAACTTTCGCTATCAGGCCATTCACGTACACGACGGCAAGGGTCGCAAGGACCGTATCGTTGCATTTCCCGAAGTGATGCATGATGCGTACAGGATGCACTTGGCTCGTGTACGCCAGTTGCACGCAAACGACCTTGCCGACGGCTTCGGAAAGGTCGCGCTTCCGAGTGCATTGGCACGCAAGTACCCCAGCGCGGCGGGAGAATGGGCATGGCAGTATGCCTTTCCCGCAGCACGACTGGGAATCGACCCTCAAACCGGAGACACGCGTCGCCACCATGTGCACGAAACCACCTTTCAGAAAGCGATGAAGCAAGCCGTGCGCGCGTCCGGTGTTTCCACTCGTGCCAGCGCGCATACTTTGCGCCATTCGTTCGCCACGCATGCACTCGAAAGCGGCGCAGATATCCGCAGTATTCAGGAACAGCTTGGTCATGCTTCGCTGGAAACGACACAGATCTACACGCATATTCTGAAACGCGGTGCCGGAGTTTTCCGTAGCCCGCTGGAAGATCTCTTCGATGTACTGAAGGATCTGGAGACATAGCGCGTGTGTCGCGGCGATAGCTGGTCAAAACCCAGAACAAACCGACACCAGGCGCCCCCGCGCCTCCCCTACCCCGCAAACCATTGCCCATCGCCGTAAGAATCAACAACGGACGGCGCTATTCCAAACAACCGCGAGCTCATAGGACGGCATCACAGCCTGGCACTTCGCACCCCGCCTCTTACGACAGACTTTTGGTTACTACCTCAAAGACGTCTTTCGACAGATTCTCTTTGGCCGCAATGCGCTCGAGCGCTTTGCGCATGATCGCCTGCCGCGCCGCATCGTAGCGGCGAAAGCGCGTGAGCTCGGTCGTCAGACGCGAAGCCATCTGCGGGTTCTGTGCGTTGAGCTCGATCACCCGGTCGGCGAGAAATTCGTAACCACTGCCGTCCAACGCATGGAAACGGCGGAAGTTGCGTGCCGCGAACACGCCATACAGCGCACGAAGCTTGTTGGGGTTGCGCGCATCGAAAGCGGAATGTCGGGCGAGCTCCTGAACGTTGGCAATACTCGTCACCGGGCTCATGGCCTGTGCAGAGAACCAGGCATCCACCACAAGGGCTTCGTTCCTGTACCGCTCGTAGAACTCCTGCGCGCGAGTACGGCGGAAGTCCTGGCTGACGAGCGCGTTCGCGGCGATCAACTCGAACGCGGTACGTCGCTCCGTGAGGTTGTCCGCACGATCAAGGTGCGCGCCAAGCAGGCGCTCGACGTCACCGCCGTCCGTGGCGCCCGCCACCCGAAAGCGCAACGCGATGTGTCGCAGAGCGCGTCGGGCCATCTCCGCGGGCGTGGGCACATAGGCGCTTTCGCTGGTTTTCGCGTCGTAGAGCTGTCGCCAATCGTCTGCGAGTGCATCAGCCAGGTGCTGTTCCAGTGTGTTGCGGGCATCGCAGATGGCGTCTACGTCCACGGGTGCTATCTGCTCGAAGAGGTAGGCTTCATCAGGTAGTGCCAGCATCGTCGCCAGCAGTGCTGCCTGTTCCGCATCCTCAGCGCTCAGTGCCTGCTGCACCAGGGTGCGGAATACTTCCACCACAAGCGGCCGCACAGACTCGCCGGACATCAGCCGCTCGATCTCCGCCACGAGCAGCGCCTGCAACGCATCCCAGCGGGCGAAGCCGTCATTGTCATTGCGGGCGAGAAACGCCTGCTCCTCCGCGCTGCGCGCCATCTTCAACCGCACCGGTGCGGAGAAGCCGCGCAGCGCACTCACCACAGGCTGCTCTGCGAGTCCGGAGAAACGCACCGTGGTTTGGTCATCCCGCAGATGCAGCACCAGCGTGTTACCACGCACCTCGCCAGGGGCATCATCCGCCAAGCCATCCAGCGGCAGCGGTTCGCCGTCCTGGCCGATCAGGCCGAGCGCAAAGGGAATGAGAAACGGGGATTTCTCCGGCTGTCCCGGCGTGGGTGGGCAGGATTGTCGGAACGTCAGCGTCAGTGTATCGCCCGAGAAAGACTGCTCCAGCGCGACAACAGGCGTGCCCGCCTGCTCATACCAGCGCTGGAATTGCGCCAGATCCACGTCGGTAACTTCCTGCATGCAGGCGAGGAAGTCATCGGTGGTCGCCGCCTCGCCGTCGTGCCGGTCGAAGTACAGGTCAGAGCCGCGGCGGAACGCCTCGGCGCCGAGCAGCGTGTGGTACATGCGCACCACCTCGGCACCTTTCTCGTAGATGGTGACCGTGTAGAAGTTAGAGATCTCGATGTAGCTGTCCGGGCGTACCGGGTGTGCCAACGGGCCCCCGTCTTCGGCAAACTGCACCGAGCGCAGAAACTTCACGTCATCGATGCGCTTTACGGTGCGCGAGTGCATGTCGGAGGAAAACTCTGCATCGCGGAAAACAGTAAATCCCTCTTTCAGGCTGAGCTGAAACCAGTCGCGGCAGGTGACGCGGTTGCCGGACCAGTTGTGAAAGTACTCGTGTGCCACCACAGCTTCCACGCGCTGGTAGGCAAGGTCGGTGGCGGTGTCGGCGGAAGCGAGCACGCAGGAGGTGTTGAAGATGTTGAGGCCCTTGTTCTCCATGGCGCCCATGTTGAAGTCTTCTACCGCCACGATCATGAAGATGTCGAGGTCATACTCGCGGCCGAAAACCTCCTCGTCCCAGCGCATGGAGCGCTTCAGCGCATCCATGGCGTAGTCACACTGGCCAATGTTGTGCGGCTCGGAGTAGATGCGCAGCGTCACCTCCCGCCCGCTCCTCGTGATGAAGCGGTCCTCGATATGGGAAAGGTCGCCAGCCACCAGCGCGAACAGGTAGGCGGGCTTGGGAAACGGGTCTTCCCAGGTCACAGACTTGCGTCCGTCGCGCACCGACTCTGCTACGCAGTTGCCGTTTGAGAGCAGCACCGGGTAACGCGCCGCGTCCGCCTCCACCGTGGTGGTGAAGCGCGCCAGAACATCCGGACGGTCCTGATAGTAGGTGATGTTGCGAAAGCCTTCCGCCTCGCACTGGGTGCAGTACATCTGGCTCGACTTGTACAAACCTTCGAGCTCGGTGTTCTGCTCAGGGCGGATGCGGGTGACGATCTCGAGGGTCGCCGCGTCGCCCACGTCGAGCACCGTAAGGCCCGAGTCGGTGCGTTCGTAGGCATTACTACTCAGCAGCTCGCCATCCACCTTGATCGATTCGAGCTCGAGGTTCTGGCCGTCGAGTTCGAGCGCGCCGGCGCGCTCACGGACCACGTCGAGGGTGCTCACCACCCGCGTTTCGCCGTCGCGGATGTCGAAGTGCAGTTGCACGCTCTTCGTCCGGTAGGCCGGCGGCTGATAGTCGGTGAGGTGGATGGTGCGGGGTTCTGCGTCGCGCATGGGGCGTTCCTGAAGGTTCGGCGGCGCCCATTATCGACATTTGCGCCGCGCGCGTCGCCCCGCTACTGCGTGCGCTGTCAGAACAGCGAAGTCTGCTCGCCGCCCAACGGCGGCGGCGGATCATCCACCGCTTGCACACGCACTTCGAACCCTGCATGCGCGGAAACGTTGAACGCCCCGTGCTCGAAGAGCAGGTAGCTGCCTTTGCAGCCGAGCAGGCGGCTGGTGAACGGCGTGTTGCGCCCCTGCAGCTGCACCTGTTCTACCAGACCGTAACGCAGCACCGGGTAGGTTAGTGCGTTCACGTACCCATCATCGACCCACGTGCCGCAGGGCAACGCCAGGCGCTCGCGCAGCTCCGCGGCCAGCGCAGGTAGATCCAGCAACGGTGCGTCGGCGGCTACCAGCTTGCGCCAGTCTGCCCGGTCGCTCACATGCCGGGCGATGGCGGCCTCGATGAGGCCTGCATCGCGGCGGGTAGCTGCAGTGCAAACGACAAGCCCCTGCACGGCACCCTGGTCGAGCCAGCGGCCGACAGTGCGGTCCGCCCGGGTGAGGCCCACCTTGGCACCCGCCGTGTTCGCCAGATACACCACGTGCGGCTGCATACAAAACGCGCTGCCCCATTCCGGCTCACGGCAGGTGCCGAGGTGATGGTGGCAGCGGTCAGGAGAGACCATGCACAGATCTGCCCGGGCAAGGCTCGTGAAGCAGTCGTAACAGTAACCGCCGCCGTAGGCGCGTGATGTCTGTGCTGCGCAGGCGGTGCAGAAGATGCGGCCGGTGAACGTGAGCGACAGGCCTCGGCCGAGCAGCGGATTCAGCGGCAGCGCCACATCACCCAACCGCAATGCGTAACGCGCCGGATCACCGGGCTCGATCGCCAGGCGACCGATGGGCGCTGCATCCAACGACGCTACGGACGTTTCCACAGCAGTCCCACCGCCAGCGCCGCCAGCACACCGGCGCCCAACCCGCCCCAGTGCGCGGCGTTCGCAATGTGCAGGCCAAAGAATTCGGTGATGCCGGTGCTGAACAGCACGAGAAACACCAGCAACGATGGGATCAGGCCCGGCGGCATGAACCACAGCGGCGACGCTGGCTGCAGCCGCTGCATCACCGCCACGTAGCCGATGAGCCCGTACACGACGCCGGAGAGACCGCCAAAAAACGGTGACTCGTTGAACACCACCTGCACCGCGTTGGAAACGAGTGCAAGCCACAGGATCAGCACCCCGAAGCCGGCGTGCCCCATGCCCGCCTCCACCGGCCGGCCGAAGAGCACCAGCAGCAAACCGTTGAAGCCGATATGCATCAGCGAGAAGTGAATGAGCGCTGGCGTGAACCACCGCCACACCTCCATGTCAGCCAGGAGGCGCGCCAGGCTCACCTCGCCAGGCTGATACACATCCACCACCAGGAGCGCACGTGAAACGGCGGATATCTCGTTGTCGGACAAAGACGCGACAAACGGGTAGCAGACGACAGCCGCGCCCAGCACCACCCAAAGCACCGGGTGGCGCCGCATGTCCATGACGATGGGCGAGTTCATTCAGCTTCGCTTTTGAGGGAAATGGCAGTGGTAGAATACCGTCAAAACACGTTCAGGTGAGCGACATGCAAGCGGTAGACATCGAAGTCGTGCGTCAGGCCCGTGACTGGCTTGCCACCGGCGAGCAGATCTGGTTCGCCACGGTGGTGGCCACTTGGGGCTCTTCGCCGCGTCCGGTGGGCAGCCTCATGACCTGCAACACTGCAGGCCACATCACCGGGTCGCTGTCCGGCGGGTGTGTGGAGGAAGATCTGCTGGAGAAGCTCGCCGCCGGTACGCTGGCCAGCAAACATGCGCAGTTCTTCCGCTACGGTGCCACCGCGGAAGAGGCGGAGAAATTCGGCTTGCCCTGCGGCGGCGAGCTGCACATCGTCATCGAGCCCCATGGTCCGGAGTCGCTGGCGCACTTTTCCGACATCGCCGACGAACTCGCCGCCCGCCGCTCTGTGCAGCGCACGGTGGATGTGAACAGCGGCGAAGTGTCCGTCCGCCACCTCGGCACCGAGGAGCACGTCTCGGAGCCGCTGCAGTGGGACGCCGACGCGCAGGTCCTGACCAACACCATCGGCCCCACCATGCAGCTTTTTATTATCGGCGCCGGAATGGTGTCGCAGTATCTCGCGAGCTATGCGCTGAGCCTCGACTATCTGGTGACGGTGTGCGACCCGCGCCAGGAGATGATCGACGCCTTTCCCGTGCAGGGCGTGCAGCGTATCTGCGACATGCCGGACGACGCCGTGCGGGCGCACGCCAACGATTCGCAGTCCGCCATCGTCGCACTCACCCATGATCCGCGTATCGACGACATGGGCCTGATGGAAGCGCTGACCACAGATGCCTTCTACATAGGCGCCATGGGTTCCAGCCGTACCTCGGCCAACCGGCGTGTGCGGCTCAAGGCATTGGAAGTGAGCGATGACGATCTCGACAAACTGCACGCCCCTATCGGCCTGCCGATCGGCTCGAAAACACCGCCGGAAATCGCCATTTCCATCGTCGCCGAGATCACCGCGGTGCGGCACGCCGTCGCCGCACAGGCCCGGGAGGCGGTTGCCGCGAGCGCCGGGTAATGACAATCGGCGCCGTCATCCTGGCCGCGGGTCAGAGCCGGCGTTTCGGCTCTGACAAGCGAGTTCACCTGCTGGCGGCTACCGTCGCGGTCTATCAGGCAGCGTTCGAGGAAATCCGCCTGGTGCTGCGACCCACCGACACCGACCTCACCAGCCAGCTCGGCATCACCCTGCGCCCCGGCGACGACCTCGTGCGCGCGCGAGACGCGCACCTGGGCATGGGCCACAGCCTGAGTGCCGGCGTGGCGGGCCTCGCCGACAAAGGCTGGCGGGGTGTGGTGATTGCTCTGGGCGACATGCCCTACGTGCGCGAAGCAACCCTGCTTCGGCTGATCGAGCGCCTGGCGGCTGCAACACCGCCCGCCATCGTCCGCCCGGTTTACCATGCAAATGGCAACGGCGAAGCCGGGCAACCGGTGGGATTCACCGCCGACTACCTGCCGAAACTTGCCACCCTCACCGGAGATGCAGGCGCACGCGCCCTCATCCGCGAAGCGAATACTGCGCTGATCACACTGGAGACAGACGACACCGGCGTGCTCATCGATGTGGACCGGCCGGAAGTGCTGCGTTAGTGAGCCGCTAGCGATCGCCCAGCCGCGTGGCCCAGTCGAGCTTCGAACGACAGGATTCGTAGAAGCTGTGGTCCAGCGGATACAGCAGGCGCAGCGGGTGCGCGTACTTCTCAATATGCAGCGCCCTGCCCGGTGTGAGATCGAAGTGCACCTGCGAGTCGCAGCTCACCCGTGCGCCCGTCGCCTCGGCGTTTTCCACCTGCACCCGGATGCTGGCGCTGCCGCGCACTACCAGCGGTCGCGAAGTCAGGGTGTGGGGAAACATCGGCACGATGGCGATGGCATCGAGCGTTGGATGCATGATCGGCCCGCCGGCCGACAGAGAGTAGGCGGTGGAACCCGTGGGCGAAGCAACGATGAGCCCATCGCCACGCTGGTCGTACACCCACTGATCGTCGATCCACACGCGCAGCTCCAGCATATGGGAGCGTCCCGCGGCATGCACAACCACGTCGTTGAGCGCCGGCGAGCGGCCAACCTCCCTGCCCTGCTCCCGCACCACCGCTTCGAGCAGAAAGTGTTCCTCCGCTTCGAACCTGCCGTGCAGCATCTCCGGCAGCGTGCTCTCGATGTCTTCCGGCGCGACACCGGCGAGAAAACCCAGACCGCCGCGGTTGACCCCGAGCACGGGAACGTTCTTATGGGCGAGGTCGCGACCGACGCCAAGCAGGCTGCCGTCGCCACCCACCACCACCACGAGATCGCAGATGTCACCGAGCTCCTCGCGCCCGGCAACCCGCCGGCCGTCGTCCGGCAGGGTTTCCGCAGCGGAGGCTTCGAACACCGCCTCCACACCGGCAGCTTCGAGCACGCGTGCCACGCTCGCGACACTGTCCTCCACCTGCTCTCCGCCAAGGCGGGCGATCACCCCAACGCGCCGAAATTCCAGGCTGCTCAACTGCGAACGCCCCCTCCCGAAGACAAGCAGGCCACGTTAGTTCACCGAGGGACAATCGTCCAGCGCCCGTGGTAGGCTCGCGCGCATGAGTTCACAAGGCATTCAGAGTCACGAGGTGCGCTACGCAGAAGTGCTGGCGGAGGGGCCGCATGCCGTGGGCCAGGACCTGAGCGCGCTGGTAACAGGCCCCGGCGACCTGTGGCCGCTCATGCGTAACGAAGCGGAACGCAAGGCCGCGGAAGAGCCCATCCTCGGCTCCTACTTTCACGCGACTGTGCTCAACCACACCTCGTTCGGTTCGGCGCTGAGCTTTCGTCTTGCGAGCAAGCTCGACAACCCGATGTTGCCCACCATGCTCATCCGTGACGTCATCGAACAGGCCATGGACGACGACCCCGGCATCCTCAGCGCCGCGGAAATCGATGTGCTGGCCACCTACACGCGCGATCCGGCCTGCGAAGATCTCACCACCCCGTTTCTCTTCTTCAAGGGCTTCCATGCCCTGCAGGCGCACCGCATCGCCCATTGGCTATGGTGCAACGGCCGCAGGACGCTGGCGGCGTTCTTCCAGAATCAGATCAGCGTCACCCTGGGGGTGGACATGCATCCGGCGGCGCGCATCGGCTCCGGCATCATGCTCGACCATGCCACCGGCATCGTCGTGGGTGAAACTGCAGTAATCGAAGACGACGTATCCATTCTGCATGCGGTCACCCTGGGCGGCAGCGGCAAGGTGAGCGGCGACCGGCACCCGAAAATCCGCCGCGGCGTGCTGCTCAGCGCCGGCGCCAAAGTGATCGGCAACATCGAGGTTGGCGAGTGCGCGAAGGTCGGCGCCGGCAGCGTCGTGCTGGCCGACGTGCCGGCGCACGCCACCGTCGCCGGCGTGCCGGCAAAAATTGTGGGAACTCATCCCACCAATCGGCCGTCTATGGAGATGGACCACAGCCTGGAATGATCAGCTAATGGCGGAACCCACCTGCCCGAAATGTGCAACCTCTGGTATCGAGCACATTCTCTCCAAACCCAGCAAGGAACGATCGCGCACCAAGCAGCCGTGGTTCCTGGTGGTGTACTGCAGCGCCTGCGGCCACGTGTACGACATTGTCGCCAAACATGTGTTCAGCCAGCCGGTAACGCCGAAGTTCGTGCTGCCTAAACCGTGAGCCTGGATTTGGCGCGCTCGATGAACTGCGCCATCACCTCTGAGGTTTGCGCCCCAGGAAAGGGAAACACGCCGCCAAGCACATAGCACGGCACGCCGCTGATGCCGATGTCTGTGGCCTGCTCGAGCTCTTCGCGTACCTCGGAAACCCCCGCATCAGAGCGAAGAAAGTGGCTGGCTTGTGTCGCCTCCAGCCCCACCCCTGCCGCCAGCTCGGCCAGCGAGTCCACATCCGCCACATCGCGTCCGTTGCGAAAATACGCTTCGAAGAGGGTCTCGGCGAGCCGATGCTGAACTGCCGCTCCGCCTTCCTCGTAGGCGAACCACAGTAGCCGATGTGCAGTAAACGTGTTGGGCATGGTGCGAATCGCCGCATAGTCGAGCGCGATACCCTCCGCAGACGCTTCGCTGACGATGCGTGAAGGCACCCGTGCCGCGTCGGCATCCTCGCCGTAGCGGCTCTTGAGGTACGCCGCGCGATCGATCCCCTCGGGTGGGATGCGTGGCTGCAGCTGATAGGCGCGCCAGCGGACCGTCACGCCTTCGCCTACGGGCGTGGCCAGCACACGGTCCAACCGCTTTTTGCCGATATAGCACCACGGGCAGATGACGTCCGAGTAAATATCGATGTGCAGCGCAGGTGATGTCATGCGGGTCATCTGACACGACGGCAACGCAGGTTGCAAGATGCGGCGCTTTGGCCGATCTTGCGCCCCTGGTTCTATTCAACTGGAGGCAATATGCAGGTCGGACTGGTCACAGGGCTGCGCAACATCGATCTGGTCGAATTCCCCGACCCTGAACCCTCGCCCGGCAAAGCCGTGGTGGACATCACCTACTGCGGCATCTGCGGCACCGACGTGCACGCCTATCTTTCAGGCGAACCCTACAACCCGGCCATCTGCGGCCATGAATGGTGCGGCCACGTCAGCGCGGTTGGCGCAGATGTGCACCACGTGCGCGAAGGCGACCGTGTGGCCATTGGCGTGGCTGCCGCCTGCGGACAGTGCCCGCCCTGTCAGCGCGGCAACGCGGCACACTGCGAGCGCGCTTTCATGGGCGCCATCGGTGTCGGCCCACTGGCAGCGCCACACGGCGGCTTTGCTTCTGCAATCGCCTTCGACGCATCCCGGCTGTATCACGTGCCCGCCGGCATGAGCGATGAAGCTGCCGGCATTCTGGAGCCGGCCACGGTGGCAGTACATGCCCTGCGCCGCACACCACTGCACCTCGGTGACACCGCCATCGTCATCGGCGGCGGCCCCATCGGCCTCCTCGTTGTGCAGGCGGCCCGCGCCGCAGGCGCTGGGCACGTGGTGCTGCTGGAGCCCCAGGAGTCACGCCGGGCCATGGGTCTGAAGCTCGGCGCGGACGCCGCCTGGGACCCGCGCGCACAAGACACCGCCGAGAAGATCGCCGCCACCTTCGGACCCGGGCCGGATGCGGTGTTCGAGTGTGCCGGTGTGCCGGCGACGATTGGCCAGGCCGTATCGCTCGTTCGCCGCGGGGGCCTCGTCAGCCTCGTGGGTGTCGCCAACAATGAAGCCGTGATCAATCCCGGAGAGTGGCTGGTCAAGGAGGTGCGCCTGACGAGTTCGCTTGCCTACCTGCACGAAGACTTCGAGGTGTGTAAAGACCTGGTGGCAACCGGCCGCATCCAGTGCGAGCCGCTGCACACGTCCACCACGGGGCTGGCAGGACTGAGTGATGCATTCCAGCGGCTGGCGGATTCGCCGCAGGAAGTGAAGATTCTCGTCGACCCCCGCGCATGACCGAGACGAAGCCCCAGCTCTACACTCCGCATTCAGCGGTGATCGCCACGATCATGGGGTCGCTGCTGGCAGGTGCGGTCATTATTGCGCTGAACTATCGTGCCCTGGGCCGCCGCGACCTGGCCACCCGCACGGTGCTCATCGGTCTCGTGGTATTGACGATATTGATGGCGCTGGCATCGCTGCTGCCCAACGGCCCGGCAGCGGGCATCGTGATGCTCATCGCGCAGATCGGGTTGGCCTACGGCGCCTGTCGTTTTCTGCAGGAAGCGGCGATTCGCTACCACGTGGAGCATGGCGGCAGCTTGTACAGCCCGTTTCGTGCGCTTGCCGTGGGCCTGCTGGTGGGTATCGCTTTCGCGATCGTTTTCGTCGCCGTGCTGTTAGCGGTCGGCGTGGCGCCCGCCCAGTAACGCATCCTGAAGGCGGCGGTTGCGGTCCTGCTCGTGCCGCAATGCAGAGCGCAGGCGTGCAATCTCCTCCCGCGCCCGCTCCAACTCACTGAGCAACCCCTGCATGCTGGGCGTGGTGACTTCGGGCGCAGGTGCCGGCATGGCGATCGGCGGCGGCTCGTTCTGCCGGGCGCGCCGGTAGAGGCCAACCGCGTTTTTGCGCACCGCCGCCAGCAGCCCTTCCACCGCTTCAGCTCCCGGTTGCCAGAGGTCCGCCTCGTACTCCGGCATCGGGCAGCTTGAGTGTGCGATCACCAGCGGCTTCGGGTAGCCAGCGGCCTCTGCAGCAGCAAGCAGTCGATCGAGCGGCAGGCTGAAATCACCAACGTAGCCGTCTGTGTCGGTGTGTATTCGGAAGAAAACGGCGCCAGCCACATGCAGCCCGGCGTCGATCGTCACGTAGGCGCAAAGCACCTCGGTATCGGCAAACTCCGCCAGCGGCACTGCCCGGAACAGCACGGCGTCGAATTCACCGTAGCTGAGCAGGCTGCTCAGATTGCCGAGCGCGTCGAATATGCCGACGGCGGATTCGAGTTCCGCTTCGCTCATGGACAGACCTGTGCGGTCAGGCGGTGTGCGGCAGGCTGAGATCTGCCAGTCGGTGCAGGTCGTTCAGGTGGAAGGCAGCGCGCTTCGGCCCGCTGTGCCGGCGTTCATGGGTCTCGGCGTACACCATCCACTCGCCACTGACGTCGACCACATCGACAATCACATAGTCCATCTCGCTTAGCCGAAACGAGCGTCCTAACAGCTCGTGCATATCACCCTCAATAATTCGTGGTGTTGGAGAACACAATGATAGCTCCTATCCTGTAACTTTCCGGTGACAGGTTGTGAGTACTTCGCCAGAAGCATGACGCCAGGCACAAAAATATTTCCTTTCACATCAATAGTTTGAACCACTAATCACGAGCGGATCGCAAGATCTATTCAGTCATATTATTTGTCATTAAAGACGTGAATCGATTCCCAGGTCTGATATGACACAATGCCGCTCATGCACGTGAATCTACCGGCCTGGCTCGACCAGATACCCCGCGTGGCCCTTGGCCACCTGCCTACCCCGCTGGAACCGCTCGATGCCCTGAGCGAGGAACTGGGTGGGCCCCGCATCTGGCTGAAGCGCGACGACTGCACCGGGCTCGCTACCGGCGGCAACAAGACCCGCAAGCTCGAATACCTGTTGGCAGCGGCCCAGGCAGAAGGCGCAACGGATGTGGTGACCTTCGGCGCCGTGCAGTCCAACCATGCCCGCCAGACCGCCGCCGCCTGCGCAAAACTTCGGCTGCCCTGCCACCTCTTCCTGAGCCGCCAGGTCGCCTGGTCCAACGCCGCCTACGAAGTGGCAGGCAACCCCCTCATCGATCGGCTCAGCGGTGCCCGGGTGCATGTTCTGCCGCCAGACGAGATCGCTGACAGCGCTCGCGCCGCCATCTCCGACATGAAACAGCTTGGCAGGTCGGTGTACGTCATTCCTGCCGGCGGCTCAAACGCCATCGGCGCGCTCGGCTACGTGCGCTGTGCCTACGAGATCGTTGAACAGTGCGCTGCTTTGCAGATCGCACCGAGCACTGTGGTGCACGCCTCTTCCAGCGCCGGCACGCAGGCCGGGCTCGTGTATGGACTCGCACGCCTTGGCGGCAGCCTCTCGGCGCTCGGCATCAACGTGTACCACACGCAGCACGGCCGGCTGGAGCACGCCGTGCGCGCCCTTGTTGAGGATTTGGGAGCCGCAAACGGGTCCCCAGAAAACACAACTTTGCGCTTTGACCACCGCTACCTCGGCGAAGCTTACGGCATCCCGACACC
>JAUIED010000123.1 GCA_030428905.1 Gammaproteobacteria bacterium
AACCGTCGCCGTCCGCGCGTCGGCCCGTAGCGGTCGGTCAGTGACCCTGCGATGGGATCCGTCACGATGTCCCACAACTTGGTAAGGCCGAATATGATGCCGACCGTCGACAGCCCGAGCCCCATTTCTCCGGCGTAAAACGGCGGCACAAACACCACAAGCGGTGTCAGAAATGCCGCCATTGACAGTTCCAGCGAGCTGAATGCGCTCAACCTGGCGACAGACATGCGGACCTGAGGCTGCCTCGCTCCCAAAGACTTCATCCGGATCGCGAACTATTCAGTCCAGGGCAGCCGCGCACCCAGACCATGCTGCATTCTCTCCGCCGCGCCAGCGTCATTGGCGTCCGGGTGAACGGATGGCGAGTGGAATGTCGACGTCGGCGTGATACAAACAGCAACCCGGCCTTCCTTTTCCATCATCGCCCGGACCATCGGCCGTGCAGCCTCCGGAACCGGCTGGCCGGTCATCACTGCACCCACTTCCATGGCACGGCCGACGACATAGTTCATATCCGTGTTGAGTTCAGCGTCGCCATCAATCACCAGGTACTCTGGTGGCCAACTCAGGCCACCCTGCGGGCCATCGA
The DNA here is from genome assembly GCA_030428905.1 of Gammaproteobacteria bacterium. Classification (GTDB taxonomy): domain Bacteria; phylum Pseudomonadota; class Gammaproteobacteria; order Pseudomonadales; family Azotimanducaceae; genus SYFY01. The sequence goes on from JAUIED010000123.1 coordinate 590, forward strand.
GCACGCAGATTGAAAGCTGGCCCTCGCGCATCACGGCTTTCGCCTTCTGGCGCGCCGCCATGGTGAGGAAGACGAGTTTTTCACCATCCATCGTGTAGTGAACGATGGACATCGACGGAGGCGCTGATTTGCGTGTGTAGCCGACCACGCAGGTGTGGTTTTTTCGGACGAATTCCTGCCGCTGTGCAATCGTCGCCAACTCGTTGTCTGCCATGTTCGATGCCTCGCAATACGTGTTGCGAGCAGGCTAGGTGCTGTGCGGCGTGCAGGCTATGGGGGAACCGGCCGCCAGTTATTCAGAAACCGGATATCAAATCCTGGGAGAGTACGCTCCTGCTTTCAGGACGACAGCGACTTGATGGTGGCTTCCACCGCAAAGACGATCTGCACGACCAATGGAGGCAACACACCGTGACGGTGTACGAATGCCATCCTGACCGTCGGCAGCTCCGGTATGTTCAGCGCTTTGAACTGGCCGTCTTCCAGTTCACTGTGGACTGCGCCTCTCGGCAGAAAGGTGAGCAGGTTCGAGTGCTTGATCATCGATTTCAGAAAATCCAGCGAGCTGGTTTCTACAGCGATATTGGGTGACGCCAGACCGTGTGCGTTGGCAAATGCAAGAAACCCATCCCGCACAGAGTGCGGTCGGTTCATCACTACCCATGCTTCCTCACCAAGGCTGTTCAGGCTAACCGTAGCCTGCCGGGTTAATGGATGGTCTTTGTTGACGACAACCACCAGGGGCTCATCGCCGAGGTTGGTGGCGGCCAGCAGTTCCAGCGATTCGTCCGGAGGCAACATGGTGAATGCGCCCTCAATGTCCCGCTTCAAAATCAGCTGCACGAGGGCGTCATACGTGCCTTCTACCACTTCAAAGGTGGCCCCAGGCCTGTTTGTCTGGAGTTGACTGATGACAGTGGGCAGATATCCGGAGAAAGTTGCTGCCATACCAATGCGTGCGTGGCCTTGCGCGCCGCTCTTTAGACCCCTCAGCTCTTCCAATGCCGCGCGGTGGTTCTGCAGGGCCTGTTCTGCATACTGTCTGAACAGCGAGCCGTACACCGTGGCGCTGATGCCGCGCGGCGTTCTGTTCAACAGCGGAACATTCAGCGTGTCTTCCAGCTCTCGAATCCTTCTGCTTAAAGTGGGTTGGCTGGTGCCCTTTGCCTCCGCGGCGGCGAGGATGCTGCCGTGTTCAAGAACGGCGAGGAAGTCCTCAAGTTGAGTCAGATCCATAAAAAGTCCTAGCTGGGATCGACACTGTGATTCGGTGACAAGCCGGAAACTGTCGCGCGCTTGTTTCACAGCCGAAGAAGGATAGGCAAATCAACAACCCTTTGCCACGGTCACTATGCTTGCGCATCCTCGGCATTCTTCACGTTTGCCACGCCTGGTACCGGCACGCTCGGAAATCCCGCGGAGCGGGAGGATAGCCATAGCACGGATAGGAAAACCAACCGCTGTTCCTGGTGGGACGGGACGTTCCTCGGTGTGTCTAAACGACGGAGTCAGAAAGCACTCGATCGGCGACATTGCCGGGGGGTTGTGGTGCGTGGTTGCTCCGGCCGGCGGAACCCAGCTGGTCTTGACCTGCTGGAGAATGCATTCGATGCGCTGTGGTGGGTAATGTCGGCGACTCACACAGTGGCTGGTTGATGGCGGTGGGGGAAACCGGGTGTATTCGCACAGACGCAATTGGGAGAGCAAGGGATTGCCCGTCTCCGGCTTTCTTGCGGTAACGGTCGAGCTTGTTGGTGGAATATGAAGTGGATTTCGCAGTGGAGGGGTTCTGGTGGTTGAAGCCTGGCGGTTGAGGTGGTTAAGTTTTTTGGTGACACCGGGTTGGGTGATACCGGCGATGACTCGCACAGAGCTTCAAAGGAAAAACCGCCTTGGTGGCTGGTGGGTGGATAGGAAGAAATAATACGGAACAGCGTTGCGACGTCGCGGCGGTTCCCTTAGCGTCCGTTTCGAGACAGAGGGTTGAGCCATGAATCTGAAGTTGTCAGCGATCCTGCTAGGCGCCGCTGCATTGAGCGCGGTAGCGGTCAGCGCCCAGGACCCCGCAAGCGTCGCCCGCCCGCAGATCGAGTTCGAGGAGACGCGTCGAACCATAAAGCAATACGACCAGTATTTTTATTTCCACCAGGAGGCCACCGACTTCTCAACGGCGCTGGCCGACATCCGTGAATGTGATCTGAGGGCAAGGGGGCTCTACGACGCGGAGCTGGTTTACGGGCTGCCGAAAGAGCGCGCGGTCGACCCCAGCGACACGTTTCTGGCCGGCATCGCGGGCCCCATGGCTGCCGGCCTGGTGGCTGCCATCGCGGCGCCCGTTGAGGCGCGCCGAGAACGACGTTTCAGCTTGCGACGCTGCATGTTCTTCAAAGGCTACGATCGCTACGGTCTCAGCAAGACGCTGTTCGAGCAGTTCAACTACGCAGCGACAGAGACAGAACTCAGCGAATTCGAACGCCAAAGGATGTTGGCGCAACAGGCTCTGGTTGCCTCTGGTCCGCGCCCCAAAACGGCGCCGCTCGGCTTATGAAGCCTTCAGCGCTGTTCCTGCTCGGGAGCTTTGCCCTGCTGATATCTTGGTCAGCAGCTAGCCAATCCTCCAATGCGGGGCTCGGGTTCGGCTATGAGCGCATCAAGAGCCGGAAAGCGGTGCAATTCGATCCGAAGCAGGCCTACCTGCTTGTCGAAACCAACCTCGTTGCGAACATCGAGTTCGTAAAGGCAGCGACTGCCGACGAGTCGGAGCGCTGGCAAGCGCTGAGGTTGGAAGCCGTTGCGCAAGCGACGGCCGAAGGCGTCCAGGCTGAGCAAGTCGCTTGGCCTGCAGTGGAGAGCCAGCTGCGGGTGCGAATGGACGTGCTCGGCCACTTCCGGCGCAATCGCGACGCTGTCCTGTATCTCTATGAGGTGCCTCCGGGGACTTACACCTTCTACGCGCACAACAGCTACAAGACCCAGGACTGCGCCTGCATGGGCAGCGTGTCATTTCCAGCGGACGCTGGTGTGATTACGGCGCTGCGGATCCAGCGGCGGTATCTGGACACCGACGGCAAGCCGCAGGTTGAACGCCCGAAGGGCGTGTCGGAGCTGGAAGGTTTGATGCGGTCAGCACTTGAGATATCGCCGCCGACCGATCAGGCCTATGACGACCGACTGGCAAACAGCGAGATCGTCGCCGCTGTGTTCACGCCGGTTCCAGCCGTGCCGAACTGGGGGCACTACATTGTGAATCGCGTGCTCCCCATGGATGGTCTGTTCCGGTACGAGCGAGACCAGCTGGTGCGGGAGTAACCGCGCGAGTCGCTACTCGACCGTTATGGACTTGGCCAGGTTGTGGGGTTGGTCCACATCAGTGTCCTTGAGTACCGCTACGTGTTACGCCAGCAGCTGCAGCGGCACCAAGAACACGATCAGCTCGATGAGATGCTGGGACGTCGGCACCTTCATGACCGACACGCCCTCATCGGGAGTAAAGCTGTGATCCGTGTCCGTAAAGACGAAGCGCTTGAACAGTTGCGACAATCTCAGCGGCGCCGCTAGACACAGTGATCATCATAGCTTGCCGAAAACTGTTCCGCGCCCGCCAGCGTTTCCGCCATTGACTGCAAGCGCGGCAGATCCGTGATGAAGAGTTTGCCGTATCGCGTCTCGATACAGCCCAGGCGTTTGAGCCGGGTCAGCTCCTTGCTGACGCTCTGGCGGGAGGCGCCGAGCATGCGCGCCAGGTCGTCGTGGGAAACGTGCACCTCATGTGCACCATCGGCACCCGTTGTGCCCTGGGAGTACACCAGCCTGTGAATGGTGCGAGCGATGCGCTGCTCGAGGCTCAGGCTGCTGGCGTCCTCGGCGTTGTGAATTGCCAGGCGCAGACGCCGTGAGAGCATGACATTCAGTTGCCGGCTGATCTCCGGGTGTGCATCCATCAGCGCATCGAATCGGGGCTTGCTCAGCACGCGGATGCGAGAATTCATCGTGGCGATGGCATCCGTGTGCCGCGGCAGCCCGTCGAGCACCGCCATTTCGCCGAAGCAGTCACCGGGCCGAAACTCCTCCAGCACGATCTCCTTGCCGTTGATCGTGTGGTTGGACAGGCGAATGCCCCCTTCGATCAGTTGGAACAGCGCATCTGCCTGGTCACCTCGATGGTAGACCGTCTGGTCTTTTGCCACGGATCGTTCCGTGCACGCGGCAATCAGCGCGTCTCGAATCGGTGCGGTGAGGCTGTCGATGAAGTCGTGCAGGCTGCGTATGGCGCGCATGTCGGTTCCTGGTTGTGCCTCGTTGATAGCCCATCGACGCAGCAGGGCATAGCCGATTGTCTGGTTTGTGACTGAATCTTCTGGGAGCCTGTCGCCTAATCCCCCGACGGTGGGGCAACGTGTAACGGGCAGGAAGGTTTATGAGGTGTGTCGATGAGTGACGATCGCAGCAGATTCTGGAAGAACAACTCCGTGGAAATGCGCGCAGCAGGCTTCGACCCGCAGCGCACGGCTGCACTGGATGCCGTCGTCACCATAGCGAACCCCTATACGAACGCACACCGGTGCAACAACCGTGTGCGGCAGGTGGCGGATCTGTTGATCGATACGCTGGCCGCGCGCAACGCCCAGGGGCCTGGTGGTCGGCACGCCGGCGGTGTCGGACGCGCTCACCCAGGGAACCGCGGCGGCAGGCTACAGCCTGGTGTCGCGGGATCTCATCGCAGACTGTGTTGAGCTGGCCCACAACACGCACCACGGCAATGCGATGGTGGTGATCTCGGGGTGCGACAAGGTAGGGGCTGCGGCGCTCATGCCGCTGGCACGCACCAATGCGTTCGGTCTGGTGGTCTATCCCGGCACCAGCTCGCCGGGCTCGGTGGACATCGCCCCCTGGTCGGAGAAAGGCAACAACCTGACGGTGATGGATTGGGCGGAGGCGCGCGCGGCGAACGAAGCCGGGCGCATCTCTGCGGTCGAGCTGGTAGAGGTCGAGCGTGCCGTGATGCCGGGCAGCGGCACGTGCGGTGCGATGTTTACCGCCAACACCATGAGCACGATTGCCGAAGCGATGGGCATGATGATGCCGGGAGGGGCGTCTCACCCCACAGACTACGATGCACGCAGCGATATCCACGAGGACGTCCGTACTCACGTGCAGGACTCTGTTACCGCACTGCTGTCGCTGCAGGCACGAGGCGTGCGCCCCGGGACATCATGACCAGGGCGGCGTTCGAGAACGCCATCGTCACCGCATACGCCATGGGCGGCTCGACAAATATCTACCTGCATCTGCTCGCCATCGCCCGGGAAGCGGATGTGCCACTCACCGTGGATGACATCCAAAGCATCGGCGAGCGCGTGCCGATCATTGCCAACCTGCAGCCGCAGGGGCCCTACGCCATGGTCACCCTGCACAATCTGGGTGGGGTGCCGGTGGTGATGAAGGAACTGCTCGGCGCGGGCCTGCTGCATGGCGATGCGATGACCGTCACCGGCCGTACCGTGGCGGAAAACCTGGCGGACGTTCCAACCCTGGCCGAGCTTGGTGATCAGGATGTGGTGTTTCCCGTGGCCGCGCCGCTGGCGCCTGCCAACAACCATATCAGCGTGTTGAAGGGTAACCTGGCGCCCGAGAGCTGTGTGTTGAAGCTGAGCGGCAAGACCCTGGAGCGCGGCGAGTTTCGCGGCCGCGCGCGAGTGTTCGAAAGCGAAGCCGAGGCGCTGGCCGCGATTCGCCAGGATCAGATCGTGGCCGGTGATGTGGTGGTGGTTCGCAACGTCGGGCCGGTGGGTGGCCCGGGCATGCCCGAGATGGTGATGCTCACCATCCAGCTTCAGGGGCGTGGCCTTGGGGCAGACGTGGCGCTCATCACCGACGGACGCTTTTCCGGCGTATCTCGTGGCGTGCTCATTGGCCACATCTCACCCGAGGCGGCGCTCGGCGGGCCGCTCGCCGCAGTGCGGGAAGGAGACACCATTGTCATCGACCCGCGCGAGCGGCGTCTGGATGTGGACATCGCTGACGAGGAAATCGCGCGGCGTCTGGCTGAGTGGCAGGCGCCGAACGTTCTCGACGGGTTGCGACCCGGCTCGGTGCGGCACAAGTTCGTGCGGCTCGTCTCCTCGGCGCACTATGGGTGCGTTCAGTAGGCTGCAGTTGCTTTCTGGTTCAGCACATACGTGGCGCACGGTTTGAACTCCTGTTCCTTGTTTCGGGGTATGGTTTGACCACTGATATCGAGGACGGGGACAGTGAACATGAGAGCTACGTGCGTCGTTGTTATTCTGATGGTCGCATGCGGGACGTCGCTCGCCCGTGATCTGCCGGACTCCCGGCCGGAGCGGCAGGGTTTTTCGTCAGAGCGTCTGCAGCTAATTTCCTCGCACATGCGAAAGGCCGTCGAGCGGGGTGAGATGGTCGGCGGTATGGGGGTGATCGCCCGGGAGGGACGTGTGGTGTTCCGCGAGGTCTGGGGGATGGCCGATCGTGAGCGGCAGGTCCCCATGTCTGAAGACACCATCTTCCGCCTGTACTCCATGTCAAAGCCCATCACCTCGGTGGCTTTGATGATGCTCTACGAGGAGGGCAGGTTCGAGCTGGCAGATCCGGTGGCGGACTACATTCCGGAGCTGTCGGATCTCGAGGTGGCACTGTCCACCGCGGACAGCGACACAGGGGTGATCTCTGACGGCACCATCAGCCGCGGGGTTGGTCACACCGACGAATCGCTGATCGGAAAAACCCGCAAGCCCAAGCGCCAGCCCACCGTTCACGACCTCCTGCGGCACACGGCCGGATTCACCTACGGCTCCTTCGGCAATACCGAGGTCGACAAGATGTACCGGGAGGCAGGCTACCCCAGCTTCGACGGAGACCTGCAAGCGTTCGTCAAGACGCTCGGCCGGATACCGCTGCAGTACGAACCTGGCAGCCGCTGGCACTACAGTGTCGCGGTGGCTGTGCAGGGGCGGCTGGTGGAAGTGTTGTCTGGCATGCGGTTTGGCGAGTTTCTACGCCAGCGCCTGTTCGAGCCGCTGGACATGCGTGACATCGGCTTTCGGGTGCCGGCTCAGCACCTGTCCCGATTTGCACAACTCTACGCACCGGAGGGTGTCAGCCCGAAGGGATTCGGTGAAACGCCCACCGGCCCCGGCCTGGTGGTGGCCGATCCGAGCCTGAGCAGAGGCTACATCGAGGGGCAGGCACTCGAAAGCGGTGGGATCGGTCTTGCCGGTACGGCAAGAGACTACCTGCGCTTCGCGCAAATGCTGCTCAATGGCGGTGAGCTGGAAGGTGTGCGCATCCTCTCGCCAAAAACCGTGCATTACATGACCAGCAACCATCTCGGCGGCCTGGCCATGGGCCTCGGCAGAAAAGGCACGGGCTTCGGCCTCGGCTTCGCGGTGGTGGAAAACCCTGCTGATGCGGGGCATATGAGCTCGGTTGGCGAGTTTTCCTGGGGCGGCGCGGCCGGCACCACGTTCTGGGTCGACCCGGTGGAGCGCCTGATCGGCATCTTCATGGTGCAGAGCCTGCCGCACAGAACCCGGCTCAAAGATGAGTTCAAGCAACTTACGTACAGTGCGCTGACCGAAAGCTATCAGTAGGAGGACACACCAATGACGGATCAACAACTCAGCAAAGCCCAGTCGCGTATGGCGAGCTTTGCGCCGAAGCTCGTGGATCTCACCTCGAATGTCCTGTTCGGCGACGTCTGGGAGCGACCGGAGCTGAACAAACGCGACCGGAGCCTCATCACCTGCACGGCGCTCGTCGCAACGGGTAAGACCGAGCAGATGGAGTTTCACTTTCCCAGAGCGATCGAGAACGGTGTCACCCGTGAGGAGCTCGTCGAGATGATCACGCACATGGCGTTTTACGTCGGCTGGCCCTGCGCGATGTCAGCGATGAACAAAGCGATGGACATCTTCGGCGAGACATAATCTGAATGCTCCCGCGGCGCCCGTTTGATGCTTCAGTAGCCTGCCTTCGGCTCGCCGCGCGCCGCATCCTGGCCTCGAGCCGCCGCCAACCCGTCGGCGAGGCCGGCGCGGAAAAAACTGATGTCGGTTCCGGCGGAGGCGAAAGTAAAGTCGCCGTTCAGTGATGCCCGGGCGAGCTCCGGGGTGTAGCCGAACATGCCGGCGGCGAGGCCGTGCCTCGCGCAAGCCTGGGTGATTGTCGCGATGGCGTCTTTGACGCGCGTGTTGCCGAAGTCACCCGGAGGCAGGCCGAGCCCGTAGCAGAGGTCCATCGGGCCGACGAACAGGGCATCCACGCCGTCCACGGCGGCGATGGCATCGACGTTGTCCAGGCCCTGTTCGGTCTCGATCATCAGCACGCAGGCAATCTGTGCGTTGGCCTGCGCCAGGTACTCGAACCCTTCTGTCATCGCCGGGCGCATGGGGCCGCAGGAGCGGCTGCCCATGGGTGGGTAGTAGCAAGCGTCCACGGCGCGCGCGGCATCTGCTGGGGAATTGACCATGGGCACGATCACACCCGCGGCGCCAACGTCGAGCACCTAGCCAATCTGATCGGCGGTGTTGGCCGCCACCCGCACCAGCGGTGTCACGGGCAGGCCGCTGACAGCAGGCAGCAGGTAGTTCAGTTGCTGGTAGTCCATCAGGCCGTGCTGCAGGTCGAAACACAACCAGTCGGCCTCTGTTCTTGCCAGGGTCTCCACCAGATGGATGTCCGGCAGGTTCACCCAGATGCCCAGCGATTCCTCGCCCCGGCGCCACTTGTTCAACGATGTGTTCAGCATGGGTACTTCTCCTCGAAGCGGCTGCGCTTGAAGCGGTTGCGCTTGACGCGGTTGGGCTTTACGCGGTTGCAGTTCAGCTCAGGTGAAGCGAAATCGGATGTCGCCGAGATTGTGGTCGAATCGGGCGATGATCTCGTCGCCCGCATTCACTGGCAGGGCGCGCACGAATGAGCCCGACAGGATGACGTCGCCCGGTTCGAACGCCACGCCGAACTCGGCGAGTTTGTTGGCGAGCCAGGCCACGGCGTTCAAGGGGTTGCCGAGCACCGCCTCGGCGGTGCCCTGTTCCCGGGTTTCGCCGTTGATCAGCAAGGCGCCGCCGATGCTGCGCACGTCGACCGCGCGCAGATCCAGCGGGTTGCCGCCGAGGATGACGCCACCCACTGCGGCAAGATCGGCGATGGTGTCCCGCACGTCCATGCCCGGGCCGTAGGCCACGCGGAAATCGACGATCTCGATCGCCGGGAGCACGAAATCGGTGGCGCTTATGACGTCGGCGACGTTGATGCCCGGGCCTTCGAGCCGCTCTTTCATGACAAAGGCCAGTTCGATTTCCACCAGCGGTTGCGTCCATTCGACGCGCGGACTTTCGCCAGCTTCCGGATGAAACATGTTGTCGAGAATGGCGCTGTAGTCGGGCTCTGTGGAGTTCGCCATTTCCTGCATGGCTTTCGAGGTGAGGCCGATCTTGTAGCCTTTGACACGGCGCCCGTCGGCCACCAGCTTTGCCACAACACGTTCCTGAATGCGGTAGGCGTCTTCCAGTTCGATATCCGGGTACTGCGTGTTGAGCAGCGGGATCTGGCTGCGCTGTTGAAAGCAGCGGTAGATGTCGTCGGCGATCTGCTGGCGTAGCGATTCACTGAGCATGGCAAAGCCTCGGGTGTCGGTTGATGGGGTTGGGCGCAACGGCACAGGCTGGGCCATGCATCCGGAATGGTGAGTCTCCCAAAGCGTGGCGTGCGAAACAGTCGGGTTGCCGACAATCCGCGGCGGCGCGGATGGTTGCTTTGCCCGGTCTGCGCAAGCGAGGGTTTTCTGCGGGCGGCGTGAAGCAGGAGAAGAACACGGGCCGCGCTTGCGTCTCGAGGCGGTACAATGACGGTGTTCCAGGAGTTGCCCAGATATGAACCAACAGCAGCACCATGAAGTGGTGGTCCTCGGCGCCGGTGTGTCCGGCATCTATCAGATCAAGCGGCTGGTGGATCTGGGTGTGGATGCCGTGGTGCTCGAGGCGGACGACGACCTGGGCGGTACCTGGTACCGCAACCGCTATCCCGGCGCGCGCTTCGACTCCGAGAGCTACACCTATGGTTACTCTTTTTCCCGTGAGCTGCTCGAGGAGTGGCACTGGAAGGAGCGCTTCTCCTCGCAGCCGGAGAACCTGCGCTACCTGAACTTCGTTGCCGACAAGTTCGAGCTGCGCCGTCATATGCGCTTCAATGCCCGCGTGGATCGGATGGTGTGGGAGGAGGGTGAGCGCATCTGGCGTCTGACGCTGGCTGACGGTGAGACGCTGACCGCGCGGTTCGTCATCACGGGCATCGGCGTGCTGTCCACGCCGACCCTGCCGAGCTATCCCGGTATGGAGGATTTTGCCGGTGAGGCGTTTCACACCTACTGGTGGCCGAAGACCCCGGTTGCCCTGGAGGGCCGTCGGGTCGGCGTGGTCGGCACGGGTGCCACGGGCATTCAGGTGATCGCGGAAATCGCCGACAAAGTGGGCGAGTTGTATGTGTTTCAGCGCCGGCCGAACTGGAGCACGCCGCTCAACAACAGTCCCATCTCCGAGGCGGAGATGGCGCAGATCCGCGCGCGATACGACGAGATCTTCGCCAACTGCGCGGCCTCACCAAACGGTTTCGAGCATGTGCCGGACCGCCGCGGTTTCTGGAAGGTCACCCGCGAGGAGCGTGTGGCGTTGTGGGATGGGTTGTATGAGACCCCTGGCTTTGCCTTCCTTGCGGGCAACTTCCCGGAGATCTTTCTCGATGAAAAAGCGAACGCGGAAGTGTCTGCCTACGTGGCGGATCGCATTCGCCAGCGTGTACGCGACCCTGCGGTGGCCGAGAAGCTCATACCCCGTGACCACGGCTTCGGCACGCAACGTCTGCCGCTGGAAACCCGCTACTTCGAGGCCTACAACCGCGCCAACGTGCATCTGGTGGATCTTTCAGAGCAGCCTATCGAGTGCGTGACGAAGACCGGTATTCAGACCTCGGCCGGGCATGTGGATCTCGATGTCATCGTCTGGGCTACGGGGTTCGATGCCATCACCGGCAGCTTCGATCGGCTGGATGTGCAGGGCGTGGATGGCGCCACGCTGCGTGACAAGTGGCACGACGGCCCGAGCACGTTTCTGGGCCTTGCGGCCAGCGGTTTTCCCAACCTGCTGATGATCGCCGGCCCGCAGAGCGTATCCGGATCTACCAACTTCCCCCGCGCCATCGAAAGTGCGGTGAACTGGGTGACGGACCTGCTGGTGCATGTCCGCGCGCAGGGTGTGACGCGCATCGACGCGCGGCCCGAGGCGGAGTCCGCCTGGGGCGAGACGGTGCAGCGCGTACACGACCGGCTCCTGTCCAGGCGCAGCCGTGGTTGGTTTGCCGGCTACAACAGCAACGTGGCAGGCCGCGATGCCGGCAAGGTGCGCTACGTGGCGTACTTCGGCGGCGGGCCGAAGTATGTGGCCCGGCTGGCCGACGAGGCAGGGGCCGGCTACCCCGGCCTCGATCTGCGCTAACGCCGCGCAATGCTGCGGGGGTTCATATCGGCGCGCTATCCGGCGCTGCTGTCGCCGTACTACCGGCGCTACTGGCTGGGTTCTTTCGCATCTGTCGGAGGCACGCAGTTCATCACCCTGGGGCAGGGCTGGCTGATCTTCGAGCTCACGGGCTCGGCATGGCAACTGGGGCTGCTCGGTGCGGCGGCTGCACTTCCCAACATTCTCATGACCCTCATTGGCGGTGTCATCGCTGACCGTTTCGACAAGCGGCGCATCATTGTGCTCACCTCCGCTCTGTGCGCGCTGCTCCTGGCGGTGCTGGCGGCGCTCGACTTTGCGGAGGTCGTGCGGGTATGGCACGTGCTGACGATCGCTGCGCTCTTTTCGCTGGTGACCGGCCTCGACTGGCCGGCGCGCTCGGCGATCTATCCCTATCTGGTGGAGCGGCACGCGCTGATGAGCGCGGTGGCGCTGAACGCGTTTATCTGGCAGGCCACGCGCATGGCCATACCCGCATTCGGCGGCTTGCTCATCGCGCTTTACGATACCTGGGTGATGTTTGCGATCGGTGCGGCGGGCTTTGCGGTGCTGGAGAGCACGATCGGCGCATTGCGGGAGTGCGGAGTGCTCGTGCTCGCCGACGCCAAGCGCGGTGACATCGGCTCGACCATGGCCGCCTACGCGGATGCCTGGGTGGGGGATTCGCCGCTGGCAGCCGATGCGGTGACCGCCTCACCGTATTTGGGCTTCGGGTCCCTGCAACCGCTGCTGGACACGGCGCGGGCGCACGAGCGCGGGGTATTCGTGCTGGCGGCCACGTCCAACCCCGAAGGCGCCTCGGTGCAGCGCGCCATCGGGCAGGGAGGCCCAGCGGGACGCAGCGTTGCCCAGTCGATCGTCGACGCCGCCGCAGCGGTCAACGAGCAATGGGGTCCCCCCGGGGCGGTCGGCGTGGTCGTCGGTGCGACCCTGGCGGAGCCGCCCGACGTCAGCGCCCTCCGCGGCCCCGTGTTGGTACCCGGGGTGGGTGTCCAGGGGGGTCGTCCGGATGCGCTGGCCGGACTCGGCGGTGCCCTGCCGGGGCAACTGCTGCCCGCCGTGTCGCGGGAAGTGCTGCGGGCCGGGCCCGACATCACCGCGCTGCGAGCGGCGGCCGAACGAATGCGCGACGCGGTCAGCTACCTGAATGCACCTGCCTGAACCCGCCTCCGTGGCGCGGACCGCTTCCGCCTTCGTCGCGACACGCCCGACGCCCGGTGACCAGCGAAATTTCTCTGG
>JAUIED010000124.1 GCA_030428905.1 Gammaproteobacteria bacterium
CGCGCACGTACAGCGTTTGTCCGATCAGGATTACGACCATCTGCCGGGGCTGCGCAGCCTCGACTTCGTGCTGATGTTCATACCCATTGAAGCCGCGTTTACTCTCGCCATGGAGGGCGATTCAAAACTATTCTCGCAGGCCTTCGAGCGGCGCATCGTGCTGGTCAGCCCTACCACGCTGATGATGACGCTACGCATTATTCACAATGTGTGGCGCTACGAAAAACAGAGTCGGCATGCCCAGGAAATCGCCAGCCGAGCTGGTGCGTTGTACGACAAGCTGCGCATATTCGTAGAGGAGATGGACCGGCTGGGCGCTCAGCTCGGCACCGCATCGCGCACCTTCGAGTCGGCCTACGGCAAGCTTGCCAGCGGCAAGGGCAACCTGGTCCGACAAGCCGAACTGTTCCGGGAGCTCGGCGCGCGGGTGAAAAAGCGCCTGCCGAAAGGTGTGGTGGAGCGGGCAATGGACGGCGACGATGCCCATGCGATCGTCGCTGCGATTGACGCTGAACGGGAGGAACCGGCACCGCGATCATAGGTCGTTGGCGCCATCTGCCCGCTGCTTGAGGCATCGTTCTCGTTTTGCCGTCAGGGCCCGTCCTTGGCCGCGGCGTATTTCCGCCGTGGATCACAGAACCATCCCCGATCACGGGCTAGATTACGTTTCCACGAACGGACTAGAAAGGATCAAGCATGCTGGTTTTAACCCGGCGAGCAGGCGAGTCGATCATGATCGACAACGAGATTGAGCTCAAAGTGCTCAAGATTCGTGGTAGCCAGGTGCATCTGGGGATCGATGCGCCGAAGAGCGCCGCTGTGCACCGCAAAGAAGTATGGTTGCGCATTCATGGGGAGCCCAAGCAGGCCGGACGCAGCGTCGGCTAGCTTCGATCTACCCCGGCGCAGGTGCGTTTTGGTTGCGCGCCACCCCCGCCGAGCCCACCCGAAGGGTGCCAGACAGGCACCCGTTTCATCACCGCCCCGTCTGCTCCGTCGCGCGCATCGCGTACAGGGCCTGCACGAATGCCGGCGTCTCGCAGATGGCGTAAGGCCGAATCGCCGTCGCATCGAGATGGTAGCGGTGCACGGTGAGATCTTCGACGGCTTCGCGCCGTAGTTGGTCCGCGCCAGGCTTCAGCGCCACGCTATCCAACGCCTGCCAGATCGGATTCACTTCCCGCAGCGCACCAAACCGGCAGACGCTGTCCCACCTGCCCCGATGCAGCTCCATGGCTTCAATTTCGAGGATCAGTGCCCAGTGGCTGAGCATCAGCCCGGCACCGTCATCCACGGCAAGCAACAGCGGCACCGCCTCGCCGGCGGCACGCGCGGCTTCGAACATCTCCCGGGCAACAATCCATGGGTGGTTGTCGCGGTAGGCACCCTCAGTACCGCTTTCCAGCAGATTGTCTATGGCTTTCCGTGTGACCACCGTCGCCAGGCAATAGGATGAGACGCTCACCGCTGATTCGTCGTCTGTATTCATGACATCGATTCTACCGGAGGAAGCATACAAGCCGAATTCTGCTCCACCAGTATTGCCGCACCTGTACATACATCCATACCTTCATATAATGCCTCTCACCGCTCAACTGCCACACGCATGCAAAACGTGCACCTCACACCCGGCGAAGCGCCACCGCCGGATTACTATCGATCGAACCTGGTAGAGGTCTGCCGCTATGTGCTGCACACCTATCCGCAGGCGCTGCACGAGCAGGACACGCACTGGCTGCAATCATTACTCGCGTGTACACAACCAGCACAACGGTTGCTGGCTCGGCTGGTCATGCGCAAGGGACCGATATTCCGCCTGGACAAGCTTTCCTATGCGGAAGTGGGAAACGTGCGCAGCGCATCAAAAGAGCTGGCGCGCGCCGGACTTGCAATGATCAACCCGGCGGTGCCGGCAGATCGCCTGCTCGAGGTGCTGGTCAAAGCAGAGATTGCCGACATAACCCATTCCTCAGGCCGCAAGCAGGAACTGATGTTGGCCGTACTGTCGCGCAAGCCGGACGAACTGATCCGCAAACAGGTCGAACGACGCGTTACCTGGCTGCAGCTGACGGGAGCGCAGACGCTCGCTCGCGCGCAATTGCTGTACTTCGGGCGCACCAGCCGCGACCTGTCAGCCTTCGTCATGCGCGATCTCGGCCTTACCCGCTACGAGAGCTACGACGTGCATGCAGACCGTGCGCCGTTCAGCGACCGTCGCTGCGTGGATGAATACCTGCGGCTGATGGCGCTCCGCGACACCGCACGCGGGCTGGACACCCAGCCGCAGAACGCCTCGTGGTTACAGTGCGCAGCCCTTAGCGGTCGCCATGCATTTGCCAGACACCGCGCCATCGAACGCAGCAGAAACAAGCTGTTGAATGCGCTGGGACAGTGGGGCGAGCGTGCTGACCGGCCGGCGTATGCACTCGAGTGTTACACACACAGCCGCCGGCACCCCGCACGGGAACGGATGGTGAGGATACTCGCGCGATGTGAGCAGCCGCAGGCAGCAGAGCAGGTACTGGAAGCCATTCGCGAGGCGCCGCTTTGCGCCCAGGAGGCGGTGTTTGCGGAGCGCTTCGGCAAACGCAACGGCGGCTTTCAGCCGCCGGTGACCGTTGCCCCGTTGAGCGACCCGAACATGCGGATGACGCCCGGCGCCATCGAGGCCGAGGGGCTTGCGTACTTCGCCGGGCAGGGCGCGTGGGGCGTGCACCTGGAAAATGCCTTGCCGCTGGGCCTTGCTGGGCTTGCCTACTGGTCCGCGCTGTTTGCGCCGGCAGCCGGAGCCTTCTCCAACCCCATGCAAAATGCACCGAACGACCTGTACTGGGAAGATTTCGTTGACGCCCGGGCGGATAGCATCGCCGAATGCACGCGCGCGCTCGAAGCAAACCCGCACAGCTTACTCGACACCTGGCGGGCGAAACACGGGATCGCTTGCGCGCTGGTGAGCTGGCCGCTGCTGAGCCGGGAGGCGCTTGTGAAGGTGATCGAAGCGGTGCCGAGCACAGCGCTTGCAGCTTTCGTCCGTGAGATCATCGGCGACCTGACAAACACCCGCACCGGGTTCCCGGATCTGTTCGTCGTGCATCAGGATGGCGCCTACGAATTCGTCGAAGTCAAAGGGCCGAACGATTCACTGCAGCCTCAGCAACGCGCGTGGTTTGCAAGGCTCCGCAGGCTCGGCATGCCTGCACGGGTACTGAAGCTCAAAGCCTGAGATGCCTGAGCACAATATCTCCGTCAAGCATCTCGCGGAGTTCGTGCACCAGCGCGGCGATTTGTATCAGCCCGGCGGACGCGTCACGGCAGAAGAGGGGACCAACGTTCACTCAGCCCTGCAGAAACTGCGTAAGGCAGCCGGTTACCAATGCGAACAGAGCATCGAGGCGCAACGCTCCGTCGCTGGGCAGGTGCTGAACATCCGCGGGCGCGCGGATGTCGTGGGCGAGGGTTTTGTGGAGGAGTTGAAAACCACGCGGTTGCCCATGTTGGCGGCTGAACCGCAGCACGCTGCCCAAGCGATGCTCTATGCAGCTCTGCTTACCTGCAATGGCCCGGACAACTGGACTGCGCGCGTTACTTACGTGCACCCGGATACGCTCCTCGAACACAGCTTCGACACGCGATGCAGCGCCGGTGAGCTCGAGGCGTTTCTGGACGAAACGCTGGCCGCCTTCGGTAGCTGGCTCGTGGATCTTTCCGCACACCGCCGCGACCTCGGCACGTGGATCGAAGCGTTGCGGTTTCCTTTTGCACACCCGAGGCCTTACCAGCATGCGCTCGTGCAGCGTGTGGCGCAGGCGCTCAAACAGACCGAAGGCCTCCTGCTCGAAGCACCCACGGGTAGCGGCAAAACCATGGCGGTGCTCTACCCGGCGGTACACCGCCTGACGCAGTTTCGCCGAATCTGGTTTCTCACCAGCCGCGGCACCGGCCAGGCCGCGGGCATGGCTGCGCTCACGACTATCACCGGCAGCGAGGCGCGTCTGCGGGTCTGTCAAATCACCGCAAAGGAGAAGATCTGCCCGGTGGAAGGGCAACCTTGCGACCCCCAGCTGTGTGAATACGCACGGGGCTACTACGATCGTCGGCACGATGCCGTCGCAGCGCTGCTGTCCTATCGGACGATGAATGCCGCGCGCGTTCTAGAGGTGGCGCATGCGCACACGGTTTGTCCGTTCGAGCTGAGCCTCGATGCCGCGCTTTGGACCGATGTGATTGTTGGCGACTACAACTACGTGTTCGACCCGGTGGTGCGCCTGCAGCGTTTCGCCGAGGAGAAAGATGCCTTGCTGCTGATCGACGAGGCGCATCAGCTTGCGCCTCGCGCGGCTGACATGCTGAGTTTCGAACTTCGCCGCAGCACATTTCAGACCGCCTTGCCGGAGGCGCCGGAACCTGTCGCCAGCCGCATCCGCAGCATCGAAAGAGCATTGACGGATCTGCGCCGCGAGACTCCCGCATGCCGTGAAGGCGAGGTGGAAATCGATATACCTGAACGGCTTTTCGACCGTGCCATGAAGCTCACCCAGGCTGTGCAGGACTGGGCACAACAGCAACCGGATTGGCGCGCCACGGCGGCGTTGCAGCAGGCATTCTTCGACTGTGCCCGATGGGTGCGCGGCGGCGGCTGGATACAGCAGGGCGCTTTCATCTTCACCCTGGATGCTGGCGGTCGACGGGAAATCGCCGTGCGCTGCGTCTGCGTCGATCCTGCACCCTACATCGCCACGGTGCTCGACGGCTTCAGCGCCAACATCCGCTTCTCTGCCACTGTTTCGCCGCCAGACCTCTACCTTGCCGCGCACGGCACGCCGGAGGATGCTTTCGCCCGTGCCGGCTCCCCCTTTTCCTCCGCACAGATGGTCACCCATGTCGTCACCGACGTGCCCACCTACTACCAGCAACGCAGCAAGTCTCTGCAACAACTGGTGCGCCTGGTGGCGGATGTGGCCGCTGCGAAATCCGGCCGCTATTTGGTGTGTTTTCCCTCCTACGCCTATATGACTCAGTTCGCCGATGCCTTCGCACCGGCTTTTAGCGGCGAGCTGCTGATGCAGGCACCAGGTATGAACGAAGACGAACAGGCGCACTTTCTGACCGCACTGGGCAACCGCACCGGCACCACCGTGGCGATGGTCGTGCTCGGCGGTATCTTCACCGAGTCCGTGGATCTGAGCGAGGTGCCACTCACGGGGGTGGTCGTAGTGGGGGCCGCACTGCCGCCTCCGAGCGCCGTGCGCGATGCTGTGGTGCGCCACCACGAAGGACAGGGGCGCGATGGTCGTCTGATCGCTTTCGTGCAACCCGCCATGGCTAGAGTCGTGCAGGCGGCCGGCCGTCTCATCCGCGCGCCATCTCACCGCGGTGTGTTAGTGTTGGTAGACGCGCGTTACCTGCAGGGTGCGTACCGTCAGTTCTTTCCCAGCCTCTGGCAGCCGCGGGTGACCGCCTCACAGGATCTCGCCTGTGCGCTAGCGGAGTTCTGGGATCAACACCTGGAAACCGAGCATTGAGCATCCGTCGTACAAAGATCATCTGCACCATTGGCCCTGCGACGGCCAGCTATCCCATGTTGGAAGCCCTGTATCACGCCGGTATGAGCATGGTGCGATTGAATATGTCGCACGCCGACCACGCCACAGCGCAGAAAACCATCAACTGGATAAAAACCCTGAACCGCAAGGTGAAATACCCGCTGCCGGTCATGTTGGACACGCAGGGGCCGGAAATCCGTACCGGCGTGCGTGCAGAGCCCATGGAACTCGCCACCGGGCAGGTGGTTTCCCTGACTGTGCGTGGCGGTGAGGACGTTGAGGCAACCTCCATTCACGTCAACTACCAGGAACTGGTGGATGTACTCGAAGTCGGCAACCGCATCACGGTCGACAACGGGCTGATGAACTTTGAGGTGCTGGAAAAGAACGGCCACGAGCTCGTATGTCGGGTCATCGACGGCGGCACGCTGGGCTCGCGAAGGCACGTCAACCTGCCTGGCGTACGTGTCAACCTGCCGGCCATCACCGACAAGGACCGGGAAGATATCGCCTTCGGCGTGTCCCAGGATGTGGATTTCATCGCGCTGTCGTTCGTTCGTGAAGCGAGCGATGTAACGGAGCTGCGGGCACTGTTGAAATCGCTGAAAAGCAACGCGCGGATCATCGCCAAGATCGAAGATCAGGAAGGCGTGCGCAATATTCACGACATCGTCCGTGCAGCAGATGGCGTGATGGTCGCGCGAGGGGATCTGGGCATCGAGACCAACATCGCAGACCTGCCCAACATCCAGCGTCGCATCATGAATTCCGCCGCCCGCCACGGCCGGCGCTGCATCGTCGCCACGCACTTGCTGGAAAGCATGATCAGCAACCCCATTCCTACGCGTGCGGAGGTGACGGATGTGGCCAATGCGATCTACGAAGGTGCGGATGCAGTGATGCTGTCCGGGGAGACCGGTATCGGCAAATATCCGGTACGCTGTGTGGAGCAGCTCGACGCCATCGCGCGCCAGACCGAGCGTTGGCCAGGCCTGGGTTACGAGCGCGACCTGGAACCGAGCAGCGACAAAGCCCACATCGCCATCCATGCCGTGGCGCTTGCAGAGTCCATAGGCGCCGCCGGAGTGGTTGTCATCACCCGGCGCGGCATCATGGCCGACTTCGTCACGGCGGCGCGGCCGCCCAAGGTGCCGATCTACGCCTTCACCAACAACAGCCAGACCCGCCGGCGGCTGGCGCTGAACCGAGCGCTGTATGCCCATCGCACCGCCTTCAGCAGCGACCCGGAAAAAACCCTGCAGCGCGCCCTCACGACGCTGGTCAGCAGGGAATCTCTCCCTGCCGGTGCCAAGGTGGTGGTGATCTCAGATGTGCTTGCAGAACAGAACTCTGACGCCATCCAGCTTCGATTTCTCCCGTAGTGATAGTGCGGCGCTCAGGTTAGGATTGCCGCGCGATGAACGGATTTCTGAGGCAAATAGCGCGCGCCGTCCTGCTGGCGGTTCTGCTGTCGATTACCGGCGCCGTCTCGGCGCGGGATGAGGTGCGCACCATCGAGCTGGACAACGGAGACACCTACACCGGTGATCTGGTGGACGGCGTGCGTACGGGTAGCGGCATCTACACCTGGGCCGACGGCAATCGCTATGAAGGCGAGTTTCTAGACAATTTTCTCCATGGTAAAGGCGTCTATACGTCCACCGAAGAAGTGACGTACCGGGGCGACTTCGTGCGTGGCCGCAGGGAGGGTGAAGGCAGCCTGGCATGGCCCAACGGTGATCGCTACCAAGGTCAGTTCAGCGCCGACCACCCGCATGGCCAGGGCCAGTTTACCTGGGCCAACGACGACCGCTACGAGGGCGCGTTCGTGGGCGGTGCGCGCACGGGCAAAGGCACCTTCTACTGGCAGGACGGCTCCCGCTACACAGGCGATTTCGTCGATGGCGTGCTGCAGGGTCACGGGGAGTTCACCTGGCCGGACGGGCGGAGATACGTCGGCCAATTCGCCGCCGGCAGGAAGAGTGGCTATGGACGTATGCAATTGCCAAATGGAAACCGCTATGAAGGTCAGTTCGTCAAGGACGAGCGCAGCGGCCTGGGCGTGTTTCACTGGCGGGACGATACCGTGTATCGAGGCCAGTTCGAGGCCAACAAGATGCACGGCTACGGCATCAAGCGGCAACCTGACGGTCGCGAGGAATTACAGCGGTGGGGCGAAGGACAACTGCTCGAAAGCCATGAGCTGCGCGCCGACCCGCGCTGCCGGCTGGAGTTGGATGGCCAGGCATGGATGTTCCAGTCTCGCCAGTGCGTGAACGGCCTGGCACACGGAGAAGGTCTTGCCGTGAGCCTCACTGGCGAGCAGATCATCCTGCAGGGTCGTTTCGTGCTTGGCCACCGGGTGGCAGGTGACGTGCAGCCGCTCACACCGGCGCCGGGCGCACGTTAGTGCAGATTCCCGGCTTTCAAATCGAGCGCGAGATTGGCCGTGGCGGCATGGCCCGGGTGTATCTCGCGGTACAGTCCAAATTCGGCCGCCTTGTGGCGCTCAAAGTCGTCAGCGCCGATTTTGCCCGGTATGACGACTTTCGTACCCGATTCATGGACGAAAGCCGCATCAACGCGCAGCTCACACATCCGAACATCGTGCAGGTGTACGACGTCGCCGTGCACGAAGACTGTATTTATCTGGTCATGGAATACCTCAGCGGCGGCGACCTCAATGATCGCCTGGCGCGGGGAATGCATATCCAGGGCGTCCTGAAGGTCATCAAAGACATGGGTCGCGCGTTGGACTACGCCCACCGTAAAGGCGTCATCCACCGCGACATCAAGCCAGAGAACATCCTCTTTCGCGACGACGGCAGCGCCGTGCTCACCGATTTCGGCATCGCCCGCCTGGTGGCAGGTCAGGATGCGCTCACCCGCACGGGCACAGTGGTCGGCACACCTCAGTACATGAGTCCCGAACAAGCGGCCGGACGCGAACTGGACGGTCGCTCCGACCTCTACAGCCTGGGCGTCGTTTTTTACCGCATGCTCACCGGCGATGTGCCTTTTCAGGCGGAAACTGCGGTGGCGGTAGGCATCAAGCACCTGCAGGACCCGGTACCTCGGCTGCCGGCCTATCTGTCAGCCTTTCAGGATGTCATCGACCGCGCTCTGGCGAAGAAGCCCGACCTGCGATTCCAGAGCGGTGCGGAGTTTGCCGAAGCGGTGGACGCCATTCGAGCCGACGTGCGTCTGCCGAATGCAACGATCAAAACGGAAGCCGTTACAACCCAGGAAATCCGCGCGGTGGCGGCCAGCATGCTCACCACCATCCGCGACCCTCGCCGCGCCGAGCGGCAGAGCCGCAAACTGCGTCGCAAACAGGCGCTGCGTGGTACCGGTGTCATGTTGCTGCTTCTCACCATCGCTGCCATGGGCGGTTACTGGGTATACGAGCGACCGGACGAAGCGGCACGCCTGCTCGCCGCCGTGGGTCTCTCTGACGAGCCAGGCCTGCAGGAAGCGTGGAACGAAGCACGGGCGCTGCACCAGGATCCCAATCAGGGGCTCGCGGCGGTGGTCGCCGGCTACCGGCGTGTGGTGGATATCGACACACAGCACCGCGGTGCTCGAGAGGCGCTGGCGGGGTTGGCAAGCCAGTGGCAGGACGATATTGCGCAGGCGCTGTCGCGTAACGACGTGCCTACCGCTACGAGCAAACTTGCCGATGCGCGCATCGCCTTTCCTGAGGACACGGCGTTTGAAGCTCTGTCATCAAAGCTGAAACAGCAGATCACGGCCAATGAGCTGGTAGCGGAGGCTCGCTCGCAGCTTCGCGGTAAAGGACTGGACGACAGCAGAAAAGTAACGGTGGCCACACAAAACCTCACCGAGGCATTGCGCCTGGCGCCGGATCACCAGCAGGCGCGCACCGAGCTCGAGCGCATCGCCGCCCACTATACCCAGCGAGCGCTCGCTGCGGTGCAGGCCGGTGATATGGAAGTCGCCATCACCTCCATCGATCGCGCAAGCACCGCGAGCCCGACTTTCGCCGGCCTCACGCAGGCACGTGCGCAGATCCAACAGGCCACCACCACACGCACCGCCATTGCCCAGATGATCGAGCAGGCACGCAACCACCGGGCCAATAACGCACTGGTCGAGCCCGCGGGCGCAAATGCCGCAGAGCTCTACCATCAGGTGTTGTCCATCGACCCAGGCAATGCGATCGCCACCCACGGTCTGGAGGAGCTGCTGACGCAGGTTCGCGTCACCGTGCGCCGTCACCTGGAGGCCCGACACTTCGAGCAGGCCGCTGCGACGGTCGAGCGCGCCGCCGCGGTGAACCTTGACGCCCGGGCTGTGGATGAGTTGCGCCAGGCACTTGCCACCGAACAATCGCGTCTCGCAAGCGTCCAGCGACTGCTCAACGAAGCGCAAACCTTCATCGTCGACGGGTTTCTTACACAGCCCGAACGGGGCAATGCGGTGGCGGCACTTCGCGAGGTGCAACGGCTGGATCCAGGCAATGCCACTGCCGAGGAACTGCTGAAACAGGTTGCCGAACGGTTGGCTCAGGTTGCGCAAGATGCACACGATGTCGGCCTCGACGCCGAAGCGGGTGCATACCTGGATCTCGCGCTGGCTATCGTGCCGGACGTACAGGAGTGGCAGCGGCTCCGCAGCCAATGGTCAGACAGTGCGGCCGATGCCCGCTGATCTGACTTACCTGTTGCGTTTCGACGACGAGGTGCTGCCGCTCAGCGGCAATATGACCATCGGCCGCCATCTCGATTGCGACGCCATCGTCGCGGGAGAAGATGTGCTCGACTATCACCTGCGCATCGAGGTCGACGACCGCGGCCCCACCGCGTATCCCCTTCAGGATGCCACCTTCAGTGTCAACGGCACGGAGCGGGCCGCACCGCTCGGCCTGGTGGTGGGTGACACCCTCGGTGTCGGCAGCATGATGCTACAGATCGGTGTGGAGCGGGAAACCGCCGCAGAGGCCGAAGAGTGGTGGTTGTACGAAGAGTTCGGCGACGACGTGGTGCGCATAGACCGCGACCTGCTCATCGGCCGCCAGGGTGATTGCGACGTGGTGGTTGCCAGCGATCACGTCTCGCGCCATCACGCGCGGCTCACCCTGATCGCGGATGCCGTCTGGGTAACTGATCTCGACTCGGCCAACGGTACCACCATCAACGGTACTTCGATCTCGGGTAGCCGGCGCCTGTTGCACGGCGACATCGTCCGCTTTGATGAGGCTGGTTTCCAACTCGTCGGTAGAGGTGGAGAGCTCACCGGCGTGCGGCGTCCAACCGAGCGTGATCTGTCGCCGCTAACCGATACCGGGGAATCTTCCGTGTCGCTACCGCAGGCGCTGGCAACCGAAGTCACGGAACTGGTCGCGGCGGCTTCGCCGCCCATTGCGGTAGAACCGCCCGACTCGGCCGGGGCGTACCTGCTGGTCGCCAGCGGTCCAGCAGCCGGGGAGGCGCACCTGCTGCGCATGGGGCGCCTGCGGATGGGACGCAGCCGCGAAGCCGATCTGCCGGTGCAGGATGCCAGCGTTTCCAGCCGCCATGCAGAGCTCGTGGTGCGTCCGGAAGGGGTCACCGTCACCAATCTGCTGGCGACCAACGGTACGTTCGTAAACGAGCAACCGGTACATGTCGCGCAACTGAAAGACGGCGACGTCGTGCGTCTTGGGCGGGTGCAGTTCGTCTTTCGCGTGGTCGCCGACCGCAAGGCGAACGTATGGTCTACGCTCAGCGGGCTACAGGTGATTCTGGGCGTAGGCGTGGTACTGGCCGCGATGCTGCTGGCCTGGTTGCTGCTCAGCTAGCGGCACCAATGCGGGCCTGCGGCTGGCGCGCCTGAACGCGCGTACACTCGGCTGAGGTAATCGCGTCACAGAGGCGGTATCCTTCGCCCGCAGTTTCCACCACACGTACCTCTATGGCAGTCAAAATCCCCTACCGGCGTGAGCTGGAGTTTCAGTACGGTCAGTGCGCGTCGCTGTCCGCCAACATCCGCCGCGTGATCGCGGAGAACCCGAGCCCGTTTACCCACTATGGGACCGGCACGTACATTCTCGGGCGCGGTGAGGTGGCGGTGATCGATCCGGGTCCGGCAGATCCCGCACACATCCAGGCGTTGGTGGATGCCCTCGAAGGGGAGACCATCACCCACATTCTGGTCACGCATACGCACATGGATCACTCCCCGGGATGTGCGCTGCTGCGCGAGTATACCGACGCACCAACCTACGCCTACGGTCCGCACGGCGCTGGAAAGATCGCCGATGGCGTGCCGGTAGAAGAGGGTGGCGACATGGATTTCTCCCCCGACAGAACCGTGCGGCACGCAGACGTGCTCGAAGGTTCCGGATGGTCGGTGGAATGCGTCTACACGCCGGGACACACGTCCAACCACATGTGCTTCCAACTGCGTGAAGAGCGAGCGCTGTTCACCGGTGACCACGTCATGGGCTGGTCCACCTCAATCATCTCGCCGCCGGACGGCGACATGCAGGCCTACCTGAACAGTCTGCACCTGCTGCTGGAGCGCGAAGACGCGGTCTACTGGCCCACCCACGGCCCGGCCATCACCGAACCGAAAGCGCACGTTCAGGCGTTCATCGATCACCGCCGCGAGCGGGAAGAGCAGATCGTTGAGTGCCTTGGCAAAGGCTACGACAAGATTTCCGACATGGTGCCGGTCATGTACGTCGGCACGCCGGAATTCATGTTTCCCGCCGCTGGTAGAAGCGTGTTTGCAGCGCTGGAGTATCTGGTTGCGCGCGGCGACGTGGTCTGCGATGGCCCGTTGAGCCTTGAGTCCAGCTACCGACTCGGTTAGCCGCCGGAGACGACCGCAGGGATACCGCGCGGCGGGGTAGACATCGCTTCGCGGCTGTCCGTTTCCAGGGCCGGCAACTGCACCATGATGGCCACACCCGATCCATCCGTGAGGTTCATTGCCCGCACAAAACCACCGTGGTGCTCGGCGATCACCCGCACCACGTAAAGCCCAAGGCCAAAATGCAGCCGGTTGTTCGGCCCGCGGTGGCTCACCATGGAATCGAACAGCGAACGCTCGGCTTTTTCAGGCA
The DNA here is from genome assembly GCA_030428905.1 of Gammaproteobacteria bacterium. Taxonomy (GTDB): domain Bacteria; phylum Pseudomonadota; class Gammaproteobacteria; order Pseudomonadales; family Azotimanducaceae; genus SYFY01. The sequence goes on from JAUIED010000124.1 coordinate 12,613, forward strand.
GCACCGGGCCACGATTGGCCACCGTGATCTGCAGATAATCGCGATAGGCATCGAGCTGCACTTTGATCGGGCTGTTGCTGCGGTGAAAATCGATGGCATTGTCGATGATCTTGTCGAGCATCTGTTCGATCCGGTAATCAGCAAGGCGTGCCAGAGCCGGCCTGCCTGGACCTCGAAAGATGAAGTCGCACTCCGGGTGTGTGATTTTGCAGTTTGCCACGTAGCTCTCGAGCAACGCGGTCAGATCGATGTGTTCGAATTCTTCGGACTGCAGCGCCTCTTCCAGATTGGCAGCATCAGCCAGGTTTTGAACGATGGAGCCGATGCGCAGCACCCCGCGTTTGGCACTCTCCAGATACTTGCTGTCGCGCACGCTGGGGGTTTCCAGCGCCAGGTTGTCGAGTGAGGTGCTCAACGTATTGAGCGGATTGTTGATTTCATGACGCAGTGTGCGCGGCATGCTCTCGAGAAACGTATTGTGCTGGTGCAGTTTGGACAGCATCGATGACACCGCGCGAGCCAGGTCGCCCACCTCGTCGCCGGCATGCATTTCCGCGCGCAGGGTCGGCGTGCGCAACCTGCCATACTGGTCGATGGCCGCCGACGCCTCCCGGCGCAGGCTGCGAATGCGCCAGGCCAGGCGGCCAGCAAAGGCGATGAGCGCCAATACCACCACCAACAGGCTCACGACCGAGAGCAATACCACCTGCTCCAACGACGATCGCTGAAACGTGAGAATCT
>JAUIED010000340.1 GCA_030428905.1 Gammaproteobacteria bacterium
TGGTTTGGGTGTCGCTGCAGCACGCTGTCGTAGGCGGCCATGGCGGCTTCCAGATTGCCGGCCTTGGCCAGTGCGTTGCCGAGGTTGTAGGTGCCGGTGACATCGTCGAACTGGGAGAAGCCCTGCGCGGCGCCGGCGAAGTCGCCGGAACGGTATTGGGCAACGCCGAGCCAGGATGGGTCGTCGAACAGCGCGACGGCGCGCTCCGGTTCCCCGTGTCGCAGTGCCTCATAGCCCTGCTGATCGCCGCGCTGCCACAGGTCATCCCACAGCCCCGCGTGGGCGTCGATGGGTGCGATCACCAGCACGCAGGCCGCCAGCACGCCGCGGCGAAAACCCAGCAGCAGAAATGGCAGGGCGGCGATGGCGAGCCAGTAGCCGAGGTCGTGCCACAGGTCGAACTCACGCTCCACGTCCACCGTCTCGTCATCGCCGGGAAGCGTGGAGGCCAGCACTTCGTTCAGGTCAGAATCGTCGAGACGCTGCCGCGCGTAGCGGCCGAAGGCGAGCTCGGCGACGGTGGCGAGCCGCTCATCGTCCAGGCGCGCGGTGATCACCTCGCCTTCACGGGTTTGCAGAAAGCGCCCGGGTTGATTGACGAAATCCAGTGGGATGGGGCCGCCGTCCGGCGTGCCGATGCCGAGCACGGAGACCGGGTAGGCGGCATCGCGAAACTCGCTGACATCGTTGATGCGGTCGATGCCGTCGGTGACGAGCAGCACTCGGCCCTGGGTGACCCTGGCGTTGTCGAAGAGCTTGTGCACGAGTTGCATGGCGGCCCGCGGGTTTGAGCCCTGCACCGGCATCATGGCGGGTTCCAGTGCGTCCAGGAGGTTTTGAATGGTGCGCACGTCATCGGTGAGCGGGGCGACGGTGTGGGCTGAGCCCGCGTAGGCGACAAGTGCCGTGTAGCCTTCTTTGCGGGCGCGCAGCACGTCGATGATCTCCTGCCGTGCGCGCACCAGGCGCGAGGGGGCAACGTCCTGGGCGTACATGGACAGCGACAGGTCCAGCGCGATCACCAGCGCATCGGTGCGCTGCTCCACGGGCTGCGGCAGACGCTCCCAGGTCGGCCCGGCGAGGCCGAGGATGATGGCGGCGGTAGCCAGCGCCAGCGGCCAGCCCGGCGGCGCGCGTCCGCGGCGACCGTCGTCGAGCAGCACGTCCAGCAGCGCCGCATCCACCGCATTGTGCCAGTGGGAGTCCGCGCGGGCGCGGCGCTGGTAGAGCCAGAAGAGCACTGCCGCTGGGATGAGCGCCAGCAACCAAAACGGCCGGAGGAAGTGTGGATCAAATTCCACGTCGGCCTCCCAAAGCGGCGTTGAGCAGCAACGCGGCAAAGAGCAGCACCAGGCTGCCACCCAGGGGCCACATGAACAGCGCCTGCACCGGCCGGAAGGTCTCCGCTTCCTGCTCTACCGGTTCGAGCTCGTCGATCAGGGCGTAGATCTCCGCGAGCTGCTGGGTATTCTCGGCGCGGAAGTAACGGGCGCCGGTGTTTTCCGCCACCTGGGTGAGGGTGTCTTCATCGAGTTCGGCCGACGGGTTGACGATGCGGCTGCCGAAACGTCCGAAGAGGCTCGGCATGCGCATCTCTGTGGCGCCCACGCCGATCGTGTAGATGCGCACGCCGATGTCGGCGGCGAGCTCCGAGGCTTTCACCGGTGCTACCTCACCGACGTTGTTGGCACCGTCGGTGAGCAGAATGATCACGCGGTCGCCCTCGGGGCGTTGCCGCAGCCGCTTCACGCCAAGGCCGATGGCGTCGCCGATGGCGGTCTTGCCGCCGGCGATGCCCACGGGTGCTTCCCGAAGAAGCTGCATGACGGTGGTGAGATCGAAGGTGAGCGGCGCCTGCAGGTAGGCGTTGGTGCCGAAGAGGATGAGGCCCACGCGATCGCCGCCGCGGGCCTCGATGAAGTCCGACACCACCTGTTTGACCACGGTCAGGCGGTCGACGTAGTCGCCGCCGAGCTGCATGTCTTCCGTGCCCATGCTGCCGGAGATGTCCACGGCCAACATGAGATCGCGGCCGGAGGCAGGCAGTGCGATCGGCTCGCCAGTCCATTGGGGGCGCGAGCCCGCGACGAGCATCAACAGCCAGGCGAGTGTGAGCAGGGTTAAGGCAAGGGAGAAGCCGCCACGTCGGCTGCTGTCTGTGGCCGACTCGCCATCAGGCTGATATGGGCGCAGGCTCGGCACAGTCAGCGCCGCCTGACGGGCTTCGGCGTGCCGTGTGAGCCAACGCAGCAGCAGCGGCAGCGGTGCAGCCGCCAGCACCCAGGGCCAGAGCAGCTCGATCATCGCGCGGGCTCCATGGA
>JAUIED010000125.1 GCA_030428905.1 Gammaproteobacteria bacterium
CTGCTCAGCGTCACCCGGTCGGCAACCTTGCAAGGAAAGCCGGAAGGAATATGCATGTGCGCCTCTGAGATGAAGGCCGCCAGCTCCCAGTCTTCGCAGACACTGGCATCGGTTGCGTACCACAGCCGCACGATGCGCTCCACGTAGCCCTGAAGTGCTGCGTAAATTTCTCCGCCATCTTCGCGGTAGAAGTAGTCCTCGAAGGGCGCATCATGCAAACCGCGGCGCTGCAGATCGGCATGAAATCCGTGCTCGGCGAACGACCAGTCGCCCCACACGGCGCGGGCCAGATCCAGGGCACCACCAACGCCGGCCCCCAGCACCACGTCGATCGGACCGCCGACGCTCAGAAGGTCACGGCGGGCCAGGTGGTTGATCGCCAGGTTCATCTCGAAGTGTGGCGACAACAGTTGTCGCACCGGGTGATCCGGGTGCAGTTGCCGCGCCGCCGCCATGGCGAATATCTCCGACACCATGTGCGTTTCCAGCAGATGGTAGACGGCTTCGTGGTAGTGCGCGTCGGCGCTCTGTGCGTGGGTGCGCGCAAGCAGCCAGGCGCCCGGATCATCCAGGCAGGTGCGCAGCGGCGCGCCTGCCATAGCCGCTGAACGCAAGCGGATGGCCAGCGGCAGCAACTTGCCGGTCTGAGCCAGATAGAACGTACAGGTGGGTGCCGCGACCGTAGTGCCCGGACGCACTTGCGACTGGATGCGCGGATCGTCCAGCAACGCATAGTCGGTGGCGAACAGCCGCCCGGCATCAAGCGCTGCGTTGAGCGTGGTGGAGAAACGTTCTTCCAGCACACGCGCGCTCGCATCTGCCAGCGGCAGATCGGGCACGGCCTCCAGGCGGAACAGCGCCTTCGGATTGACCCCACGCAGCCGCTGCCGGCCGAAGTCTTCGTCGCGGTACCACGAATCCGCCTCCCGTGGTCGCGGCAGCCAGCCCACCACCCGCTCGTAGTCCACCTGGTTGTCCATGGGCGAGCCGCTCATCGCCATGCGCACGAATGGCGCCTGGAGTTGAGAGAAGGTTTTGTGCAGCAACAGGCGCACCTTCTTCTCACCGTCGAAGTCTTCCACCTTCGGCAGGCCGGCGATGCCCGCAGGCAAGTGAAAATCCGTGGTTGGATGGCCAGAGGCGCTATCGCTGGCAAACAGGTACGACTCCTGGTTCAGCGCGATGGTGGCACGACGCGCACGCTTGCGGTCTTGCGAAACGAACTGCGGAAGCTGATATCGTGATGGATTGATCACCGTACCTCCTGATCGATATCCGCCGGTGTGAAGCTCGGTGGGCCGAACACCGAGTACATCCACAACCGCACGCGCTGCAGTGCGCCGACCACGCGGGCTTCCGAATCCGCCATCGAGCGAAAATCCAGCGGGCTTCGTGACGCGGGAATACCCAACGTGTACGGATGGTTGTTGGGGTTGAACTGCAGCAGTTCCGTGTCCACATCGGACAACGCCTCATCGAGCTCCATGCATCCCAACGTGATCCAGGGGCACTGGCGCTCGTCCCACTCCACAGACGGGTTGTACCAGTCCTTGGTGTCGCCCGGCTGTGGCGTGTGGAACTGCGCCTGCAGCAACATCGTCACACCATGGCGCTCCACCCGTTCGCTGAGTTCCTGGCGCAGATAGTTTGTGGCGCGCGTTTCATCAGGCAATCGTTCGCGCTTCCAGATGTGCGATGCATCTTCGTCGCTGGGCAAGCCCGACTCAGGCAGGCCCGTGTCGGGAATGGCGCGATAGCGCACCAGATGCCGCACGCCGCCCGTATCCACCCAGTGGCGCACGAGCTGTCCGTAGTAGTGCAGGTCAGCAAACGAGCCTGGGGCACGGCGCAACCCGGCGATGCCGCCCTCCCGCGCAACGAGGTTCTTGCGCACGATGGCGCGCGAGCCCCACTCCGGAACGAACTTCGAGGCAACGAAGCCTGCGAATGTCACCAGGTTGAACGCTGGGCAATAGGTGCCCGTGTTCATGAGCAGATCCAGCGGGCTTTCGTAACGGTGATGGGAAAACTTGATCGAGAAGCCGCGCACGTCCAGAGCGGCGTCGTCCGTTTCGGTAAGATTGGCAAAGCGTACGCTCACCGGAAACTCCCGGCCCGACTGAAAGAGGTCGTGCGCCGGGTATGCTGAGGCAGCACCTGCAGAACCCGCCACGATGAGTCGACCGCGAGCACCGACGCCGAGCAGATGCGACGACCGGCGTTTCTTCATCAGTACAGACAAAGCCATCAACGGCCCGGCGACCAGGTCGAGAAGCGTCCAGGCGTCTTCGATGTCGCTGTCGTCCGTCTCCCAGGTGGCCGGATGCCGCATGATGCTGCGGTTCATGTAGAAAAAGACCACCGCCGCCGCAACCATACTCAATGACGCCAGATGGTAACGGTCCGTGAAGGTCACGAATACGAGGGTTAACGCCACCACCAGAAACGTGGCGCTGGAAAGAAACGCAAATCCACGCCACAGGCTCTCACGCTGTGCAACCATGCCGAACCCAGACAAGCCGGCAAACACCGCCGTCATGATGCCCACGAGCTGCCACTGATGGTGCACCAGAAGCTGAGCATCGGCATCGAGATTCAGATTGCCGCCTTCGCTTAGAAACGCGAGCGCATGCTCGGCGGCGAAGAATAAAGCAATCGCTGCCATCGCGAGCACCAGCAACTGAAAGAACCAGGCCGCCCACGAACTGGGCGGCTTCGAGCCGGCAACACCGGCGTTGTTCTGCAGCTTCTTGCCGGGTGGCTCCTGCAGCGCCCAGTTGACATTGAAGATTGCAAGCAGTGTCAGCACCGCGCAAAACAGGATGACGGTGGCATCGTACAGGCCGCTGGCGAAGGCTGCCCACAGCGTCAGGCTGAGCGCCGCAAAGCAGGCCAGAAAAAGAATGGCAAAGCGCCGTCTCGCTACGGTCTGGGACAACATGAGGGCGAACACGGTAAAGCCGCTCAGACCAAACACGAGGGAACCGGTCACCCGCAGGGCATCTGCCGCGTAGTGATAGTGCTCCGGGTTGACGTCCCGGTTGTTGACGACGGCGTCCACCAGCGCGTAGGGAAAGAACAGACAGAATATGCCGCCGATGAACAGCAGCAGCCCCTGCACCACCCAGAGCGTCACTATGCCAACAGCCTTGGGCTGCTTGGCAGGCGCATCGCTGACAAAGTGTCGACCGCCCACCGGCGCCACTTCACGAAAAGCCGGCGGCACGTCGCCGAGCGTCCAGAGGAAACCGAACGTGGCAAAGACAATGGCCGGCACCATGAGGCTCACCGCCACCAGTGGCTCGTACACATCACCCGTGGCGACTACCGCAAACCCGACAGCGCGCACCGTGAGCGCAATCAGAAACGGCCATCGGTACTGACGCCAGTCACGGATGCGATTTTCCAGCGCCGCATAGATGCTGACCAGGGCGAGCGTGAGAGTCCAGGCAGAGACGATGCGCACCTGCTCCAGCGCAATCTCCGTGACCTGCACGCCCGCAACGGTCACCCAGGCAATGACGGCAGGCGCCGCCAGCAGACAGACCAGCGCTTCGATGAGGTAGTACGTGCCCTGCACGCCCCACAACCAGCGTAACCGCGTCGGCTTGGCATCGATTCGGGTGCGCGGTACTGGCTCGCTGCGTCCCGGCTGCAGCATGATCCAGATGTTCAGCAGGGCAAAGGTCAACGCCGGCACGATGGTGAGCAGCGGCACGAAGTCCTGGTAATGGCCCTGCAGCTGGTCGTACCAGAGGATGAACGACCACTCGACCAGAAAGATGATGAAGATCACCGCCATGCCACGCTGCCAGGCAAGCGTCTGGCGGGTGAGCGCGAGGGCGTTCGCTGCGACCAGGCCCATGGATGTGGCACCCACCAGCATCACCTGATCGACCTCGATGTCCGGCACCTCGGCCATAGGCACGCCTGTCGTCCAGGAGGCGATGAATCGGGGAAAGAGCAGGAACGGCAAGCCGCCGCCGAAGGCCCAGAAGAACTGCGCGATCCAGATTCGATTGGCAAACAGCATACGCTAGCTCCCGGCCTGACTGAGAAAGTGTCTGGCCACTGCAATCACGGGCGCATCGTCGCCGGTCGCAGCTATGGCAGACAGATGTGTATCCAACAGTTGCGCTGCGTCGTCTGCGCGATCCGCCGCAAGCAACGCCTGCGCAAACGCGTGCGCAGACGTGAGCGCGGTCAGCAATGCGCCCTGCCCCTGTGCCGTGTCGATCGCTTCGGTGTATATCGCGCAGGCCTCTTCACCCAACCCGCCTTCGCGCGCCACCAGCAGACCAGCCTGCACCGACAGCAGCTCAGGCCACTTGTAGGGCGTCACTCCCCGCCCCTTCAGTTCGTGCGCCCGCGCAAGCGTCTGCCCGCACCGGTCGAGCTGGCCCAAGGCGAGCTGCGCTTCGGCGAGCGCAATCAGTGGCGTCATGGAGCCGGTCAACGCATTTGCCGCCTGGTACCCCTGAGCCGAAGAAGCCGCCGCGGTCGCCGCTTCGTCGTAGCGTCCGAGCCCGTTCAGCGCCGTCGCGCGATGCCCCAACGCACCCGCCTCATACAGCGCAAAACCGCCTTCCAGCGACAACCGATGCTGCGCATCCGCCGCTTGTAGCGCCTCCTGCCAATCGCCGCGCAGGTTGCATACCGGCGCTCGAAACGCGTGCGCGCACACCACCGAGTACGGGTGCTCCGTGCGCTGCGCCAGACGCAACCCATCGTCGGCCCAGCGCAGCGCTTCATCGAGGCGACCCATCACGGCAAGGGCGAGACCGCCAAGCGCATACGACATCACGCATGGATCCTGTCCATACATGTGCACATGCGCCCGATCGCGTTCAAAGTCATAGAAACCGATGCTGCGCGTGGCATGCTCAACGCTGCTCGCAGGCTCTCCGAGCACGCGGCGCGTTGCGGCCATGGCGAGCTCCGTTTCCACCATCAGGCCGGCGTCGTTTATGCGTTGCGCATGGCCCAGAAGCCGTTCCGCGAAGCCGAGCATACGCGGGCCGTCCTCCTGCCCCATGGCAACGCTCCACTGCTCGAAGAGCGCCGGAAACACCCTGGGCTCGTCACCAAGATCGTCGCAGAGTTCGCCCACCCGCAAGGCGTTGGCCTCCACTTCTGCGGCGCTATAGCCGGAAGTCGCCATGAGCAGCCGCCCGAGCGCCATGCGGATGGATAGTTCCTGCCCATCCCGGGCGCTGCCCGGCGGCATCTCCAGCAGCATGTCCAGCGCGCTGTGATAGTGCACCTCTGCCTCGACGATGGCGTGCTGGGCACGCTCCTTCTCACCCGCGCGGATAAGAAACTCGACCGCACGCGGGTAGTTCTGCGCGCAGGTGTAGTGGTGCGCAATGACCTCCGGCGCGACACGATCCTCGAACGCATCAGAGCACAACAGATCAGCGATCTGCTGGTGCCGTTGACGCCGCTCGGAGCGCACGAGCGACTGATAGGCGGTGTCCCGGGTCAGTGCGTGCTTGAAGAGATAGGTTTCGGTGTCGGCGCGACGGCGATAGAGGAGCCCTGCTTCCACCAGCTTGTCGATGTGTTCCCTCAAGGCATCGGGCGTATCGCCACTCACCGCCGCCAGCAGGTCGAACTCGAACTGCCGGCCGAGGCAGGCGCCCAACTGCGCGGTGGGTTTTGCGTCGCCCACCGCATCGAGTCGTGCCATCAGAAGGTCCTGCAGCGACATGGGCACGAGGCCAACCGCCTGTTCAACGTTCTGCTGGAGGTTCTGCACCAGCTCTTCGATGAACAGCGGGTTGCCGTCGGCACGGCCAACGATGGCGTCGACGATGTCTGCACCCGTCAGCCGGCGGCGGGAAGCCAGCCGCTCGACCAGCGCGCGGGCTTCCTGCGGATCCAGCGCCGACAGCGACAGCAGCAGCGCATTCGGCTGCTCCACCCAACGCGGCACGGGCTGTGGCCGTTGCGTGGCGATGAGCAACACCCGCTGATTGTGTACCAGCTCGGCAACCCGGCCGACCCAGCTCGCCGAGTTGGTATCCAACCACTGCAGATCTTCAACCACCAGAACGATAGAGCGCGCAGCCGACAGTGCAATAATCCAACGGGCCAGCGCATCTACAAGGCGCGCGCGCACATCGCCCTGCAGGTTGCCAATCAGGGCCTGTTCGTCGTCGGTAGCGAGGTTGAGTAGCTGCGCGATGAGCGCCAGATCTTCCGGCGCCGACATACCCACCATCTCCAGGCCCTGCACCAGCAGCCGGCGGCGCTCCGCCTCGTCGGCGATCGTTGTGAGCCCGAGGTTGCTCTCGATCAACGTCACCACCGGCGCCAGCGGTCGGGCGTGGGTAAGATGCTCGGCACGGCACTCGAGCCAACCGACGGGCAGGTTGAGAAGCTCGTCGCGAAGTCCCCGCACCAGCCGCGATTTGCCGATACCCGGCTCACCAGCAACGAGCACGCACTGCCCATAGCCTGCCTGAGCCTTCCTGGCCCGATCCAGCAGAATGGCCAGATCTGCGGCCCGCCCGGTGAAGGGGCTCAAGCGCACAGGCGAAACCTCGCTGCCCGGATTTTCCTGGCCCGCGACCACGCGGAACACCCGCACGGCGCTGCGCACACCGGCAAATTCCCGAGCGCCCAGCGCCAGCGTCGTCAAACGGCCACGCAGAAGCTGATGAGTCTGCTCGCTGATCAGCACCGTGTTCGGTTCGGCGGCGGCCTGCAGACGCGCCGCGAGATTGGTGGTGGCGCCCACCGCCAGCGTTTCTTTGCGCTCTCCGGTACCTACTTCACCCACCACCACCGGGCCGGTATGGATGCCCACGCGGACCTCGAGCTGCAACGATTGACCGTCCACCTCAAGGTCCAGCGCCGACACCGCCTCGATCATGGCAAGGCCTGCCCGCGCGGAATTCTCCGCATCGTGCTCCGATGCCGCGGGATAGCCGAAGTAGCACAGCAGACCGTCGCCCAGGTATTGCGCCAGATAGCCGTCGTAGCGACGCAGCACGTCCAGACAAGTGAGCTGATAGCGGTTCAGCACATCACGCAGATCTTCGGCATCGATACGGGATGCAAGGTGGGTGGAGCCCACGAGGTCGCAGAACAGCGTCGTCAGCTGCCGTTGCTCGGTTCGTGCGGCCCGAACCCCGGCTGGTTTCGCCGCCGCAGCTACGGCAACACCACAATGCGAACAGAAACGCGCGCCCTCCACCAAGGGTTGCGCGCAGCTTGCGCATCGCGCCGCCAGCGCTTTCCCGCACTGGCCGCAAAAGCGCGCACCGTCGCTGGCGGCCGCGCCGCAGCTATCACAGTTCATCGATGCTCGTCCCGTCGTTTAAAAGGCCCGTTGGCTTCTCCGGCCACCTTTGCCTGCTTATCCAGCTCACGTCAGCCGCTACCCGCTACCGACTGCTACAGCCCGCCACTGGCCGCGCAAGCACACTCATTCCATGAGCTTCGAGAACCTAAAAGACAGTATGGGAGCATCTGAACACTGTCAAAGCATTCGACGTTTTTTCCGCCGCATGTGTCATGCGGACGACACAGGAAGCAGCGGCGCGCTGCCACAGTGCCCCATCGAGATCAGCCTGATGGGCTGAACACGCGATTCTGATATGGTCGGCAGCGCGCGACGAACCGGCGCACCTGTGAGGGGGAGAACAATAAGATGACCACACGGCAGCGCCTTGCCGTCTTTCTCGACGGCACCTGGAATACCCGCGACGACAGCACCAATGTGCAACACCTGCACACGCTCACCCGCGAGGGTCTGGTGGAAGACGGCTGGCTGCAGCGCCGCTACTACCACCAGGGCGTGGGCACCGGCGTGATGGACAACTTCACCGGCGGCGGCTTCGGCTTCGGCCTGGAAGGCAACGTGCGCGCCGCCTACAACTGGCTGGTGGAACACTACAACGACGGCGATGAGATCTACGTGTTCGGCTTCAGCCGCGGCGCCTTCACGGCCCGCTCGCTGGTCGGCTTCATCTCCACCTGCGGTCTGATCCATCGCGGCGCGCCGCTGACGGTGGAGCAGCTCTGGCAGGGCTACTGCGCCATCGGCAAACAGCGCGAAGACCGGCACGACTGGTGGGACGAACTGATCGGCCGCAAGGCCCCGCCCTTCCGCCGGATCACCCGCCTGAAGTGGGACAACGGCCAGCCACTGTCACCCCCCGAAAACGAGACCGAAGCACTGCTTGTCGACCACTCGCGCCGGGTGCCGATCACCTATCTCGGCGTCTTCGATACAGTCGGCGCCCTGGGCCTGGACGCTCTGGCGATTCCAGGGCTGCGCAGCCGCATGGCACAGCACCACAACGCTTATCCAACCAAGCTGGTTGAGAAGTGCCGGCATGCGCTTGCCCTGGACGAGAACCGCTCCAGCTTCAAGCTCACACCGTTTCTGGAGTTCGTACCCAATCACAAACGCGACGCCACGCCCGAGTACGACAGCTCCATCGAACAGCGTTGGTTTGTCGGGGCACATGCCAACATCGGTGGCGGCTACGGCGACAACACCCTCACGATCCGACCTCTGCACTGGATGGCAGAAGGCGCGAATCAGCAGGGCCTGCACATGCACCCGCTTCGGCCGTCCGCCGTGACCCCGCGGGCGAGCCAGCGGCGCGACAGCTACAGCGAGTTTGCCGCCCCCGTGTGGGCCGGCGTGGTAAGGGCGAAACGGCACTACCGCCCCATCGATCGTCCCATCGATGCGAGAGCGCATTACGCATTGCGCACCATCAACGAACAGGTAGACGAATCCGTCGCCGAGCTCGCCGCGGCAGATCCCAACTACGCGCCGCCACAGCTGATGACCTATGCGCAACGCAGTAACAACGAAACTTTGAAAACCGCGCTGGCGGATCGCCAACCGGATCACGAATGGTCCGGGCGCACACTGCCGCTGCGAGCGGGACTGCTGACCTGGAGCTGCCTCGCCGTACTCGGCACCGCATCCTTTGCGCAGTTGTTCTCTTACCAGTTTCCGATGTGGGGTGTTCTCGTCACATCGTTGATCGCCAGTGCTTTCTTGATCATCGACCGTATCGAGTGCTTTACCAATCTGCAGATGCGCATACACCCGCAGTCCATCGGCTACGAGGTCGGCGCCTCTGTGACACAGGCGTTTCGTCTCATCATTGTTCTGCTGATGGCCACCGGCGCGCTCACCCTCATCGGCGCCGCCGCCAAAGCCGGCTGGGCGGCAAGCCAGTGGACCGAAGGTATCTGGTGGGTCTTCGAGGCTTTCGTGCAGTGGGGTCATCTGCCGATCATTGCCGGCATCACCATGATGCTGCTCGACATTCCGGAGCGGCGCGTGCGCATTCGACGCACGCTCGGTGCCGCCGCCTTATCGCTGGTCGGCATCCTGACGGCGACGCTGGCTATCGTCGTCGCCGTGATGCTGTTCAAGCATCTTGTGCAGTACGAACAAGCCAGCACCTTACAGGCGCTCATCTCCCCAGCCAGCGAGGAAAGTGCGGGGCGGCTGTTGTTACTGCAGATCATGCTGGTGGCGTTCTACGTGGCGTGGCACGGCAGCAACAGCCCACTGGGCAAACACGGCGCCCGCCTGGGAACCATGACCGGCCTTCAGTTGGCTTTGACGCCAGGCCGGGTGGAGAAAAAACTCGACAGCTGGACGCAACTGCTCAAGCGAGAGTGGGCAGACAACCCTCAAGCCGAGGCGATTGCCTACCGGAATCGCGTGCTGCGTAACGCGCTGTGGCGCGATATCGTCGCCTTCATCCCCGTATACGCCCCCATCATGGCGCTGACCATGTGGTTCGGCATGGCCTACGAAACCCCAAAGTGGTGGGCGGATGTCGCCGCGTTGAGCTGGCAGGAAATCCCCTTGTGGATCGGCCTGCCTGTGGCAACCGCCGTGCTCGATCTGATCGAGGATGCAATCACCTTTCGATACCTGCGCGGCCGTCCTTCTGCACCGCTCGTGCTGTTCGGTGCGCTCGTGACGATTCCGAAGCTGGCGGCATTCGCCACAGCGGCGGCCGTCTGCATCATGGTCTACGTCAATCTCACGGAACACGTCGTTTCCGCAAATCTGGGAGATTGGCGCTGGGTACTGGCAAGCGTGAGCACCATTGTCATCGCGCTGTTCGCTGCAACGCGCCTCGTCATCGTCTTGCGCAGCCTGCTGCGCAAATGGCGCGAACGCGGAGCGGAAGATCAGTCGGAGGCGGTGCTGGCCAACGCCTGACGGGTTTCTGCCGCACTCGACCGGCGACGCTCGCACTCTGCCAGCAGGTAGTCGCCCAGGCGTTGGGCAAAACCTGCCGGCAGAAAGGGAATGCGCTCGGTGCGGGAGGCGTAGTGCAGCTCAACCAAGGCCACCAGGCCAGCCCGTTTGGTGAAGGGCGACTGGCGTAAGGAGATCGCTTGCATGCCTGCGGCCGGCAGCACCACGTAGGTGCAACCAATCAGGCCTCGCCTGATGATGACGAAACCGCCATCCACGGCAACGCCCCAGCGCCGGAAGCGCGCGAATAACAGCAGCAGATGAGCGATGAGCAGGGGCGCAATCGCCCACAGGTATTCTGCGGCCGCTGCTGTCTGAAGTGCGACGCCAAACACCGCCAGGTAGAACAGCCCGAGCGTGAGCGCCAGGCGAACAAAGTAGCGCACAGACACCGCGGTGTACCGTGCCGCGTACACGTCAGGCAGATCAGCATGCACCTGCCGTCCGAGGCGAATCGCCGACGCTGGCGCCAGCGCCGGCACGATGATGGGCCCGCGCTGAACAGCGTTCGCGCCATGCGTCGACCGATGCACTATCTGCTCGAGGTGCAGGTTGACCCGCCCAACCAGACGCGCCAGCGCATTCTGCTGAAAGACCACGGCCTGCACGCGCGCCTTACGCATGCGGAACGCTCTCCGGGTGAGCAGCCCGTAACGCGCCTGAACGTTGTCTCCTGCCACATGTAACCGGTAGTTCCAGTAGACGATGACAGCACCGGCTGCACTGAGCGCGACAATGCCCAGGGCGAGCGCAGCAAACGCGACAGCCGCCGCCGCGAGCGGCACGCCCACAAGCGCCTGCCACCAGCTCCACCACTCTGCGGTGCGCGCTTCGAACCCTGCACCAAGCCGCTCGGTGAGCTGACCTGCAATACCGGCAGCAGCACCGGCAAGCACCCACACCCGGTTGCTCGTCGCCCCATAGATAGCCAGGTCTGACGGGTTGCGCCGGACATCTTCACCAGTCTGAACAGATGTTTCAGGCACCGTCCGCTGTGATTTCGCCAGCATTCGGCGTTGCAGCTCCTGTGCCTGCTCAGCATCGAGCGCCGCCAGACACACTTCTTCGGTGCTCGAACCGGCACTGTCGACATGCAGGCTCACGAGACCGAGCGGCCGGAAGTACACCGGCTGCTCGATGCGCACGTTCTGCACGCGCTCAGCCTGCAGATTCACTTGCCGTTTGTGCACAACGCCGCTGCGCACCTCGATACCGCTGTCGTGCAGACGGTAGCTGAAGGCGCGGTACTGCAACAGCGCAACGAGCACAACTATGCCCAAACCGCTGAACAGCAGCGGCAACAGCCAGCCGATGCCGGAACTCAGCGTGGCAACCGCGACAGGGATGGCCGCCCAGAACTGCTGCACGGCGCGCGCGCTGAGCGCTGCCGCAAAGTGCAGCACGGACCAAAGCGATAGACGCATCCAACCGTGGCGGGCGTTCATCCCCGTCCGTAGGCCAGAATCTGGCTCCGCAGGGTGCGCGCCCGTGTCTGCGTCAGCCCCGGAATGACAAATGTGGCGCTGCCATGTCCGGCGCTGAACACTCTGAGGCTGGAAAGGCCCAGCCAGCGCTCCAACGGACCGCGGTACTCTTCCACATGCTGCAGCCGGGCAAGTGGCTGCACCGCGTGTCGGCGAAACAGCAAGCCGCTAACACGATGCAGGTCGTGCTCACGCAACCCGAAGGCAATACTGCGCCGAGACAGGTAGACCCAAACCGGCAGCAATAACAAGGCAACGGCCCAGGCGCGCCACAACCACGGTTCGTGCAGCAGCGGCTGTGCGGCAATGTCCCGCAGCAGCCGGGCGACGCCACCCAGGATGAGCAGCGCTGCTGCCGTTACCGCCAGCCCAAGCCAGGCGTATCGCCGCTGCACCGGATACAGCGGCGCCTCCTCCAGGCGCGGCAGCGCATCAATATCGATCGGTAGATTGCTGAACGTCATGGACCCGAACGCAAACGGCGTACCAGGCTTGACGTATCCCAGCGGCCGCCGCCCATGCTCTGCACATCACCGTAGAACTGATCCACCAGCGCCGTCAGCGGCAAGCGGGCTCCGAGCGCCCGGCCGGTATCCAGAGCAATACCAAGATCTTTACGCATCCAGTCCACCGCGAAGCCGAACTCGAACGCATCACGCGCCATGGTGTGGGCGCGGTTGTTCATCTGCCACGATTGCGCAGCACCCTCGCGAATGACTTCCACCACCTCGTCTACATCGAGACCGGCCGCCTCGGCAAAGGCTACGCCCTCACTCAGTCCCTGCAGCACACCGGCGATACAGATCTGGTTGACCATCTTTGCGAGCTGACCGCTGCCGGCACCACCGAGCAGTTTGATCTGCTTCGCGTATACCCGCATCACCGGCTCGCACGCTGCAAAGGTCTCCGCCTCGCCGCCGACCATGACGGTAAGCCGGCCGTTTTCAGCGCCGGCCTGCCCGCCGGACACCGGCGCATCGAGAAAACCGCAGCCCTGCTCCGCCGCGGCGCGAGCAAGCTCGCGGGCGAGTTCCGCCGATGCCGTGGTGTGATCTACCAGCGCCGCACCGCTCGACATGCCGGCCAACACACCGTCGGCGCCGTACACCACGCTGCGAACGTCATCATCGTTACCCACACAGAGAAAGACGATATCCGCGCCCGCCGCGGCCTCGCGTGGCGTGGGCGCGGCGGCGCCTGGATGCTCAGCACACCAGGCTTCTGCCTTGGAGGCCGTGCGGTTGAATACCTGAACTTCGGCGCCAGCCTGCGCCAGGTGACCAGCCATCGGGTAGCCCATCACCCCGAGGCCGACGAACGCCAGGCGGCGTTCGTGCAGAGTGTTCGTGCTCATCGGCAGCTCCGCTTGCAAAGGCGGCGAGTGTAACCGATGAGCGCGTCTTCCCTCAGATCAGATCAGAGCAGCACGCCTTCCTGCTCGAAGCCCTCTTCCATCATCATGGCGCGCAGTTCCTTCAGCGCATCCACCTGGATCTGCCGTACCCGCTCGCGCGTCAGGCCGATGGCCTTACCCACT
>JAUIED010000126.1 GCA_030428905.1 Gammaproteobacteria bacterium
GTAAAGGTAAGATCCAGATACACGAAACAACGATTCAGACTCGGGAGATGTAAACACGAGGACATCACCCTCGTTCGAAACTGAACGTACGCCATTGCGTGCCTTCATTGCTTGCCCGAACAATGGTTCCAACGAGTTGTTGGGAACGTTCCAACGACGAAGGTCATCAAGAAACACGGTGGAACCGTCGTAAGTAGTCCCGAGACACCCCAACGTGCTCGACGCGTACGGCGTTCGTGTTTCTGTGCCGGTGGACAGATTGCGAGCAACGATCTCACTGCGGAAGGTGTCATGGGTTATCACCACCTGCCCATCACCGCTCAAGCATTCAAGGTTTTCGTAATCCGGAAATCGCACCTCAGAGTCAGCGAAGACCAGCCCCGCGGTGAAAGTAGCCATCAGCCAACAGAGTATTCTGCGCATTGTTGCATCCGGTCGTAGTTCCTTTACGTAACCCAACCCTAATCCCCTGCCGACGTGCAAACAAGTACAGGAACGAATCTGCATCTAGCTGTTAGACCCTGCAGACACGCAGCATCCTCATTAGAGCGCTGAGAAGAAACAGGTATTGACCAGGAGAGATAGTGTTATACAATACCAGCACACCAACACGCGAAGATGCCGGTGCCGCATGAGCCAATGGAACGACAACGAGCCCATCTATATGCAGCTACGCACGGCTGTGCTGCACCGCATTCTCTCGGGCTCGCTGCCTGAAGGTGAAGCCGTGCCATCGGTGCGCCAGGTGGCGGCCGATGAGCGCATCAACCCACTTACCGTATCGAAGGCCTATCAAATGCTGGTTGACGAAGGACTCCTGGAAAAACGCCGCGGTCTCGGCATGTTCGTGCGCGACGGCGCGCGCGCGCAGGCGCTGGAGCAGGAACGGCAGACGTTTCTGCAGCAGGACTGGCCGCGCATTCGCGCCCGTATCGACGCGCTGGGGCTCACCCAGGCGCAGCTGTTCGGAGGTGACGCATGAGCCTGGTGGAAGCCTCGGGCCTCGTCAAAACCTACGGGGACACGCGCGCGCTGGATGGGCTCGATCTCACGGTGCAGCCGGGGCGCATCGTCGGCCTGATCGGCCCCAACGGTTCAGGCAAAACCACCGCACTCAAGGCGCTGCTGGGCCTGTGCGAGCTGGACGCTGGCAGCCTGCGGGTGAACGGGCTGGACCCGGCGACCAGCCGCGCCGAACTCATGCAGCACGTGGCCTACATCGCCGACACCGGCACCCTGCCCCGCTGGATGCGTATCAGCGACCTGATCGACTATGTCGAGGGCGTGCATCCGCGCTTCGACCGGCGGCTTGCACTCGAGGCACTGAGCAAAACCGACATCCGCACCGACCGGCGCGTGCGCACACTGTCCAAGGGCATGACGGTGCAACTGCATCTGGCGCTGATCCTCGCCATCGACGCATCCCTCCTGGTGCTCGATGAGCCGACGCTGGGTCTCGACATCCTCTACCGCCAGCAGTTCTACGATCGCGTGCTCAACGACTACTACACCGAGTCGCGCAGCATTCTGGTCACCACCCACGAGGTGCGGGAGATCGAGCACATTCTCACCGACGTGATCTTCATTCACCGCGGCCGCGCCCGTCTCGTGCTCGACATGAGCACGCTTGCAGAGACGTTCGTCAAGGTCACATCCGATGTACCTATCGATGCCGGCACCAGACCGCTGCACGAGAAGCAGACCATCAACGGCCGGGAGACGCTCTTCCAGGGCGTGCCGCGCAGCACGCTCGAGCCCTTCGGCACACTGTCCACCCCCAATCTGGCGGAGCTGTTCGTTGCCGTCGCGGAGCACACCGATGCGTAGTTTTGTCACATTGCTGAAACGTGAATGGCTGGAAGGCCGCACCGCTTACCTCGCAGCACCGGCAGTGGTGCTCACGCTGATCGTGTTGGCTGGCTTGTTCGCCTCGACCGTGAGCCCGAGCGTTGAGCTCGACGCAGACGGGCATCCGCCGGAACTCCTCGAAGGTTACGACGGTGAGAAGCTCGACGGCGTCTCGGCGCTGATTGCCTGGGCGCTGGACGTGGCCGGCAGCACCGATCAGGAGATCAACGACAAGATCACCTCGCTGCTCACCGCGGTGGCGAGCCCGTTTCACGTCACGCTCCTGTTCGTGACGTTCTTCGCCCTGCTCTCATGTGTTCACGACGAGCGTAAAGACCGCTCGGTGCTGTTCTGGAAGTCCATGCCCGTCAGCGACACGCACACCGTGCTGAGCAAGTACGTCACCATCGTCTGGATCGTGCCGCTGGCTACCATTACCGGCATCGTGCTGGCGCAGCTATTCGCCACCATCTACATCTCACTGTATGTCGAAGAAGGTTTTGCCGGCACCATCTGGGCCGCTGCCTCCCCCTGGAGCACGCCATTCCAACTGCTGTTCGGTTATGCCCTGCACGGGTTGTGGGCCGCACCGGTGTACGGCTGGGTGCTGCTGGTGTCCGCGTGGGCGTCTCGCGCGCCGTTGCTGTGGGCCATCGGCGGGCCGGTGGTGGTCATTCTGCTGGAGCGTATCGTCTTCGACACCAGCCACCTGGCGACGTTCGTCGGTGACCACTTGCGCACCCAGGCCCTGCCCAAACTCGGCGGCCAGCCGAGCATGAGCTTCGCCGATCAGCTCGCCGTGCTGGCAGATCCCGGGATGTGGGTGGGCTTGATCATCGGCGGCGGGTTACTCGCCGGCGCAATCTACCTGCGCAAGCGGCTAAACGAAATCTAGCGGTATACATATGCAATTGCTGAAACTCCGCACGCTCGGGCACCTGCTCATCGCCTCCGCGTTGCCCGAGGAGAGGGAATCGGTTACAAGGGTAGCCACTACCCCCCAACCCGAAATGAGGCTCACCCACCGTGCGCAAGGCGCTCGTCTGCTCAATCTTTGCGCTCGCGCTCGCCTGCCCTTGGGCAAACGCTGAACCACCACCCCTCCAGGCACAGCCGCAAGGGGTGCCCTGGCCCACAGATCGTTGGCCTGCAGCGCCTCTGCCAGCGGATGTTGACAAAACACTGCTTGCACAAGCACTCGGCGGCATCTTCGAACGACACATCGGCCCGGCGGGCCACCCGGACCACCGCGCCGTGCTGGCAGTGCATCGGGGTGCCATAGTCCTCGAATCCTACGCACCCGGCTTCGGCCCCAACAGCCGCTTCCGCTCCTGGTCCATGGCCAAGAGCATCACCAACGCTTTTATCGGCCTGCTGGTCGGTGCCGGCCGGCTGCAGCTCGATGCGCAGCCTCCAGTGTCACACTGGCAACACGCAGCCGGGTTGCACACCGCCATCACCCTGCGCCACCTCATGCATATGACCGCGGGACTACGGGACGACGGCAATTCGGGCAACGTACTCTTTGCGCCGGACGCACGCCGCGATGCCTACGCTCGCGCCGCCGCTGTGGAGGTGGAGAGCGAACCTGGTGTCACCTGGTCGTACAGCATGGCCACCTCCAACATCCTCGCCGGCATGGCCAGCGAAATGGTCGGTAGCAACCGCCAGGAAGTCGCAGGCTGGGCCCGAAGATCACTGTTCGAGCCCCTCGGCGCAGCCTCCTTCGAGCTCGAATTCGATCAGACCGGGCACTACATCGGCGGCGCTTTCGCCTGGGCCACCGCACGCGACTGGGCCAGGTTGGGCTACCTGTACCTGCGGGACGGCATGTGGGAGAACGCGCGCATTCTGCCCGCGGGTTGGGTGGACTTCACCCGCACGCCAGCCCCTGCGAGCAACAACACCCAGTACGGCGCGCAGTTCTGGATCACGGCACACAGCGACACACAGGGCGAGAAGATCGACCCGAGCCTGCAAGCGTTCTATATGAGCGGCTCGCAGGGCCAGGTGGTGCTGATCGTTCCGGACCGCGACCTCATCGTCATCCGCCTGGGCGAAGCCCATCATGTCGAATGGGCGGAGATCAACGGCCTGGTGGGCGACATCGCCCGCGCTTTTCCGAGGCAGCCTTCATGACGACACTGCGCAAGATCTCCGTGACCCTAGCGGCGCTGGTCGTGATCTCCCTGATCGGCGCGTGGATTTTCCTGTTGCCAATGATCGAGATGGGCACGGGTTTCGTCGCCAAGCAGGTATGCTCTTGCGTGCACGTGGGCGAGCGTGCGTTCGATGATTGCTATGCAGACGTGCGGCGTTACGGCCCGCGCATCGAGGCTCGGCAGGTTCCGGAGCTGGCCGGAGTGAAGGCGGAGATCTGGCCCGTCGCAAGCGCCACTGCCTACTACCACACCGGCACAGGTTGCACCCAGGAATGAAGCTGCGATACGAGATCGGCCACTATGTGGCCAGAATTTTCCTGAAGCTCACCGGCTGGCACGTCGCAGGTGGCATGCCTGCAGCGCCTCGTCGGGTGGTCATCGCCGCCCCGCATACCAGCAACTGGGACTTCGTGTATCTGCTCGCCGCCGCCATGGTGCTGCGCGAGCCGATCTACTGGCTGGGTAAGAAGGAGCTGTTCACCCCGCCGTTCGGCTGGTTCATGCGTGGGCTCGGCGGCATCAGCGTCGATCGCAGCACATCCACAAACCTGGTGGACCAGGTGGCCGGGCGTTTGCGCGCAGAGCAGAGTATGTCTGTGGTCATCCCGCCGTCCGGCACCCGCAGCAGCGCCCCGCACTGGCGCAGCGGTTTCTACTGGATCGCCCGGCAAGCCCAGGCCGAGATCGTCTGCGGCTATCTCGACTACACGAAGCGGGAAGCGGGCCTCGGTTATCACTTCGCCCCCACGGGCGATGTGCGTGCCGACATGTCAGCGGTGCGGGAATTTTACGCGCCGATTCAAGGTAAGTTTCCGGAGCGAAACACGCCGGTGCGGCTGAAGGAAGAAGACGCCTGACGCTCAATCGCCATCCGCACGCTCATCGTCCCGCTTGCGGTCGCCGCGCCCTGACGCGTCAGAGATGCGGCTCACCACCTCGTAAATCAAACCGCTCACCGGGTGCATGCGGGTCACGCGAAACATCAACCCCGGCGCCGACATCGGTCGCACCCGGCGCACCTCGCGGATGGTACGCAGGAAAAGGAGTATGACGGCGATGCGCGCGAAACATGAAAGCGTGAACAGTCCGAGCAGGGGCGTCGCCACCGCCACGCTGTAGCTGCCGACGCTCAGACTTTCCGGCACGTACGCCACAGCCAGTCCGCCCAGCGTTGCGCCGGCAAACACGCCAATAGCTCCCAGCACGTTGTGCGCGGCAAACAGCGCCTGACGCTCCGCGGCCGGCGTGAGGTCAAATACGAAAGCCGTAGCGCTAAGCGCGAAGCCGGCCCAACACAAGCCGCTCAGCATCTGCACGGCGATGAGCCAGAGAAAGTGCGTGCTCACGAGCCACATGGCCGGAATGATGGTGATCAGGGTCGCCGTGGTGACGAGGATCAGCCGGTTACCAAAGAGATCCGCCAGCCGTCCCCAGCGGTTCAGCGTGAGGAACTGCACCAGCACCGATGCGAAGGTGATGACCATGAACTCCAGGTAGCTCAAGTGCAGGTCGCGCAGCATGTACAGGGTGAAGTACGGCCCGGAGACGGCAACGGCCGCCTGCATGCTGGCGAAGAACACAGAAAAACGCAGCAGGCCGGTGCTGCGCGCACGGCTGAGCCAGGAGCGGTCCTTGGGCAACGACAATGCCGCCACGTCGCGGCCGGGGTCGCGCATGCGGGTAAGGTGGTAGGTGGACACAAGCCTCGCCGCCGCTGCCCCCACGAACACGACGAAGAAACCGTAGGCTGCCGCATCGGCGCGATCGAAGGCGTCGATCACGAAGCCTGCCACCACCAGCGCCGCCAGCGAGGCAACGGTGGCATAACGGGTGCGCGCCGCGAGAAATCGCCCGCGATATCGTTCCTTGAGCAGATCGCCAATCAGGCTGCTCCACTGTGGCGCGCCGAGGTTTGGCCCGCAGAAGTAGACGAACACCAGCGCAATCAGGGCTGCGGGGCGCCAGTCCGGATGCGCGAAAGCGACAAAGCCGATCGGCAGGAGCGTCAGCGCCTGTAGTGCAGCACCGCCGACAATGATCGCCTTACGCTTACCGAGCTTGCGTCCGAGCCAGGCTGAGACGATCTGCATGAAAGAGGCTAACAAAGGAGGCAACGACGCCAGCACGCCAATCAATGGCGTGCTCAGAGCCAACAGAATGCCGTAGGCCGAGAAGTAGCTTTCCGCGCCACCCGTCATCATCGAGTAGAACACGCCATCCTTGATCGAATGACGCAGCGAACGCTCGGTTTCCGGATGCTCCGAGAACGGCTGCCCGGGGCGCATCAGCTGAGCGCGCCCGCCAGAACCGGATTGGCCTCGCGCCGGCGGAACCAGCCGGCGATGCTGTGCCGCGATCGCTCCGTAGCCAGCACTTCGTGCGGATGCTGCTCACTGAGAAACACAGCGACGGTGCCGAGCTCCGGCTCGAAGCGGCCGAGCTCCCGCAAACCATCGTCATACAGCACGAGCTGACCGCCGTCTGCAGGCTGCCAGGCCGGATTGAGATACAGCACAAGCGACACCACGCGATTTTCCGCACCTTTGAAGGCATCCCGATGCCGGGCGTAGAAGGCCCCTGGCGCATAGCGCGCGAAGTGGGTCTCAAACTCGGTGAGGCCGAGAAAGAGGCTCTGGTTCAGATGCTCGCGCAACCGCCCCGCCCAATCGAGCCAGGCCGTTTCCTCTTCGCTGTCGCCCTCGATCCAGGCCGTCTCATCGTTACGCACGAATCGATTGCGCCGGTGCCGGTCCTGCCGGCCAACGCCTGCGATCTGATAGTGGTTAAGCGACGTTGCGCGCTGCCACAGGCTTTGACTGAGGGCCGACGGCAGCGCGTGCGGAAACACGCCCCAACCGCGTTCGGCGAGCGAATCGGCAATGGCGTTGAGGAGATCTTCCGCCTGCCCTTCCGGGTCTTCCGGCAGATGTGCGTCGTTCAATACAGTGGCCCACTGACACCCCGCCGGCCTGCGGCGGCGGCGCATCTTAGACCCGGGTTGCGGGGATGACAACGGCCTCTGAGAGGCCGCTTATAAACCGTAAACCGCGATCAGCGGTGGTCGACGAACACGTGCTCTTTGGCAAGCCACATGGTCGAACGCGCAAAGTCGATGAACGTCGCTTCGTCCTCAATGGCTCGGCGATTGGCTTCCACCCGTTCAGGCGTGCTGACACCGAGCACGGCTCGATCGAACCACAACTCCGCGTGGCCCGAGTAGGCCGGCTCCTGCGTTCCGCGGGCCTCGCGCAGCGCTGCTTCGAGCGGATCATCGATACGGTGTACCTGCACGTAGCGCTGAATTCCCGACGCCCCCGCCTGCCGGCGAATGATCGGCCCGTGGTTGGTATACCAGTAGCGCTGCATCTCGGCTTCGGCAAGCTCCTGCCGGTTACGTAGCGGAAAGTAGAGTTTCACGAGACCGCTGCGCGGCGAGGCCACGAGGTTTTCCGGCACCGGGTTCACTTGCGGGTGTTCGCAGCCAAGCCATAGCGGCGAGCGCGGCAGATCGATGAACAGCGCTTCGTCTTCCACCAGCGCAGCACCCGCCTGACGCCCAGCTTCGCTTTCCATGGCGGCGGTGAGCGCCTCGCGGTTTTCGAACCACACCTCGGCCACGCCATCGTATACCGGCTCCATACCGCCTCGGGCTTTGGCCATGGCATCGTTGGCCGGGTCGTCCAGCGTGTGTACCTGCACGTAGCGCAACATGTTGAGGTGCCGTGCGTGGCTCGCTACAAGCGGCCCGTGCTCGTTGAGCCAGTAGTCGGTGAACGCCTCGGCGGACAGATCCGGCTTCCTGCGCAGCAGAAAAGTTATGCGAATCACTGGCCGAGCTCGCGGCTCATACTCAGATAGGTGCGATTGACGAACCCGGACGGATCGCCGTAGCGCTCATCAAAATCCGCCGTCGGTTTCTCGGCTATCACCTCCTCCAAGGTCTTGCCGCTGCGCACCAGTGCGCCCATGCGCCAGCGCACGGTCTCCAGCATGGCGATGTAAGCGGCGAGCGTGTCGTAGGTCGCTATGGGGCCGTGGCCTGGAATGACCGTGGTGTTCTCGTCGATCGTTGCGAGCACCGCCTTGCAGAAGGCAATCACGCCGGTCAGGTCGCCGCCGTTGCCTGCATCGATGAAGGGGTAGCCGGAGTTGTTGAACACATCTCCCAGGTGTACGGCGTTGGCGCCGCGGAAGATCACCGCGGTATCGCCGGTGGTGTGGGCCGGGCCGGTATGCAGCAGATCAATACGCTGCCCATTGAAGTGCATCTGCATCGCATCATCGTAGGTGATGTGCGGCAACGCATCGGTGGGATACGCCTTCTGCTCGTACTGCATCGCAACCAGATTGATGATGTGATCGCTCAGCATCATCTCTCTCGAGTTGCGCTGGCTGACCAGCCAGGTTCCCTTCGGACCAAGTGCGAGGTTGCCCTCGGCATGATCAAAGTGCCAATGGGTGTTGATGGCGAAGTCGATGCCTTTGCCGCCGAGCCCGGCGATGGCTTTTTCGATTTTCGGCATGATCTGCGGGAACTGATCATCCACCACCAGCACGCCGTCTTCACCGATGCTGACGGCGATGTTGCCGCCCACCCCGAAGAGCACGTGCAACCCGTCGGCCACCGGCTCGCTGGTGACTTCGATCTTGTCAAAGTCCCAACCGAACGCCTGCATGAGTTCGTCCAGGTTCATGGCGTCGTGGGCCTGTGCGTTACCGCACAGCCAAATCAGAGTCAGGCTCAGTAGTCTTTTCATGCTCCCCCCGAAGCGTTCCTCAAAGATCGGTCTGAAGTATGGACCGTTACCGCGGCTGGCGCACTGCCCAATCGCCTCAGCTGGCGTTTGCCGTAACGATCCAGGTGCTTGCCCCCAGTTGCACGCCCGTGCTCGTCACAGCAGGCGCCAGGGCACGCCGCACAGCTTCCAGCGCCTGATCGCGGGTCTCCCCCTCGGTCTCGGCGATGAGCCGCGACAGCGGGCCGATGCGGGTAAGGAAACCGATGGCATCTTCCAAACCGGCACCCAGGTTCAGCGTCGCTTCGCACAGCGCAAACTGCGGATCGCGAAAGCCTGCAGCGGTGAGCATGCCACCCACGAAATCCGTATCGGCGAAAGCAAACGGGTTCGGCCCCTCGGTTGCCGGTGCTTCCGGCAGGAACGGCGCCGCCGCCGCACCTGCCAGCGACAGCCAGGCGTTATCCTGGGGTGCGCGCCAGCAGATGAAGCACAGGCGCCCATCGTCCGCGACATTGCTGCGAATGTTCGTGAAAGCAGCCACCGGATCGTCAAAGAACATCACGCCGAAGCGGGAGAACGCGAGCTGTGCCGGCACCTCTGACTGCCAGCGACTGGCATCGGCGCAGACGAAGGCAACGTTATCGCGATCCGCGCCACGCTCGGCAGCGCGCTGCACCATGGGCGCGGAAAGATCCACACCCGTTGCATGCGCGGCACGCGCAGCAAGATCGAGCGTCGTAGTGCCGCAGCCGCAACCGATGTCGATTACGCGCTCGTGTGGCTGCACCGCTGCCGCCTGCAGCGCCTGTTGCGACAGCGGACTCAGCAGTGCATCGAGCAGCTCCTGATCCGCCACCCATTGCCGGCCGGCATCGCCGTTCCAGAACTCTGCCTGCTGGGCATTTGCATCCGCCATGGCTCGTCTCATGTCAATTGATCGAACACGCAGGTTAGAGAGGATAGAGCCTGGATTGCAATGCTTGCCGGCGGCGTCGGCTCACCGGCGCCCTGTCGCCGTTGGACAGCAACGCCCTGCTTGTCTCCAACTGCCGAACGTGATCGGCATTGACGACCGCCGAGCGGTGCGTCTGCAGGAATATCGAAGCAGGCAGACCCGAGAGTAAGGCATCCAGCGTCGCGCGGGTGCGGAGCATGCCCACGGTAGTGCAGACGTCCACGTAGTTGCCATCCGCCCGAGCCCAGATGATGTCACCGTACGGAAGCTGCACGGTACCGCTCTGGGTGCGCAGCACCACCGTAGGGGCAGTAGCCTCCGCCGGCCCAACAATACTCGCGCTCGAACCCCACGCAAGCACGCACAGGCCATAGACGATGTACTCAAAGGGCTTCCACTGCAGAAACTGTTCCACATACACGTAGCCGTGCGACACCGACTGCACCATTTCGGGGTAGAACACCCAGAAACGCCAAGCCATCCAGCCAACGTGCGCAAGGCCGAGGCCTGTGGCGAGTATCGCGTGCGCAAGCGCCCTGGGAGCACCCTGCCAGCGATGGGCAATGCGCTGACGAAAAACTCCGAGCACAAGACTTACCACCACCCACGGTGCAAGGATGAACAGCACCGGCAGCACATGCCGCGCCTAGGACAACCCGTCGCGCGCGAAAAAGGCGTCACGCGCGACAAGGATTGCCGCGAACGTTGCGCAGCAATGCGGACGGTGTCGGACTTGATGGCTACTCACCCATCGCCTATTTCGACGACGCAGAGGCAGCCATTGGAAACCCGCAGTACTCGGCCACGGTAGACGGCGTCACCTACTGGCTGCGCAGCGCCGAGGAACGGCAGCGCTTCAAGGCCTCGCCCTCCCAGTATCTGCCAGCCCACGGCGTCTGGTGCACGCTGATGATGGGCGGCAGCGGCGGGCGCATACCCGGGCATCCGGAGTCGTTCGCGGTGGTAGACGGCAGGCTGCTGTTGTTCTGGTCTGGCGATACGCCGGAAACCGTTGGCATGGGTCTCGCCAACTGGCAAAACAAAACCGGCGGCGATGAGGAGCGCGCACGCGCATGGCTGCGCGATGCCGACGAACAGTGGCAAGAATTTTTGCAGGGCGATCGCCGGGCGCCGATCTACCTATACAAGGCAAGCGACGCTCAAGCGGTGTCAGCCGGGCAACTCTTAGAGGCAGTGAAGGCGTATGAGGGTTGAGGCTGCCCTCAGAGGATATAGCCGTCGCCTGATGCGCGCACTGTGATGTCACCAATGGACACGCCCCAGGGCTGGTCCATGGCGTAGAGGATCTGGGCAGCCAGGTGCTCAGGGGCAAGCACTGCATACTCGATGTTCTGAGCATCGAGCAGCGAGGCATCGACGCTGCCGTCCGCCAGGCCCTGCATACGCGCGCCGTAGGATGCTGCGTTCTGACCGAGTATGCCGACCACCGCTTCCGGATTGATCACCCCACCGCTGAGGTTGGTGCCCGGCACGCCGGTGGGTTTGACGATGGTGACCTTGATGCGCCCGGCGCTCTCCACCCGCAGCGACTCGGACATGACGTTGACCGCCGCCTTGGTGGTACCGTACACCCCTGCTCCCACGACCGGGTAGTTGCCATAGATGGAGGAGAGATTGACCACATGACCGCGCCCCTGGGCCATCATCTGGTCGTATACACTGATCATGCCGTGCAGCACGCCTTTGATGTTGATGTCGATGCATCGCGACCAGGCGTCCGACGCCCGCGCATGGTCGGCGTAGAACGCCAGCGGCATGATGCCTGCATTGTTGACAAGCACATCCACGGCGCCGAAACGCTCCACCGCTCGGGCAACCAACGCCTGCATGGAGGCGAGGCTGGTAACATCCGCCACAACCGCACAGGCTGCTTCGCCTATGCCCGCCGCCACGGCTTCCACGCCGGAGGCGTCGATGTCCGAACAAACCACCCGTGCGCCCCGCGCCGCCGCCATTTCGCTCACCAGCCGCCCAAAGCCGCTGGCGGCGCCCGTAACGACGACCACCCGGCCGTCGAGGTGACTCAAAACTCACCCCGCTTCGGCTTCTGCCAGCTCGACGCATATTCGATGCTCGGCGGCGCAGCGGTTGACACCACCTTGTTGCCGCGGGCATAGCCGCCGCCGCTCTCGCTCTGCGCAATGCTGAATTTTTCCTGCGGCTGGGTAATGCGAATGCGGCCGATCTCCGTCTGCGTGCTGCCGAGGCTGATACCTGTGTCCGGGTCGATCAACTCTTCGCCCTGCGACATCACGCGCAGCACATCGCCTGCACTCACGGCATCGCTGCCGATGTTGATCCACACCTTGCCGCCCTCAGCTTTGATGACGCTGCCTTCCGCCGGTGCTGCTCCGATCTGTTTGACGAGGTCGTAAACGCCCTTGTTGATGCCGGCGATCACCGCCTGACCGATGGGGGTCTTCGAGTAGTTGGACATGAAGCCGCCCAGCGCACCGGCGCTGGAAAAACCGGCACCGCCAAAGGTCAACCCGCCGCCTTTGACGAGCGACTCCACCTGCTTGGTGTAGACCACCTCGCTGGTTTCGGCATCAATGAGGCGAAAGTTCATGCCCACGCGGCCGGTGTCCTTTTTGAAACCCACGCCTCCCAGAGCAGGCACTCGGCTGGTGATCAGGCCGCCGATGCCGCTGTTGCTGCTGGAGGTCTTGGCCTCATAGTCGGTGACAACCACCTGCACGAGGTACTGCGCGCCGAGGACGTTACCGGTCGCGGCGCCGGAAGGCTTGGCGACGCGGCCGGAGCTCGCCAGATCCTGCTCGGCCAGCACCGATGAGAGAACCTTGCGCTCCACCAGGCGAAAGCGGCCGCTGTTGTTCATGACATCAATGACGATGGCTTCAATGCCGTTCACCGGCACCTGCTGGGCGTGGTCGTAGCTCCAGCTGTAGGACTGACCACCCGGGCCGGTGAAGCTGTACGAGGAGGACGAGCTCTGGTTATCCACCTGCAGGACGCCCGCACGCGCACGGGCACCGTCGTAGCCGCCCCATTCCAGGTTCAGCAGATACTTCGCATCCAACCGATCGATGTTCTCAGGCAGCGGTACCCGCGTGCTCGCGCCCACGGCGTAAGCGAGGTAGTCCGCGTGTGCACCAACACCGCTAAGGAGCAGCAACCCTGCTGCGACAACTTTCAAACCCATGATCATCCCCTGTTCTCGCGTCGCAGGCAGTAAAGCAAATGCGCTCAACGCCCTCAACCGGACCTGTTGGCGGGCGGCGGCAGCCACCACATCCAGATCGCGCCTGCGACCATGGCGACCGCGAACATCTGAAACGCCAGGTCGTAGCCGCCACTGGCATCGAACACCCATCCGGCCAGCAACGGGCCAAGCGCCGCAACACTCAACGTCAGCATCATCAGCCCCATGGCACGGCCGAAGCTCGCCAGATCGTAGCGGGCACCCACCACCACCCCCATCACCGGCAGCAGGCTGCCGCCGGCAAG